>JACPRB010000095.1 GCA_016190155.1 Planctomycetota bacterium
CACAGAGTTCCTTGAGGAGGAAGGTTGTGCGCACACGCGTGGGTATAATCCGTGAAAATCCTCAGAATCCGAGAAATCCGTGTTGAAAGGGCGCCATAAAACATCTTCGTGCCGCGAGAGTATCTTGACCGTGAGTAGTCCAGAGGGTAACCGAGGACCCGGAGCAGCCCCCAACACCGGAGAACGCAGGGCGGCGGTGCCCCAACCCAATCCCGGAACTCAATCGCGGCTCGACCGCTCGGAGTACCTATAAGGAAACCAGGAAGCCAGGAGGAAGAGACGGGCATGAGGCTGGAGCATGAGGAGTTGACACCCCCATCGAGGCATGGCGTCCCCGAGATGACCTTGCCTCATGGAGCTTTTGAGAGCCCTCCGTCTCCTCAGAAAGATCCTCATCTGGGTATGGTACGCGGGCGTAACGCCGTTACCTCGAGGTAACCGAGGTTTGCGAGGTGGTGTAAGGGAAGAGTGGAAATGGGCGAGGATCAACGTAGAATGGGCTCTTGGGTGGAAACAGACTCCCTGGCGCGGGCACGAGCTTTGCTTTCCTTGGCGTGGCGCGGCAAGGGGTAGTGACCGTGGATATTGCGTTCCCGGACGCTGTGGGCGCTTTTCGGTGGGGGGTGTCATGAATCGCGCACGGACATGTGGAGCGATCCGTCGTCGGTCAGGCTTCACGCTGGTGGAGCTTCTGGTGGTCATCGTCGTCATCGGCCTTCTGGCGGCCCTGTTGCTGCCGGCCTTGGGAAGGGCGATGTGCACCGGTCGAATGGGCGCCACGGAATCCTTGGTGGACAACCTCCATCAGGCCGCGAAGATGTACGAGTTGGACAACAACGCCTATCCTCCGGACGGCGGCGGGGCGTTCCCGTCGTCGAAGCTGGCGTTGCCGCTGAAGAGTCTGGGCGGCAAGAAGGTCGCGTACTTCGAGTTCCAGCCGGACATGCTCGATTCGAGCAACAACATCAAGAGCCGTGTCCATGACTGGGATACGATCCGGTACCGCAACAACGCCGTGAACTACCCGGGCAATCAGCTCGACGCGAGCGCGCATAACAAGAGCTCCATCGATTTGTGGTGCAGCGACTGCAGCGGGACGCAGGTCAGTCCCAACACCAACGTGAATAACTGGGAGTAGACGCGATGAGAAGGTGCGCCCCCAAGGGATTCACCCTGATCGAGCTGCTCGTGGTCATCTGCATCATCCTCATCTTGCTCGCGCTGATGGTGGTGCTCATCCGCGGCGTCATGGAGCGCGCCAAGAATACGAAGTCGAAGGCGTTCATCGAAATGCTGGATCGGGCGTGCAAGGATTACCACACGGATTGCGGGCAGTATCCGCCGGGCCCCGGCTCGCAGAATCTCCATCGGTGTCTCGGATCGCCTCGCGTCGTCGTCGTTCAGTATGTGAGCTCCGGGCCGAACATCACGACGACCAAGCCTCCCTACGTCGAGTTCAAGAAGGAGATGCTGCCGATCACCGCCGTGTCGACGTCCCCCAATCCGCCGCAGGTCTTGATCGACGCGTGGGAGCGCGTCGTCGAGTACGGCGGTTTCCCGGGGCAGCACAACACGAAGGCCGTGGACATCTGGTCGTCCGGCAAGGACGGCTTGAACAACACGGAGGACGACATCGCCAACTGGATTCGCGATTTCTAGCGCGATTGAGCGGGGTGCTTATGAAGCAGCGGGGATTCACGTTGATCGAGATGCTGGTGGTGATCGTCATCATCGTGATCCTGGTCGGGGCGTCGGTGGCGATGATTAACGTCTTCTTCCGCGGCCAGGGGGTGCGCCAGGGCGCGTTGATCGTCACGCAAGCCATCGCCCAAGCCAAGCAGTTGGCCGCGGACAAGCGGTCCGTCCACTTCGTCGTATTCGAGAACAAGCCCGACGGCGGCGAGATGCGCATCTATCAGGACACGAGCGCGCCTTTCAAGGAGTTCACGCTGGGCGATACGGAGATCGAACAACGCCCGATCGGTCTTTCCAAGCATGTGCGGTTTCGCGGACCGTTTTGTCCCGCGTGGCTCGGCGTCGAGCCGAGCGGCTACGTCATCTTCAGCCCCGGCTCGATTTCCGGAGGCGGATTCATGGAAGTGCATGCGTCTTGGTTTGAAGGGCAGCTGCGGGCCGATCCGCCCGTCCTCGCCGGCGACATCGTTCTGGAGATGGCGAGCCAGCGCTACTTCATGTGCATGGACGTCGATCGGGCGGGCGGCAAGATCCGTCGATCGCATTTCGTGACGCAGTAGGTCGGAGGCGATTTTATGAGGCGGCGCGAACGCGGCTTGACCTTGATCGAGATCCTGTTGGCGCTGATGGTGCTGGTGCTGGGAGTCGTGGGGATCTTGGCCCTCTTTCCGCGCGCCATGCAGTCTTCGAAGGAGTCGACGGAGTTCACGCAAGGCGCCATTCTGGGAGAGTCCGTGGCCAACGCGCTGACGACGGCGGCGCGGTTCGCGCAGTACGACGTCGGGACCGGACGATACCGGCTGACGATGACGCACGACTCGAAGAACCTGGCCAGCGGGGCGCTGGTCTACTATCAGTTCCTGTTGCCGGGCTTTCAGGATCCGATGCTGGGCCCTTCGGGCACGCAGTGGTTCCATCACCCCGTCAACGGCGCGCCCATCGGGGTCGTCATGGCGGGCCAACCGGAGGATCCACAATGGTCTTGCTGGCAGCTGACGGGCGATCCGTGGACGAAGGCGCAGTTCGATCAGATCAAGGGTACCAGCGACACGACAGGGACGGACGGTTCGGAGCCGCTCAACCAATTCGCGTACTCGTTCGACGTCCGCAAGATCAACACGCTGGAGTATCTCTTGGGGACGCCCAAACCGACCGGCGGCAACTACGCGCTGGTGGATCTGGATCCTCTGGTGCGCGTCTGGGAGTTTCGCATTCACACCTTCCGGTTGATGCAGCCGGGGTCGATGGGCGCCGGCGGAGCGAGCAACGTGGCCGGCCAGGTCCCCAAGAAACTGATCGCGACGCTCACCACGCGCATTACCGTGAGATAGGAGAGCACCCATGAGGACGCCCGCGGGCCGCACGGGGTTCACCCTGATGGAGCTGTTGGTGTCGGTGGTGCTGATGGTCATCCTCTTGTCCGCGGTGACCCTGGTGTTCATGAGGACGACGGAGACGGTCGCCATGAGTCAGGCCCGTACCACCGTCTACACCAACGCGCGCTATGCGATGGACGTGATGGAGAACGACCTTCTGGGGTGCCTGCCCTTCACCAGCGGGCAGCAGAAGTTCATCCTCCAGAACGGGCGGACGATGCCGCCGTCCAATCCGCCGGCGGTCGGCGGAGGTTTTCACGTCGGGCAGGCGGCGGACTTCATCAAGTTCCGCGCCACGGCCCCTGTCGGCAACAGGCTGCAGACGGCGGAGATTTCGTATCATCTGATCCCGGGCAACCGGGCGCTGGCGATCCCGGGGCCGACCGCCTTGCCGGACGCCCTCAATCTCATGCCCCTCTGGCCGCCGGGCGATCCCGACCGGGGCCAGACGGTGCGGACGCCTTCCAGGCCGATCTACACGCTCGTGCGCCGGGTGCGGGTGCAGAACGCGCAGAATCCCGCGAACTGGGACCAGGTGGCCGTGGATTCGTTCGGCAACGCGATCCCGGACATGGAGGTGTGCTACTTCGTCGTCAGCTTCAACATCGAGTACCTGGCGAACAACATGAGCTTCTCGCAGATCGACGCCGGGCCGGCCATGCCCGGCGGCTCTCCGTGTCCGCCGAACGACCCGCTGGGGGACGGGGCGGGGCTGAACGACGGGATCGGTGCCGGGGCGGGCGTGGCCTTGCGCATCCCGGCGCTGCGCATCACGCTGGTGATCGTGGAGGACGTCGGGGCGCGCCAGGAGCGGCAGATCCAGAAGGAAATCTGGATCCCGATGGGCTAACGGTATAATCGCGCGATGCCGCGCTTTCTCTTCGTGGGCGACGTCCACCTTCGACCCGGCGATGCGGCGTTCAACGCGCCGTTCTTGAGGTTTCTCGAGACGCAGCGTGAGCGCGGTTTGGACGCGCTGATCATCGTGGGCGATCTCTTCGATTATTGGATCGGTCCGAAGCACCTGGAAGGCGACGACTATCGGGAGGCGCTGGAGGCTCTGCGGGGGCTGACGCGCGCGGGCGTGCGCATCGAGTTCCTCCACGGCAATCGCGACTACTTCGTCGAGGAGCGATTCGCTCGAGCGACGGGGGTACGCGTGGCGGGACGGGACCTCAGGATATCGCTCGGCGGTCGCGAGGTGTGGTGCACGCACGGCGATTTCGTGTACAACCGCAACCCGAAGTACGCGGCGTATCGAGCGGTCATGCGTTTCAAGCCGTTGCGGGCCGCGTATCTGGCGATGCCGGCCTGCGTGGGAAAGGGCATCGCGCGCGGGTTCCGCAAGGTTTCGCCGCGCACCACGCCGCAGGTTCGATGGACGCGCGAGGAGCTCGTCGAGGGGGCGCGCCCGCTCTTCGAGCGCGGGGCGGACGTGTTGATCTGCGGGCACATCCACTGGCCGAGCCACATCGAGTGCGCGCACGGATCGCGGCGGCGCGAGATCTTCGTGTTGGGGGATTGGTGCGGCGGCACGCGCGATTATGTGGAGTGGGACGGCGTCGATTTGAGGTTACTGAGGCCGCGAGGAACGGAGGTCCCAGAGAAAGAGGAATCGACACCCGAGGACTCCGAGGACGCAGAGAAGAGATAAGCGGCGGCGGCCGTTCGACAGGCTCACGGCAAGCGAGCCGTACGCCTACTTTTTCACAGGCCGCCCCGTCCGGTCTTCCTGATAGACGAACCCCGCTCCGCAGCGTTGGCACGTGCAGTGCTTCTCGACGATGCCGCTCGACATGGGGCGGCGGCGATGGACCACGAAATCGCCGAGCCTACAGATCGGGCACGCCACCGTCATTCGGTGGATCATCACGGCCTTGTGCATGCGCCACCTCCAGCTGTGCAAACCGCTCGGGCGCCACGCGGACCGCGATGACGCCGCGGTCCCGGAACGCCACGTCTCCCTCCACCCGGACTTCGCCGCGGCAGATCGCCAGAGTGCCGCCGCGGGGTACGTCGAAGGACTCCCGCGCGATCGCGTCGTCGACGAGGAGTACGGATCCTCTCGAGACGCGCACGACGCGACACGCCCGCCGCTGTTCTCCCACCATGACATCGACGGGCATGTCGTAATGCTTGCGCGCGTCCGCCGCCGCGCGTTGCAGGATCGCGCGCACGGCGGCGCGCAGACGTTCCACGCAGAGCGGTTTGGCGAGGACCGCCACGACGGGGCCGGCGGGCGGTACCTCGCGTTCCACGCCGGCGAAGACGATCGGCAGCGTCGGCCACTCTGTCTCGACGTGCTCGGCCAGTTCCGCGGGCATGCCGCCGGGGCCGATGACGAGCGCGTCGAAGAGCGCCGTGTCGAGCTTGAGGCGCGCCAGGCTCGGCTCGGGCTCCACGCAGACGCGGCATCCGCACGCGGCCAGGCCCGCGCGCACGAGCGCGCCGATCGATCCGTCCCAATCGAACGCGAGAATGTTCACGCACGAGAAATATCGGCGTTCTCGGGAGGCGTCTTGAGGCACTATGGATTGTGCGCGGGTGTCGGCGAGGCCCCATGGGTATTAACCCATACGCTAACCCATATTTTTTGTGTTCCGCGCGCGTGATTTTGCCTTGACAGCTTAGGTCGGAGCGGTATCATTCTCGCAACAGGAGGCGGCGAAGTGAGCCGCCTGTTTTTTACCAAACGTGGTGGAAGAAAGTGGAGGCGCGGGGAACGGCCTCCCACGAAAAGTAGGCTGGAATGTTCCTGGGAGAGCAGGCGCTGACGCTGGACGCGAAGAATCGTCTGGTCCTCCCGAGCAAGTTCAGGGTTTTTCTTACCGACGACGACCTCAAGGGCTTCTTCATGGTGGTCAATCCCACCCGAACGGAACGCTGCCTGCGGCTGTACCCGCGGTCCACCTGGCAGCGTGTTCAGAAGGGGCTGATGAAAAAGGCGGACGACGCGAGCGATCCCTCGGAGTTCCTGAGGCTCATCGCGTCGCACGCCGAGTTCGCACCCATCGACGCGCAATTCCGCTTTGTGGTGCCTCCCAAGCTTGTGGAGTTTGCCCATCTTGGTCGCGACGTCATCATGGCGGGTAACCACGATTGGTTGGAGATCTGGGATCCGGGCGAGTGGGAAACCATCGCGGAGCAGACCCGCGAGAAGTACCGCCCGATGCTGCAGCGCGCGCTGTGGCCGGGGACGGAGGGGGACCAGCACAAGACGTAACTGTGTCGGATCGCGACGGCAAAGATCGAGTGCGAGGGGAAGTGCGGACGCCCTGGCGCGTCCGGCGACCTGGAGAGAGGGAAGCATGGAACCAGGGAACGGGGGCATGTCTTCGGTGGAGATCGTTCGGCAGTTTCTGGAATCGCTCGACGGGCGCCAGCCCCGGCCGGAGGAAATCCGCCGGATCCGGCCGGCGCTGGATGATCTGGTCGCCAAGATCACGCGCCTGCACCAGATCGCTCCGGCGTACGGCCGCGCCACGCTGAGCGAGGAGGTCAAGGCGCTCGTGCGGCTGGCGCACGATCCGGCCGGGCCCGAATGGCTGCGGATCGCGGCCCTCTTCTAGCGGTGAGGCAGGTAGTGAGGATGGAATGGCAAGGAGAATAGGCGCATGAGAGAGGGGGCCGTTCCACTCGCTACCTCCCTCGCCGCTGGCGGCCCAGGGGCGTGATGCACGAACCTGTTCTTTTAAACGAAGTCGACCAGATCCTCCGGCCCGAACCGGGCAAGCTCATCGTCGACGCCACGCTCGGCCTCGGCGGCCACGCGGAAGCGTTCCTCGAACGCGGCGCGCGGGTCGTCGGAATCGAGTGGGACGAAGACGCGGCGGAGCATGCCGCGCGACGGCTGGAGCGTTTCGGCGGCGCGTTGACCATCGTCCGCGAGAACTTCGCGGAGTTGCCGGCGATCCTTGACAAGTTGAAGATTGCGACCATCGACGGACTACTCCTGGATCTTGGGGTCTCCAGCCTACAGCTCGACGACGCATCGAGGGGATTCAGTTTCCGTTTCGAAGCTCCGCTGGACATGCGCATGTCGCGCGCGTCCCGGCGGACGGCGGCCGAGGTGCTGTCCAGCCTGACCGAGAAGGACCTGGAACGGATCTTTCGCCAGTACGGGGAAGAGCCCAAAGCGCGGGCGCTGGCGCGGGAGCTCTGGAGACGTAAGGGGGAAACGGCGCGGTGGACGACCCGGGAGCTGGCTGAGTTCGTGCTCCGACTCGTAGGGAGACGCGGGCGAATTCATCCGGCGACCCGGGTCTTCCAGGCGCTGCGCATCGAGGTCAACCGCGAGCTGGATAATTTGAAGCGGTTGCTCGCCGTTGCCGATAAATATGTCGGGAGCGGAGGACGGATCGCCGTCATCTCGTTCCATTCCCTGGAAGACCGGATCGTGAAACACGCCTTGCGCGGGAACGCGGCCTGGAAGATCGTGACGAAGAAGCCGATCCGGCCGACGCGCGAGGAAACGCTGGCGAACCCAAGGTCGAGGAGCGCGAAGTTGCGGTCGGCGGAGCGCGTTTGAGGACGCAGAGCGACGTGGATACCAGAGGACACAGAGAAGAAGAACCGACACCAGAGGACGCAGAGAACCCAGAGAAGAAGGGCACCGCCGGGTTCTCGGCTCTGCGCGCGATGCTGATCGTGATGGTCGTCCTGAATCTCGCGCTGGTCGTCGTCTTCCTGGAGGCGCGAGGAACGAAGCTTCGCTATGCGCTGGCCCGCAAGCGCGAAGCCGTCCGCGCGGAGACGCTGGAGAATCGGAAGTGGATGTTGGCCGTGGCGAAGGCGCGGCGACCCGAGGCGTTGGCCCGGCAGGCCGCGCGCTTCGGCCTGACGATCAAAGACGAGGAGAGAGGGGAAACGGGGGAGGTCGCGCGCGACCGCCGCCGTCCGTAACGGATGTCGGAGAGAACGGAGAGAGAAACCCGGGGCGGAACCGAACCGTCCTCGGACAGGGTGCGCCGCGCCCGCGTGTTCCTGCTGCTGGTGACGGCCGCCTTCCTGGGACTCTCCGTCCGGCTCTTCGCCGTTCAGGTGAAGGACCACGACGCCCTTCGCGCGCGGCGAGAGAAGCAGCGCCTGGGCCTCGTGGACGTGCGCTCCCCGCGCGGCGCCATTCGGGACGCGCGCGGCGAGATCCTCGCGGTCTCCGTGCCCGTTTCGTCGATCTATGCCGTCCCCGCCCAGATCGCGGATCCGGCGGCCCTCGGTCGCGCGCTGGGCTTCGATGTCGCGTCCAAGCTGAAGCCGGGCCGCGAGTTCGTGTGGCTCAAGCGCCGCGCCACGGAGGAAGACGTCGCGCGCGTCGCGGCATGGCCCGGCGTCGGGGTGCGCACCGAGCACCTGCGGCGCTTTCCGCACGGCTCGGTCCTCGCCCATGTGCTCGGCATGACGAACGTCGACGACCAGGGCCTTGAGGGCCTCGAGCGCGTCCTGGAGCCCGTGCTGGCCGGAGAGAGCGAGCGCGGCGCGATCGTGGTCGACGGCCGGCGCGGGAAGCTCTCGTATCCGGAGTCCGAATTCGGCGCGGCGGACGTGGAGCTGACGATACCGCTCGCCTTCCAATACGTCGTCGAGGAGGCCTTGGATGCCGCCGTGGAACGCTTCCACCCGAAGTGGGCGGCCGTGGTGGCGATGGATCCGCGCACGGGCGCCGTTCTCGCCCTGGCCAACCGCCCCGCATTCGATCCGAACGCCCCGATCACCGACCCGAAGGCGCATCAGAACATGGCGATCATCGCGCCCTACGAGCCGGGCTCCACGCTCAAGCCGTTTCTCATCGCGGCGGCGCTCGAGGAGAAGCTCCTCACGCCGAAAACGACGCTCTTCTGCGAGAACGGGGAATGGAAGCACGGGTCGCGGAGGCTGCACGACCACGAGTCCTACGGCACGCTCACCGTCAAGGACATCATCGCCAAGTCGAGCAACGTCGGCGCCGCCAAGATCGGCGCGCTCGTGCTGGGCCGGGCGCGGATGAAGAAATGGGTGGAGGCGTTCGGCTTCGGCGAGAAGACCGGCGTCGAGTTCCCGCTGGAACACCCGGGAAGCGTCGCCCCGCGGGGGTGGAACGAATTCACGCTGACGTCGATTCCCATCGGCCATGAGATCGCGGTCACGATGTTGCAGCTGGCGCGGGCCATGTCGGCGATCGTCAACGGGGGACGCCTCGTGCGTCCGTACGTCGTGCGCCGCCTGGTATCGCCGGGCGGCGACGAGCTGTGGGCGGCGCGCCTCGTCGAGGAACGCATGGTCCTGTCGCCGCGGGTGTGCGATCAGATGCGCGAGATCCTGGTCGAGGTGGTCAAGAACGGAACCGGCAAGAACGCCGCCGTCGAAGGCGTGCTCGTGGGGGGGAAGACGGGCACGACCCAGAAGGTCGATCCGGCGACGGGGCGATACACGAGCCAGCGGCACATCGCTTCCTTCGTGGGCTTCGCGCCCGCGGAGGACCCGCGCGTGTGCGTGGCCGTCGTGCTGGACGAGCCGCAGGGGGCGTATTACGGCGGGACCGTGGCCGCGCCGGTGTTCGCCGAGATCGTGAGGAGGGGACTGCCGCACTTGAAGTGAGTCCGCCGGGACAGGAGAGAGGGGGAAACGCATGCCGAGGGATCCGCGCCAATCGCAATTCAGTCCGCTTCGAGAGATCTACCTGGACACGTCGCCGGTGCACTATCGGCGCAGAAGGGAGGACGTCATGGCCGTGCCGCTGAGCGTCGTTGTGGAAGGCATCGCGGGCGAGCGCCACGCGTTCCGTGAGGTGGAGATCCGCGGCGTGACCTGCGACTCTCGCCAGGTCCAGGAGGGCTTCCTCTTCGTGGCCATCCCGGGCGACAAGGACGACGGCCGCCGCTTCATGCATGACGCCGTGCACCGGGGTGCCGCCGCCGTGGTGGCGCAGAAGCCGCTTGAGGAGCGGGCGGACGTGCCGATGCTGCTGGTGCGCGACGCGCGGGCGGCCCTGGCGGACGCGGCGGGACGATTCTACGGGAGCCCGACGCGGAAGCTCAACGTCGTCGGCGTCACCGGCACGAAGGGGAAAAGCACCACGACGTACCTCTCGCGGGCGATCCATGAGGCCGCCGGGGAGCGGGTGGGGCTCCTGGGGACGATTCAGTACGCGTTGGGTCAGCGCGTGCAGGCGGCGCCCATGACGACTCCACCCGCGGATGAGCTGCAGCGGTACTTCGCGGACATGGTGGCGGCCGGGTGCAAGACGGCGGTGATGGAAGTCTCCTCGCACGCGCTGGCGCAGCAGCGGGCGCGCGCCGTCCGATTCGCCGCCGGCATCTTCACGAACTTCGCCCACGATCACCTCGACTATCACAAGACGAAGGCGGAGTATCGCGCCGCCAAGGCGCGGCTCTTCGCGCAGCTGCCGGACCATGCGATCGCGGCGCTCAATGCGGACGATGCGTCGTACGGATATTTCGCGCGGCGGACGAAGGCGCGCGTGGTGGGCTACGGCTTGGATCCGAAGCTCGAGGCGCACGCGGAGATCGAGAGGATCACGTTCAGCGGAACTCGGCTGCGCCTGACGCTGGGAACGGAGGCGGTCTCGCTCCGTTCGCGGCTCGTCGGTCGACACAATGTGTACAACATCCTGGCGGCCTCGGCGGCCGCGTGGGGCATGGGCTACGACCTCGAGCACATCAAGGCCGGCATCGAGGGCATGACGGCCGTGCCCGGCCGGCTGGAGCCGGTGGACGCGGGCCAGGACTTCGCCGTCTTCGTCGATTACGCGCACACGGAGGATTCGCTGCGCAACGTCCTGAGCGCGCTGCGGCCGCTCACGCCCGGCCGCCTCATCGCGGTCTTCGGGTGCGGGGGCGATCGCGATCGGGCCAAGCGTCCGAAGATGGGCGCGGTGGCCGAGGAGCTCGCGGATTTCTTCGTCCTCACCAGCGACAACCCGCGCACCGAGGATCCCGTGGAGATCATTCGGCAGATCGAGATCGGCACGCAGCGCTCGTCGAAGCACGTGACGGAGCCGGATCGTTACGCGGCGATTCGCCTGGCGATCTCGATGGCGCGCAAGGACGACACGATCCTCATCGCGGGCAAGGGGCACGAAACGGTCCAGATCATCGGCCCGGAGACGCGGCCGTTCGACGATCGCGCGGTGGCGCGGGAGATTCTCGGAGAAACCGTGAGGACGAGACATGATTAATCTCCATCTCGGCGAGATCGCCCGGCTCTTGGGAGCGACGGTGGACGGCGCGATCGACGGCGTGACGGCGTGCGGCATGTCCGCGGATACGCGCACGGTGCGGCCGGGAGAGATCTTCTTCGCGTTGCGCGGAGGCCACGAGCATGTGGCGGAGGCGTTCCGAAAGGGCGCGTGCGCGGCCGTGGTCGAGCGCGACGTGCTGGGGCGCGGGCTGCTCCTGCGCGTGCAGAGCACGATCGCCGCGCTGGGCGCCTTGGCGGGCGTGTATCGACTGATGCTGGACGCGCGCGTCGTCGCCGTCACGGGCTCCAACGGGAAGACCACGACGAAGGACATGATCGCGCACATCCTTTCGAAGAGCCGGCGGGTGGTGCGTTCGCGCGCGAGCTTCAACAACGACATCGGATTGCCGCTGACGATCGTGAGCACGCCCGCGGAGGCGGAGTTCCTCGTGGTGGAGCTCGGCACGAATCATCCGGGCGACATCGCGCGGCTGGCTCAGTGGGCGCGGCCCGACGCGGCGGTGATCACGTCGATCGGCGAGGCTCACCTGGAGGGGTTGGGATCGCTGGAGGGAGTGGCGGCGGAGAAGGCGTCGCTCCTGCGTCACTTGAAGAGCGGCGGCTTCGCGGTGGTGCCGGCCGAGGAGGCGACGCTGGCGCCGCATCTGTGTCGCATGCGATCCGAGAGGATCGTCCTGTTCGGTTTCGACGAGCGGGCCGACCTGCGGGTGACGGATTTCGCGCGCACGCCGGAAGGCATCCGGTTCCTGTGCCGGGGCACGGAGTTCCGGCTGGCCCTGGCGGGGCCTTGGAACGCGCTGAACGCCATCGCCGCGACGGCTGTCGCGATGATGTACGGGGTGCCGCTTCCGGAGTGCGCGGCGCGCCTGGCGAGCTTCCGTCCTCCCAAGATGCGCATGGAGCGTCTGGAGATCGACGGGACGACGATCATCAACGACGCGTACAACGCGAATCCCGTCTCGACCCGCGGGGCGCTCCTGGAGTTCGATCGCCTGCCGTGTCGCGGGAAGAAGATCGCCGTGATCGGCGAGATGCGTGAGCTCGGGGCGGAATCCGATCGCCTGCACGAAGAGATCGGGCGGCTGTTGATGGAGCTTTCGTCGGTCGATGCCGTCGTCACGATCGGTCCGGCGGCGCGGCGGATGGGCATGGCGTTCCACTATGACACGGTGGAAGAGGCGCGGAGTCTGTTGTGCGCGATCGTGGAGCGCGGGGACCTCGTGCTTCTGAAGGGATCGCGGGCGGTGGGATTGGAGAACGTCGTGAAATTCCTGGCGGAGAGAATGTCCGAGGCGCGAGGCCATGCTCCTGCGACTGTTTAGCGCGGATTACCTGAAGCTGATCACGCCCCGGGCGGCGATGGCGGGCGTGGGGGCGCTGCTGCTGTGTCTGCTGGTGGGGCCGCGCGTCATCGCGTGGCTGCGACGCAGGAAGCTGGGCGAGCGGACGGAGAAGGGGGATTCGCGGCGGCTGGACGACATCATGCGCGCGAAGAAGGATACGCCGACGATGGGCGGGTTGTTCCTGAGCGCGGCGGTGTTGCTGGCGATGGGGCTGTTCGCCAACACGAGCAATCGCGTGGTGCCGATCCTGGTCTCGGCGGTGGTGGCTCTCTGCGCGCTGGGAGCGGTGGACGACTGGATGAAGCTCTCGGGCCGGCGCCGGACGGGGATGCCCGCGTATCTCAAGCTCCTGGGGCAGTGCGTCATCGGATACAGCGCGGGCTGCTGGCTGTTCGTGGCGCTCCTGCGCACGGATCCGGGGCAGGCGTCTCGATTGCATGTCCCGCTGATGGGGACGATGGATCTGGGGATCGCGTATCCGCTCTTTGTGATGCTCGTGACGGTGGCGAGTTCCAACGCGGTGAACATCACCGACGGGTTGGACGGGCTGGCTGGCGGGTGTCTGGCGATCTCGTTCTTCGCCTTCGCGATGATCGCCTACGCGGTGGGGCGGGTCGACTTCAGCGGGTATCTCGGCGTGCCTTATGTGCGGGCGAGCGCGGAGGTATCGGTCTTCTGCGCCGCGGCGCTGGGCGCGACGCTGGGATTCCTTTGGTTCAACAGCCATCCGGCGCAGGTCTTCATGGGCGACTCGGGGTCGCTGCCGATGGGAGGGGCGTTGGGATTGGCGGCGTGCGCGACGAAGCAGGAGTTCCTGTTGGCGCTGGTCGGGGGCGTGTTCGTCGTCGAGGCGGGGTCGAGCCTGGCGCAGATTCTGTGGTTCAAGGCGACGGGGCGGCGGCTGTTCCGCATCGCGCCGCTGCATCATCACTATCAGTTCGGGGGGGTGCCCGAGACGAAGATCGTGACGCGCTTCTGGATCGGCGCGGCGGTGTTGGCGGTGGCGAGTTTGGCGACGTTGAAGTTGAGGTGACTCCTCAGATCCTCTGCATCTCGATGACGAAGTCCGGCCCGTCGTCTTCGGGGTAGGCGTCCGGATCGTGCAGGAATTCGTGTTCCATCTCCTGGGTCGCGTCCACTGTCAGACCGAGTTGGTAGACGCCCGGTTGCACGGTGACCGCCGGCTCCAGCGCGGGCGAGCCCAGTTCGCGCAGGGAGGCGATGATCAGTTCTCCTGTCGGACAGACCAGATAGCGTTCGCGCGTCTCGTGCCCCAGGAACGGTTCGTATTGCGCGGGAGTGAACTCGCGCGGGGTCTCTTCGGGCCAAACCGTGAATTCGCCCTTGAACACGCCGTCGAAAAGGACGATCCAGGCGAGCAGGTCCCCGCGGTCTTGAAACCGCCCCCAGAACGCGTTGAAGTCGGCGATGTCGGTCTCCGGGTGCGTGAGGACGCGACGGGCCCTCCAGGGGATGCGCGGATCGTTTACCGGCGACGCGCGATCGAAGATCCCGAGATAGCAGCCCTCGGTCTTGACCAGCTTGTTCACGCGCTTGATCACCAGGTCATTGGAGCAGCGGAACCCGGCGCGGGCAACTTCGAAGCCTCACCATTTGCTTGATTCCAAGTTCCGTAGGGATACCATGGCCGCAGCCTCCGTGCGCATCTTGAGCTTTCGGCTGCGGGTCGTGAATCTGGGCGGAGGCGGGATCCGCGACCGAATCAACAGGGGGATCTTATGCCGCGTCCAAAAGTCGGAATCGTCGGCGCCGGAAACGTCGGCGCCGCTTGCGCCTTCATCCTGCAGAAGAGGAACGTCGCCGACGTCGTCATGAGCGACATCGTGCAGGGCCTTCCGCAAGGCAAGGCCCTCGACATGAACCAGTGCCGCCAGGTCGATCACCACAGCACCCGCGTCACGGGCACCAACGAGATCAGCGACATGCGGGATTGCCAGGTGGTCGTCATCACGGCCGGAGTGCCGCGCAAGCCGGGCATGACGCGCGAACAGTTGCTCGACGTCAACGCCGGCATCATCAAGGACGTCTGCTCGAAGCTGCTCGGCACGGGCGCCAAGCCGGTCATTATCGTCGTGACGAATCCGCTGGACGTCATGACCTACGTCGCGCTCAAGATCACGGGGTTTCCGCGCGCGCGCGTGCTGGGCATGGCGGGCATGCTGGATTCGAATCGCTACGCGCACTTCATCGCGGAGCGCCTGCAGGTTTCGCCGCGCGACATCAGCGCCATGGTGCTGGGCTCGCACGGCGACACGATGGTTCCGCTTCCGCGCTTCACCACGGTGGCGGGCATCCCGATCACGGAGCTGCTGCCGAAGGAGGAGTGTGACCAGCTGGCGATTCGGGCGCGCGACGGCGGGATCGAGATCGTGAACTTCCTCAAGACGAGCGCGTGGTTGGCGCCGGGAAGTTCCATCGCGTCGATGGTCGAGGCGATCCTCAACGACGAGAACCGGGTCATGCCGTGCGCGGCGTATCTGGACGGCGAGTACGGCCTCACGGACGTCGTGGTCGGCGTGCCCTGCAAGCTCGGCGACGGTGGCATCAAGGAGGTCATGAAGCTCAAGCTCTTGCCCGACGAGCTGGCCGCGCTGAAGAAGTCTGCGGCGGTCGTGAAGGAGAACTGCGGCTTGCTGAAACTGTAGCGGCGCCGGCCTTCCTCAGAAGATCGCGCGGACGGTGAGGACGAGCCCCACGAGAAACAGGGGGATGCCCGCGACGGGAATTCCCAGGGGCTCGATGAGCAGCAGCCCCGCGCCCATGAGGAGGAACCCGACGGCGCCCATCGTCACGCGTCCCACGACCTTCATGAGAAAGCCGGCCGCGCGCAGGGGCGCCAGGAAGATGTCGCGGAAGTTCATTCGACGGGGCTCCGACTCTGGGCCGTCCTGTTCTCGATTTCGACGACGAGGCGGCCTGCCTCCGTGGCCTCTTCGCTCTCGGGGTCCGCTTTGGCGAGTTCGACGGCCTTCTGGCGGGCGAGGTCCCACATCTCCAGCTCCATGTACGTCCTGATGTGCTGCAGCCTCTTGCGGAGCTCGTCCTTGCGCTGGGGGGCAGGCGAGGCCGGCGGCGTCGGCGGTGCCGGTTTGGGTTCCGCCTTCCAGCGCAGCTCATGCATGTTGCGCTCGACGATCTCCGCCTGCGGAGTGCCCGGGAAACGTTCGAGAATCTCGTTGGCCTTTTCGAGCGCCAAGTCCCACATTTCAAGGCCGACATGGGTGCGCATCTGTTGGAGCAGCGCGGGTGCGTCGGGGGTTTCGGCGGGTTTCTCCGGGGCCGGCGCCGGTGCAGGCGCCTTGCTCGCCGGGGGCGCCGGGACGCGCGTCCATCGCAGCGTCAGGCCGAAGAGCGCCGCGAACGAGAATCCGCCCAGCGCGAGCAGCCACGCGTGCTCGAAGGTCGGCCGCGCCGTCGCGGTTGGATCGACGATCGTCCAGACGCCCAAGGCGACTCCCCCGCCGGCGGCGATTACGCCGCCGAGCGCGAGCAGCGTCACGAAGAGGCCGCGAATCAGTCGAATGGCCATGGTTGAAACCCTCCATACATTGAGACGCATCGAGGGCGATGTCAATGGCGATGCTTTCAATTGCCGCAGGCCCCGGGGGGAACTATAAGAGACAACGACCCAAGATGAAGCTGACCCACCGCGGATTGCACGGATTGACCGAGCCGGGAAAGTCCGCGGTCGCTTCTCTTGAATCCATGATCGGTCTTGGCTTCGTCGCGGATCATTGATGAAAGAAGCCCTCATGCGTCTCTCCACCCGCGCCGTTCACGGCGTCCACCCGCAGCCGAGTGTTACGGAGCCGATCGCGCCGCCGATCAGCGTGGCTTCCGTCTACGCGCATCCCGACTTGGATGTGCTGGAGGCCGTGGCCGCAGGTCGCCGGCCGGCATGGCACTATCGTCGTTACGGCCATCCCAACGGGCGGCTCTTGGAAGAGACCGTCGCCGCGCTGGAAGGCGGCGAAGACGCGCTGGCGTGCGCCTCCGGGCAGTCCGCGTCGCTCGTGCTCTTCTGGAGCGCGCTGGCCAAGGGCGATCATGTCGTCTCGGCGCAGGAGATCTACGGCGGGACGTACTCGCTGCTGGATCGACAGGGGCCGCGCCTGGGCATCGAAGTGTCGTTTGTTCCATGCGAGCCGGAGGCGATCGAGCGCGCCTTGCGGCCGAACACGCGCGCGATCTTCTTTGAGACCATCACGAATCCTCTCATTCGCGTGCCCGATGCGAAGCGGATCATTGGGATCGCCAAGAAGGCGGGTGCGGCGGTCTTTGTCGACAACACGTTCGCCACGCCGGTGCTGGCGCGGCCGCTCCTGTGGGGGGCGGACGTGGTGCTGCACAGCGGGACGAAGTTTCTGGGCGGCCACGGCGACGCGATGTCGGGCTTGCTGGTGGGAAAGCGGGAGTTCGTCAGGCGGGCGCGGAAGCTGGCGGTCTCGCTGGGAGCTGCGGTGTCGCCGTTCGACGCGTGGTTGACGCTGCGGGGTGTACGAACGCTGTCGCTGCGCGTCCGGCGTGCGTCGGCCAACGCTCATCGGTTGGCCGCGTTTCTGTCGCGGAAGGTCCGGGTCCACTATCCGGGCTTGCCTCGGGATCCGTCGCACCAGGTGGCCGAGGATCTCCTGAACGGGGCGTACGGGGCGATGCTGTCGTTCGATCTGGGCGGATGGGCGGCGGCGAAGCGGTTCGTGAAGGCATGCCGGCTGGTGCGGCTGGTGCCGAGCCTCGGCGACGTGGCGACGACGATGACGCATCCGGCGCGCTGTTCGCACGCCTATCTGACGCCGGAGGAGCGTCGGCGCGTCGGCGTGGGCGAGGGGCTGATCCGCGTGTCGACCGGCGTGGAGGACATCGAGGACATTCTCGAGGAATTCAGGAGGGCGTTATGACGGAGGCGTCGCCGGCGGGGTCAGGAGCGAGGATCACGTTGGAGGAATTCAAGAAGATCGACCTGCGCGTCGCGAAGGTCTTGGAAGTGGCGGACCATCCCAACGCGACGAAGCTGCTGGTGCTCAAGGTCGATTTAGGCACGGAGCAGCGCCAGCTCGTGGCGGGGATCAAGCCGTGGACGCCGGATCCGCAGGCGCTGGTGGGGAAGGAGGTCGTGGTCGTCGCGAACCTACAGCCGGCCATGCTGCGCGGGGTGGAGTCCAACGGGATGCTCTTGGCGGCGAGCGGAGGGACGGACGTGGCGGTGCTGGCGCCGATTCGCGAGGTGCCGCCGGGCAGTCCGGTGAGCTGAGGACGCGGAGGACGCAGCGCGGCGACCACAACCGAACTCGGGGATCCTCCGTTTTCCGTCCGGAGAATACGATGAGGAAGCCAGGAAGCCAGGAGGAAGACCGAAGGATAGGACGACCGACTTCCTTTCCTGGTTTCCTACCTTCCTCAGAGATACTCCGGCGACTGGCCTGGAGGTTCATGAAGAATCTTGTCGTAGCACAAAGACTTGCCCGATTAGCACAGCAGAGATTCCTTTCGAAAACGGACGCAACCGCCTGAGATCGGGTCGGTTGCCCGAGCACCCCGGAAGATCTTCGCGGCGCGAGAAGATGTGGATTGTGAGTAGTGCGGGGGGACGGAAGCGGGAGCAGGGAAAGGGCGAAGCGGCGTGGGGTGCTGAGAACCTGGGAACGAAGGAACGGAAGAACGGGGGAACGGGCTAAGGCGATGGCGCGGCCGGCGGAGGTTCGGGGGCGGGGGCTTGCGTGGAATCGCCCGGTCGGAACAGCTCTCCCAGCCGTTCCAGGATGACCTCACGCGTGAACGGCTTGACGATGTAGGCGCGGGCGCCGCTGCCGAGGGCGAGCTGCGCCGTCTCGCGGCTGGCGTCCGTGGAGAGGACGATGATTGGGGCGGGCGTGTTTTCGGAGAGCCACGTGCAGAACTGGAAGCCGTCGCTGGTGCTGATGCCGATGTCGAGGATCACGCAATCCAGTTTGCGGCCCTCTCCGATGACGGCCAGGGCTTGGCCGGCCACTTCCTCGATGACGTCGAAGCCTCCCTCGCGCAGGATGGCGGCCAGGATGCTGCGATACTTGAGCATCTCGCCGAGCAGGAGGATAGTGCGTCGGCCCGAAGCGCCCGGGGCGAAGGCCGGCGCGGTGGGAGCGGGTTGAAGCGCGGCGGGGGCGCCGGCGATCGGGAGTTTGACCTTCGTGGTCTCGGCGCGCAAGCTGACGGTCGTTGCGCTCTCGCGGTCGAAGATGCGCACGTACCCCTTGGTGGCCAGCAAGTACATCGTCCGCAGCGCCTCGAACCTGGGATAGAGCGAGCGGCGGATGACCTCCTCGATCGAATAGCGCCCCGTGATTTGCGAGTAGACGGCGAGGGCCAAATTGGGATCGTCCCCGGCCGTGGCGGCATCGAAGGGACGCGTGGTCTTCATGGCGATCATCTTCTCGCTTCGGATGACCTTCATGATCTGCTGGATCTCGTCGGCGCGTCGCGCGGCCTCCAGCATGATCGTGGTGGGGTTGGCGTCCAGAATGGCCTCCGAGAAGGGGGAGTCCGATTTGACGGACGGAGCGCCTTCCACGAATTCGAAGCAGGCGTCGGTCCACGTGAACAAGTCGTAGATCTCCTCTTCGACCTGCTCGCGCAGCGCGCGGTCGATGTCCTTCTTGGATACGAGCCCGAGTTTGCCGACGATCTCTCCCAACTTCTTTCCCGTGCGCTTCTGCTCTTCGAGGTACTGGTCCAGCTGTGGACGGGTGATCTTCTTGGTGCGGATCAGGATTTCGCCCAGGGAGCTCGTCCGGCGGCTGGTCGTCATGAGGAGTCGTATTCCCGTGGGGCAGAGGTAGATCGCCTTCTTGTGGTCTCCCTGGGAGATCGTCAGGACGCCCTCACGCGCGTTCTGGCTGAGGAATTGAAGCAGATCGGCGATGCTCAGGACGCCGACGTCTCCTTGCAGTTTACCCATCTAGCCTTGCGCCTGACCCTTCTGCCGCGTCGGTACGGCGAGTGTGACCGTCGTTCCGGAGAGGGAACGCACCTTCGCGAAGCCGCCGGCGATGAGCGCGTAGACGGCGCGCATGGTGGCGAACCGAGGATAGATCGAGTATTGCACGATTTCGCGCACGGTGCAATTGCCGTCGATCAGCGGCAGGATGGTGCGGGCGGTCTCGTTGACGTCTCCCAGGGCCTCCGCCCGGATCGGTTCTCCGGTCAGCAAGACGATCATTTCGTCGTTGACCAGCCGGCGGATCTGGCGCAGCTCGTCCTGGCGGCGCGCCGCTTCCAGGACGACGTGGGTGATGGTGACGTCGAGGGTCAGCTCGGCCAGCGGGTTGTCGGCTTTTTCGCGCGGCGGTCCCTCCTGGAACTCAAACGTCGCGTCGGGCCACATGAACAGATCGAAGATCTCCTCTTCGACCTGCTCCTGCAGGGCTTCCTCCAGGTCCTTCCGTGTGATCTTGCCGGTGTCGATGGCGATCTCGCCGAGCTTCCAGCCGACGAGCCTCTGCTCTTCAAGGAGGGCTTTCAAATCGTCCACGCTGATCTTACGCCGTCGCAGGAGGATCTTGCCCAGGCGATTGATCTGCTTCATGGTGGTCGAGAGCAGGCGGATGCCGTGGGGGCCGAAGTAGATCGTCTTACGTTCCGTGTCTCGGGACAGCGTAAGGACCCCTTCACGCCCGTTCATGGTGAGCGCTTGCAGGAGCGTGCCCAGGCCCAGGATTTCTACGTCGCCTCTGAGGATGCCCATGATGCGGGAGGCCTCACCTTGCCGTCGGCAAACAGGCGGACCGCTTCGGGGTAAGCGATGCATTCCTCGCGGAAGACCCGTTCCGCCAAGGCGTCCGGCGTATCGCCGGGCAGGACCGGCACCTTCCGTTGAAGGACGGTCGGTCCGTGATCGTACCGGTTGTCGGCGAAGTGGACGGTACAGCCGGATTCGCGCGTTCCGGCGGCCAAGACCGCTTCGTGGACGCGGCGTCCGTACATCCCCTTGCCTCCGAACTTCGGCAGAAGGGCGGGATGGATGTTGATGACCCGTCCGAGATACCGCGGCGGGATGTGAAAGAGGCTGGTGAAGCCCGCCATCAGAACCAGGTCCACTTCGGCGCGATCGAGGATGTCGGCGACGGCTTTGCTGAACGCCTCGACGCTTGGATAATCCTTTCGGGGCACGATTTCCACGGGCAGTCCGTGGCGACGCGCGCGCTCGATCCCGACAGCGTTGAGGCGACTGGAGACGACGACGCGGATGCGGGCGGGCAGCTCCCCCTTCTCGATGAGGTCGATGAAATTTTGAAGCGTCCGGCCGGTACCGGAAAGCAAGACGGCGAGCCTCAGAGGAAGCGTCACACCTGAATTGTACCAGAACGCGACGGCGAGGTGCCAAGGTACGGAGTATTCTCGCTACGCATTGATCGCCGCCGCGCAGCGCGCGCAGAGCGTCGGGTGCTCGGCGTTCCGGCCGACCGTGGGGCGCAGCGCCCAGCAGCGCTCGCATTTCGCGTGCGGGGATTTCTTCACCCGGACGTGAAGCCCCTTGAAGGCCTCCGATTCCTCGCCGATCGGCGCGGGCATGACGATCACCTGCGAGACGATGAACAGCTCCTCGAGATTGGCCGAGAGCAACGCCGCCTGCAGATCCGCGTCCTGCGCGTGGATCTCCACTTGGGCCTCGAGCGACTTGCCGATCTCGCCCGCGGCCCGCAGGCGCTCCAGCCGCCGATTCACCTCGTCGCGTGCCCGAAGGAGCTTCTCGAACTTGGCCAGGAGGGCGGCGTCGGGAATCGGGCGCGCGGGCCAAAGGGCGAGGTGCACGCTTCCGGCCTCCTTCGATCCCGGAAGGTGTTCCCAGACTTCTTCGCAGGTGTGCGCGAGGATCGGGGCGAGCGCCTTGACGAGCGTCATCAGAATCTCGTGCAAGGCCGTCTGCGCCGAGCGGCGCTCCCGCGACCCGGCGGCGTACGTGTAGAGCCGGTCCTTGAGCACGTCGAAATAGACCGAGCTCATGTCCACCACGCAGAAGTCGTGCAGGCGGTGGAACGTCCGGGAGAACTCGTAGTTCTCGAAATGCTTCGTGACGTCCGCGACGACGGAGGAGAGCTTCTCCAGCGCCCATCGATCGAGTTCCAGCAGTTCGTCGGCCCGGACTCGGTCGCGCGACGGATCGAAATCGTGGAGATTGCCCAGCAGGTAGCGGAACGTGTTGCGGATCTTCTTGTAGGGATCCGCCATGCCCTCGAGGATCTCCTTGGAGAAGGGGATGTCGTCCGTGAAGTCGATCGAACAGATCCAGAGGCGCAGGAGATCGGCGCCGATGCGGTTGACGATCTCATCGGCCCGGAGGAGCCATTTCTCGCCGGGGGCCGACTTGGAGATCTTGTCCTTCGTGCGCGCGTCCACGAGGAAGCCGTGCGTGACGACGGTCTTGAACGGCGCCTGTCCGTTGGACAGCAGGCTGGCCAAGAGCGACAGCTGGAACCACCCGCGGTGTTGGTCGGTTCCCTCCAGGTACAGATCGGCCGGGAAGTTCAGGTCCGGGTGCTTCATGCAGACGGCGCGATGGCTGGATCCGGATTCGAACCACACGTCGAAAATGTCTTCCTCCTTGCGGAATTCGGCGCCGCCGCAGTGCGGGCAGCGGAAGCTCTGCGGAAGGATCTCCTTGGCGGATGTGGTGAACCAGGCATTGGCTCCGCCGACGGCGAAAAGGGCCTTGACCGCGCCGAACGTGGTCTCGTTCAGGATCTCCTTGTTGCACGCGCCGCAGTAGAAGGCGGGGATAGGCACGCCCCACGTGCGCTGGCGGGAGACGCACCAGTCGGGCCGCTCTTCGAGCATGGAGCGGATGCGCTTCTCGCCCCAGGCCGGCACCCATCGCGTGCGGCCGACGGCTTCGAGCGCGCGCCGGCGGCCGTCGGCGTGATCCACGGCGATGAACCACTGCTCGGTCGCGCGGAAAATGACGGGCTTCTTGCAGCGCCAGCAGCACGGGTAATCGTGGGTGAACTCGGCGTCCTTGATCAGGACCCCGCTCGCGCGAAGGTCCCCGATGATCATGCGATCGGCCTCGAACACCTGCAAGCCGGCGTAGCGGACCGCCTCCTTCGTGAAATGTCCGGACTCATCGACGGGCGAGAGGATGGGCAGGTTGTACTTGAGCCCGGTCTCGTAGTCCTCGGCGCCGTGGCCCGGGGCGGTATGGACGAGCCCCGTGCCGTCGGAGACGGTGACGTAGTTCGCCAGGACGACGGGGCACTCGTGGTCGAAGAGCGGATGCTTGTACTTCCAGCCTTCCAGTTCCTTGCCCGTGATCGTGCCGACGGTTTCGCCGATGGCGAAGAGCTTGCGGCACTCCTCGATGCGCTGGGGCGCGATGACGCCGCGGCGCTTGCCGCGCGCGCCTTCGTAGTCCACGATTGCGTCTTCGAGCTGGGGGTGCGCCGCGACGGCGACGTCGGCGGGCAGGGTCCAGGGCGTCGTGGTCCAGACCAGGAGGTCCTGGGCTTCGCTGCGGCCGACGAGCTCGAAGGCGAGATAGATCGAGGGCGAGGGGAGCGCCTTGTATTCCAGCTCCGCTTCCGCCAGGGCGGTGCGGTCGAAGGGGCACCAGCGGATGGACTTGCGGCGCCGGTACACGTGGCCGCGCTTCCAGAGCTCCTCGAAGACCTCGACGATCGACAGCTCGTACGTCGGATCGAGCGTCAGGTAGGGACGTTCCCAATCGCCGAGCACGCCGAGCGACTTGAACTGTCGGCGCTGGATGTCGATGTAGTTGCGGGCGAACTCCTCGCAGAGGCGGCGGATCTCCGCCTTTTCGGCGGTCTTGGCTTTGGGGCCGAGTTGCTGGAGGGCTTTCTGTTCGATCGGCAGGCCGTGGCAGTCCCAGCCGGGGACGAAAGGCACGAGGCAGCCCTGCATGGTCCGGAACTTGACGACGACGTCCTTGAGGACCTTGTTCTGACCGGTGCCGACGTGGACGTCGCCGTTGGCGTATGGCGGGCCGTCGTGAAGGATCCACTTGCCTCTCGGGGAGCCGCGCCGGGCGGCGAGGATTTTCTCGTAGAGGTGTTCGTGTTCCCAGCGCTCGCGGATGCGAGGCTCCATCTTCGTGAGGTTGGCTTGTTGGGGGAAGTCGGTCTTGGGGAGGTTGATCGTGTCCTTGTAGTTCTTCGTTGGCATGGGCTTTTCAGGGAGTGGGGAGGATCCTAGCGGAGCCGGGGGAGCAAGTCAATTCTTCGAAAAGGACTTGCGGACTTCGCATTAAAAATGTACAACAGGGGAGGTGCGGGCAGGCCTGGAGGGGTGGCTATGCGGGAGCCCGAGGGTCGGGTGTGGCTGCACGCGGACAGAGTCTTGCGCTGTCTCGTCGCCGCCGTCTGGGTCGTGACGGTCGCTTGCGGCGGGGAAAAATCGTCCAGCCGGCAAGACCCCGCCGCCTCTTCGCCGGCGGAACCGCCGCCGCCCCCCTCCAACGTGATCAGACTGAATCAGGGCCAAACATACGGGGCCATGACGCTGGCGACGTCCGACGTCGTTCTTGACGGCCAGGGCGCATGGATCATCGGCGCCGCGTTCGGCGATCCCCGCAATTTCACCGGCACGGGCATCAGGGTCGCGGGCGTCGCCAACGTCATCATCCGCAACGTCAACGTACGGGGCTTCGAGACGGGACTGCGGGTCGCGGACAGCTCGAACGTGCTCGTGGAGGGATGCAACTTCTCGGACAACTTCCACGATCCCTCGTTCGGGTGGGGAGAGAACGGCCGGCGCGGCGGCATCGTGATGGAACGCGTCACGAACTCCGTCCTTCGCAACAATCGCGCGAATCGCGTCTGGGACGCGTGCGTGCTGGTCGATTCCGACGACAACACGATCGAGAACAACGACTTCTCCGTGACGTCCGACACGTGCCTCAAGATGTGGACGTCGTGCCGCAACACGGTGCGCGACAACAACCTCAGTTACGGGATCCGGATCAGTCCCGGCGAGGTCCATGCGCGCGATTCGTGTTGCGTGCTGATCGAGAGCGGGTCCAACGGCAACACGTTCCTCAACAACAACGCCACGCACGGGGGAGACGGCTTCTTCCTGCGCGGGATGAACCGCTGGGTCAGCACGGGGAATTATTTCGAGGGCAACGACGCGTCCTACGCGAACAACAACTGTTTCGAGTCGTGGTGTCCCGGCAACACCTACGTCGGCAACACGGCGAATTGGGGGAGTTACGGTTTCTGGATGGGCGCCTCCAACAAGACCGTGCTCATCGGCAACGAAGCCGCGTATAATGGACAGCCCAGCGGCAACGACAACGCCCCCGAGCCTGGATTCGGCTTCGGCGGAATCGTCATCGTGAACGATCCGTCCGCCCACGTGTTCGTGTCGCAGAACAATTGCCATCACAACAACGGCGGGGGCGTGGTCCTGCGCGGGGACATGGCGACCGCCGGCGGCAAGTACAAGGCGCGCCACTGGATCATCCAGCAGAACACGCTGGAGGCGAACCGGTGGGGCATCTACATGCAATACGCCGACTGGGTCAGCGTGGCCGCCAATACGTATCTCAACAACACGATGGGGACCGTGGCCAACGTGGGCGGCGTCACCAATCTGACGATGTATCCCGACAATCTGTCGGTCACGCAGAGTCCGAACGTCGTCCTGGAAGGGCCGTCGATCGTTTCCGCCGGCGCCGCGTTCTCGATGAGCACGGAGAAGACGGTGGACCCGGCGGGATTGCCCCTGACGTTCCGGTGGGATCTCGGGGACGGGACGATTTCGACGGCCGCCGATCTGACGCACGCGTACGCCGCCGCCGGTTTCTACCGGCTGGGCTTGACGGTGAACAACGGGTCGCTCTCTCAGCTGGCGTATCGGGACATGTACGTCTTGGAGAACGTCCCTGAAGTCGGGACGGACGGGGCGGCTTCGTTATGGGCGCTCGCGGACGAGGGGTTCGGCTCCGTGCCGACGTTCTCCAACGATACGACCGTCGCGCTTCACGGCGGTTCCTCGATCAAGGCCGTCATCAAGCCGTACAGCGGGAGTCGCGTGCATCTGCAGTATCCGAGCACGCAGTTCGCGGGGATCAGTCTGGCGGGGAAGACGCACGTCGTGTTCTGGATCAAGCATCAGAATCAGAATGTATGGAGCTGGCAGGACACGAATCCGACCGTTCGGCTCTATCAGACCGGAGGGCAGTCCCGCATGTTCACTCCGACGTCCGATCTGCTCCACAATCCGCCATACGTGGAAGCGTGCGAGGGCTGGCTCTACGTGGCGATCCCGCTCGCGGGCGGGAGCGGATGGACGGTCTCCGGATCGGCGTTATCCACGGTCAACTGGATCCGGATCGGCGTGGACTCGTGGGAGTACGAGCCGATCACGGTGTGGGTGGACGGGTTGGGGTTCAGGTAGGGCATCCCGCGGGAAACGGCCGTCAAGGCGCGACGAATCGCATCGCAATGCCGCAATGCAATGACGTTGCAATAGGTGGACGGCTCTGGTAAAACCCGTCCGTGCCGCGCAAGGAGACGTCCCTGGCGGGGGGCAACCCGGCTTTCCCGCGCACGCAATGGTCCGTGATCGCGATCGCCCAGGCGGGCGATCCGCAGGAGCGCCGGCGCGCGCTCGAGGGGCTGATTGCGGCCTACTGGAAGCCGGCGTATTACTTTTTGCGCGGGGGTGGGTACGCGATCGAAGATGCCAAGGATCTCACCCAGGGGTTCTTCGCGATGCTTCTCGAGAAGGACGTGTTGGAGGGGGTCTCGCGCGGAAAGACCGCCTTTCGGACGTTCCTGCTCGTGGCCCTGAAGCGATTCGTCTCGAAGGAACGCGATCGCGCAAGGGCCCTCAAGCGCGGCGGAGGGCGCCGCATACTCGGGCTCGAGTTCGACTCGGCGGAGCGGGAGTTCGGGACGGGGTCGGCGTGGCCCACCCCGGAGCAGGCGTTCGCGCACTCGTGGTATCGCTCCCTGTTGGAACGTGCGATGGCTCGATTGGAAAGGGAGTGTGGCGATTCCCGGCCTCATGCGCGGCTCCTGCTCGAAGTGTCGCGGGCGGACAAGCCGCGCATCTTCCAGGACCAGTTCGCCGTCGTGCTGGAACAGGCGGAGCTTTCGGTGGAGGGAGAAAGTCCGGAGAAGATGGAGGTGCGTTGCCACATTACGTTCGCCTGGGAACCCGGCAATCGGTTTGTGGGTCTCACCGAGAAGCTCGATTCTGCAAGGGATGATCGAGGGCGCTCCTGGCTTGGTTGGGTGGCGATGCCTCCCCTGACGGGCTCGTGGGTGACGCACAAGACGTTCGTGCTTGGTCCCCGGTTCGATCCGGACGCGAAAGGGGTCTCCCGACTGAGCGGGCATTTCACTTTGAGGGTCCCCGAGGAGTTTTCGGTGGAACAGATCGTGGATCTCCATTCCGATAGCTGGGTAGAAGCCGGTTTTGTTCAGGCGCGGATTGGGCGTGACGAAACTTCCGAGAATCTCACCTATCGGATCGAGTTCCGTGCTCCGGCGTGGCCGCACTTTCGGCCTGACGATACGGGTTACCGTGTGATCGACGACATGGGTACGATGCACGTGGGTCAGGGAGCGAGGTTCAGCCATGATGTCCGTACGCGCGTGCAAGCGGCGGTCGTCGGCTTTCAAGTCCCCGCGGACACGAAGGTCAAACGACTGTACCTGATAGCGCCGCGCACATGGCGCACGGTGGAGGTACCGTTCGAGTTCAAGGACGTCGCGCTTTCTCCCGCTAAGGAGCCCAAGTAAGCCTACAAAGTCAGCGTGAAATCGTCCACCAGCGCCCCGGGCACCAGGCGGCTTTGCGTGGATCGCTGATAGTAGGTCCCCGGGTCGAGGATCAGATCCTGTTCCCTCGTCAGCCCCACGAGATTCTCCCCCAGCATCCGGAAGAGCGTCTCGTCGAATCGCATCACGTTCAGCGGCGCCTTGATCCGCGCGCCTTCCACCCAGAACGTGGCGAAGCGCGTCATGCCGGTCGTCCGGCAATTGCTCCGGTCTGAATAGTTGAGGTACCAGACGTTGCCCACGTAGATTCCCGTCTCCAACGTACGGAGCACTCTTTCCATGGGCAGATCTCCCGGCGCCACCTCCAGCGACTCCGGGATCTCCATGAGCGAGGCCCCGTTCGTGGGCACGCCGTACTCCATCGCCGAGCGGGGAGAGACGAGGCAATCGCGATGGGCTCCGGCCTCGATCAGCGTCACGCGATCAGGACGAATGAACCCCGCCTCCTGGAAGTTGGCCGCGATTCCGGCCCCGGTGTGTTCCGCGATGTTCACCGACGGATGCATGCGCACTTCGCCTTCGATCATCTTCAGCAGCGGCGTCTGCTTTGTCCGGTGGGACTTCAGCCCGAAGCCGCCCGAGTTGAGGATGCCGACGATGTCATAGAGGGCCGCGGGGGCGAGATAGACCCGGTACCGGCCGGGATGGACGGTGCGCGCAGGATGCGAGAGCGCCTCCAGCTGTTCCTTTGCCCACGAAACCTTGCGGTCGAACTCCTGGGGCTTCCACTCGAAGCCGGCGTAGGTCGTCTTCACCGCCTTGTCGAGCTGATGGTAGAAGCTCCAATCGAAGTTGAAGGTGTGGGTGCCGTACCAATTCCGCTGGCCGAACGAATTGGCGAATCCTTTGTGGATGCCGCCGGAGGCGTAGATGCCGACCAGGTCCCGCCCTTGGCCCGCCTTGCGGATTTCCTCCACCGCGGCCGCGGCGTCCGGCAGGCGGCTCGAGCCGGTGCGCTCCGTCGATCGCACCTCGGTGGCATAGAGAAGATGGGGATCCTCCGGGAGGTGGCTCCTTAGCTCTCGCAGGCTCTTGATCAGCCGGGCGATCCGCGGCCGGTCGGTCTCCAGATCCCCGGAGAGCGATCCACAGCCGGACGCGTGCCGCTTCCCGGAAATCAGGTCGATCTCCAGCATCCGCTGGGTGACGTGCCCCGCCTGGCGGATCTCGTTGCGATTGAAGCGCACGAAGTCCGAGTCCTCCGCGCCGAAATCGGAGGTGAACGCCTCGTCCGCATGAAGATGGGACTGGATTTCGTCGGCGATCGTGTTGAAGTATTCCCGCATGCTAGGCTCCGCCAAACACGTCGACATTGCCGAAGACGCACGCCGGGGAGGCATGACCCACGCGGATCGACTGGTTCGGTTCGCCCTTGCCGCAGAAGGGCGTCCCCAGCACCTGCAGGCCCGCGGCGTCGCCCACCTGTTTGAGGCTCCGCCAGAAGGTGGCGGAGACGCCTCGGTAATTGGGCTTGCGGACCACGCCTTTGAGCTCCCCGTCCTCGATCATCCGCCCCCACTCGCATCCGAACTGAAACTTGTTGCGGGAGTCGTCGATCGACCAGGAGCAATTGGTCTCCATGGCGATGCCGCGCTCGATTCCGCGCACCATCTCGTCGAACGTGGACTCGCCCGGCTCCAGGTTGAGGTTCGCCATCCGATCGATGGGCGGGCGGTTCCAGCCCGCCGCCCGGGAGTTGGCGACGCCAGGAATGCCCGCTCGCGCCTGCGAGATCGCCCCGCCGAGCGGCCGCAGCAGGATGCCGTTGCGGATGATGTACTCCTTCTTCGCGGGTGTCCCGTCGTCGTCGAAGGCGTAGGTCGCGAGTTGATTGGGCCGCGTCGGGTCGAACGTGACGTTGAGGAGCTCGGTCCCGTAGCGATACGCCCCGAACATGTCGAGCGTGACGAAGCTCGTGCCCGCGTAGTTTCGTTCGTCTCCGAGAATCCGGTCGAGCTCCAGCGGGTGCCCGATCGATTCGTGGATCTGGAGGATCATCTGATCGGGCGCGAGCAGCACCTCCATCTTTCCGGTGGGGCAGTCCGGGGCCGCCAGGAGCTGGAGCGCTTCGGATGAGATCCGGGGGGCCGCCTCGTGGAATCCCAGATCGTCCAGGACCTCCAGGCCGCCCTGCCGCGCGCAGCCGATGCCGCCGAACGAGCGCGTCTGCGTCTCCGTCCCCTCGTTCGCCGTGGCGGTCATGTTGGGCACGAGAAAGTGGAAGCGCTGATAGACTCGCCCTCCGTCGGACGTCAGAAGGAGCGTCTCCAGCTCCGTATGCCAGAGGCGTGCGTCCCAGTCGACGATCCGGTCGTCCGCTTTGAGTTGCTCGCACACCTCTTGAAGGAGGGCGATCTTGTCGCCGAGCGAGACCGAATCCCAAGGCTTCGCGGGACGGGACGTGTATTCGCCCTTCGGCGAGCGCGGGTGGACCCGGGTGAAGTCCAGCACGCTCTTCCCGGCCGTGCGATGCGCCCACTCGAGAGCCTTGTCGGCGGCGCGCTTCAGCCCGGCGCGCGTCAGGTCGCAGGTTCCGGCGTAACCCAGTCCGCCTCCGTCGACCACGGTGATCATCGCGCCGACATCTTCCGACGTGGAGACCGGTTCCACGATGTTCTGGCGGACGGCGACTTGCTCGTTGCGCCCGCGAACGTATCGGAGGGAAGCGTAGTCCGCCTCGGGCGCGGCCTCCCGGAAAAGTCTCTCGACGGCTTCCAGCATGATGGCCTCCTGGAGACCGCACAGCCTACCAGAAAAACCGTTCGACCGTTCACCTGTTCGTCCGTTGTGTGCATTCGCAGGTGATTCTGCTTGACCCGAGCCGCTTGAGTCACTAAACTCTGCAGCCCATGACCGACAAGCAGGAAGCACTCAAGAAGATCATCGCCGAGTTCAAGGAGAAGGTCTCCAAGCAGACGGCGGCCTCGAAGGAACCTAAGAACGACCCCGAACTGCGCGAGCTTCGCAAGCAGCTCAAGCGAGCACAGCGGCGCCTGGCCAAGATCACCAAGTACTCGCTCGAAGAGAGCGTCAAGAGGACGCAGAAGCGCTCCGACATTATTTCCAAGCTCCTCTCGGACATGACCAAGGGCGCGAAGAAAGTGCAGGCTGATCCTTACGTGCACTCGCTGCGCAAGAAGTCGAAGTCGCTCAACAAGCGCCTCAAGAAGCTCAATCGGTTGATCGAGAAGCAGAAGAAGGCGGCCCCGCCCGCCCCACAGACCTCATAAGGCCGGCTATCCTTGTCAGACCTCGGGGCTGCGTCCATGAAGAAGTATCTGCTCAAGCCCCCGGCCGCCCCGGCGGGTGGTTTCCGCATCAACTACGAGGCCGAGCTCAATCAGCAGCAGCTCGAAGTCGTGCTCGCGGGCGACGGCCCGATGCTCGTCATCGCCGGGGCCGGCTCCGGTAAGACCCGCACGCTGACGTACCGCGTCGCGCGTCTCGTCGAGTGCGGTGTCCCGATGGAGAGCGTGCTGCTGCTGACGTTCACGAACAAGGCGGCGCGCGAGATGCTCCGGCGCGTCGCCGGATTGCTCGGCACCGACTTGCGCATCCTCGGAGGCACGTTCCATCATGTCGCCAACGTGGTGCTGCGGCGGTATGCGGACCGCGTGGGGCTGAAGCCCAACTTCACGATCCTGGATCGCGAGGACGCCGCGGACGTCATGTCCGACGTTCTGGCCGGTCGCGCGAAGCTCCTCAACGCGAAGAAATTCCCGAAGGCGGACGTCGTTCTGGAGATCCAAAGCTACGCCGTCAACACCGAGACGCTGCCGCAGCGCGTGCTCTCGGAGCGTTTTCCGGTGCTCTTCGAAGTCGCCGAGGAGGTTCTTCGCGCCATTCAGGTCTACGCCCTGCGCAAGCGCGAGATGAATCTCGTCGATTTCGACGACCTGTTGCTGCTGTGGCGCGACCTGCTGCGCAAGCACGACGATGTGCGCGAGACCGCGCACCAGCGCTGGCGCTACGTCCTGGTGGATGAGTACCAGGACACCAACCGCATCCAGTCCGACATCGTCGAGATGATCGCCGGACCCGAAGGGAACCTCATGGTGGTCGGCGACGATGCGCAGTCGATCTACTCTTTCCGCGGGGCGAACTTCGGCAACATCATCGACTTCCCGAAGCGGTTTCCGTCCGCGCGGATGTTCAAGCTCGAGATCAACTACCGATCGACGCCGGAGATCCTGGCGCTGGCCAATTCGAGCATCCGCCACAACGCGCGCCAGTTCGAGAAGGTGCTTCAGGCGAACCGCGCCCACGGGCCGAAGCCGGAGCGGGTGGTCTGCGGCGACGTCTCGGAGCAGGCGCGCTATGTGGTGCAGCGGATGATGGAGCTGCGCGACGAGAGCTACGAGTGGCGGGACATGGCGGTGCTCTATCGGGCGCACTGGCACTCGATGGAGATCCAGATGGAGTTGACGCAGCGGGGCATCCCGTTCCAGGTGCGTTCGGGGCTGCGGTTCTTCGAGCAGGCGCACATCAAGGACGTGGCCGCGTACATGCGGATCGTCGTCAACTCGCGCGATGAGTTCGCCTGGAAGCGCGTTGCGAAGCTCTATCCGAGGATCGGCAACGTCGCCGCGGAGAAGATCTGGAAGGCGCTGGAGGCGCAGCCGGATCCCCTGGGGGCGGTCTCGTGCGATGCGGTGCTGGCGGCCGTGCCGAAGGGGGCGCGCGAGGGATGGAAGGATTTGACTCGGCTGCTTCAGAAGATCTCCACCCCGGAGGTGCGACGCGCGCCTTCGGAGATGATCCGCGAGATCATCGACGGCGGCTATGAGCTGTACCTGCAGACGACGTACGCCAACGCGTCGGCGCGGGCGGAGGACGTGCGGCGCATGGCCGATTTCGCCCTGCGCTTCCGGGACGCGCAGGAGCTGCTGTCGGAGCTGGCCTTGACGATGAGCGTCGCCGGCCAGGAGGCGATCGAGGAGCGGGAGGACACCGACGTCGTGATCCTCTCGACCGTTCATCAGGCGAAGGGGCTGGAGTGGCGGGCGGTCTTCGGGATCTGGCTCGTCGACGGGAAGGTGCCGGACGCGCGGGCGCTGCACGAGTCGGGCGGGGAGGAGGAGGAGCGGCGGCTCTTCTACGTGATGTGCACGCGGGCGAAGGATCAGCTCGCGCTGGTGCATCCGACGATCGGGGACGAGCGCGGCGTCATGGGCGTGATCCAGCGGCCGAGCCGGTTCATCACGGAACTGGATCAGGGGACGTTCGAGGAAGTGCGCGTCGGGTACGAGTTCGACGAGGAGGAGTAGCGCGTAGTCGAGCGGCTATTCCCTCGGCGCGAGCTCCTCCTCGCGACGCCCCGTCAGCGGCGGACACCGCTGCGACTCCTGGCGCACGACGTCCTCCAGCGTCCCCTCGCGGATGGCTGCGCGCAGGCGCCGCATGAGCCCGACGTAGTAGTGGATGTTGTGCAGCGACAGCATCGCGAGCCCGACGATCTCGTCCACATTGAAGCAGTGACGCAGGTAGGCTCGTGAGAAGGCGGCGCAACAGGGACAGGAGCAGTTCGGATCGACGGGCCGCGCGTCCTCTTTCCATTCCGCGTTGCGGATCTTGATCATGCCCTCGCTGGTGAACGCCCAGCCGTTGCGGCCGAGGCGCGTGGGGAGCACGCAGTCGAACATGTCGATGCCGAGCGCCACGCTGCGCGCGATGTCGGCGGGCGTGCCCACGCCCATCAGGTAGCGCGGCTTGTTCACGGGCAGGAGCGCCGCGGTGACGTCGGTGATTTCGTAGAGAAGCTCCGCGGGTTCGCCGAGCGAAAGGCCGCCGATCGCGTACCCGGGGAGATCATGCGCGCAGACGGCCTCCGCGGAGGCTCGCCGGAGGCGTGCGTCCATGCCTCCCTGGACGATGCCGAAGAGCGCTTGCGGGCCGTCGCCGGCCCACGCGCGCTTGCACCGTGTCAGCCAGGCGTGCGTCCGCTGCATCGCTTTCTCGACGCGTGCTCCGTCGCACGGCCAGGGGGCGGGTTCGTCGAGCGGCATGATGACGTCGGCGCCGAGGCGGCGCTGGATTTCGACCGCGCGCTCCGGGGTGAGCGAGACGAGGCTGCCGTCGAGATGCGACTGGAACTCGACTCCTTCATCGTTGACCTTGCGCAGGCGCGCCAGGCTGAAGACCTGATAGCCGCCGCTGTCGGTGAGGATGGGGCGCGGCCAGGCCATGAAGCGGTGCAGTCCGCCCATCTTCGCCACGAGCTCCTCGCCGGGCCGCAAGGCGAGATGGTAAGTGTTGCTCAGGATCATCTCTACGCCTGCCACTTCGAGCTGCGAGGGGAGGAGGGACTTGACCGCGGCCTTGGTGCCGACGGGCATGAAGACCGGGGTCTCGACGGCGCCGTGCGTCGTTTCGAGTCGGCCGGTGCGTGCGCGCCCGGATTGGTGGAGGACCTCGAAGCGGATCACGCGCAGGATGGTAGCCGCCGCGCGCGGGAAACTCAATCGCCGATCATCTGAAGCACGATCTCGCGCTCGCGCGCCCGCGTGTCGAAATCGATGAGGACGATCTGCTGCCACGTGCCCAGGGTGAGCCGGCCGTTCGTGAAGGGGACGGTGATGGACGGGCCCAGCAGCGAGGCGCGCACATGCGAATGGCCGTTGTCGTCGCCCCAGCGCTCGTGATGCTTGTACGGGCGGTTCGAGGGCGCGATCTCCTCGAACATCCGCTGGAGGTCGGAGACGAGGCCGGGTTCGTACTCGACGGTCGTAATGCCGGCCGTGGAGCCGACGGTGAAGACCGTGACGATCCCGTTCTTCAGGCGGGAGCGTTCCAGGGCGGATTGGACGGCGGCGGTGATATCATGGATATCCGTGTGCCCGCGGGTCGAGAGCTTGATCGTGTCGGTAGCGACGGTCATGGCATCGGATTGTAGCCGAAGGGGTGTCAGATCGGTATGAGCTTGCGCTGGGCGGCCGTCCTTCTCTTCATCGCCCTTGAGGCGCGCGCGGACGATCTGGACAAGGCGCTGCGGACGATCAAGGCGGCGGATCTGCAGAAGCATCAGGTGGTTCTGGCGTCGGACGCGTTCGAGGGGCGGGAGGCGGGCAGCGAGGGCGGTCACAAGGCGGCGCTCTACATCAGCGAGCTCCTGTCGAAGTGGGGCCTCGAGCCTGGCGGGCAGGACGACACGTGGTTCCAACCGTTCGGCGGCGAGGTGACGTACGGCGACTTGGCGGAGGCGAACGCCCTGCGGGTGTACAAGGACCGGACGATGCGCTCGTGCGACCTCTACAAGCTGAACGAGTCGCTGATGCCGCTGCGCGTGGGGCGGGCGGGGACGGCGACGGGCGAGATCGTGTTCGCGGGGTACGGCATCACGGCGCCGGAGTACGAGTACGACGACTACAAGGGTCTGAAGGCGAAGGAGGCGATCGTGCTCGTGCTGGATCACGAGCCGCAGGAGCGTGATGCGTCGAGCCGTTGGAACGGCGAGAAGCCGACGAAGTACTGCGATTGGGAGCACAAGATCTCCAACGCGGAGCGCAACGGCGCCGCCGCGCTCATGATCGTGCTCGATCCCGTCAATCACGAGGAGCGAGGGATTCCGGAGCACGATGGATTGCGATGGCCGGGGGACGTCAAGGAGGCGAAATGCCGGATCCCGGTCGTCTATCTGACGGCCGACGCGGCGGAGGGTCTGGCGAAGCTTGCGTCGAAGAGCCTCAAGCAGCTGCAGCACGAGATCGACACGACGGGCAAGCCGCGCGCGTTTCGCGTCGCGCGGCCGGCGAAGCTCTCGGTCGCGTATCGAGGGCTGCCGGGCAAGGGCCAGAAGAACATCGTCGCGATTTGGCGTGGGACGGATCGGCCGGACGAGTATGTGGTGATCGGGGCGCACTATGATCACGTGGGGTTCGGCCGCGCGGGCAGCAACGGCAAGGCGGGCGAGATCCACAACGGCGCGGACGACAACGCGTCCGGGACGTGCGCGCTGCTGGAGATCGCGGAGGCTCTGGCGGTGGCGCGGCCGAGGCGCTCGATCGTCTGCATCTGGTTCGACGCGGAGGAGAAGGGGCTGGTGGGATCGCAGGAGTGGTGTCGCAAGCCGACGGTGCCGATGGAGAAAGTGGTCGGCATGATCAACCTGGACATGATCGGGCGCAACGAGGTGCGCGACATCAAGGTGGGGGTGGAGGGCGGGACCCATCCGAAATATCCGAAGCTCGCGGCGCTGATGAGGGAGGCGGAGCGGGTGTTTCAGGTGCGGTTCGATTGGGACACCATCATCAACCAGAATCTGATTCAGCGCAGCGATCACTGGAACTTCATGCAGGCGGGAGTGCCGGCGACCTTTCTTTCGGGCGGGTTGCACGGGGACTACCACACGGAGCGCGACGACGCGGACAAGATCAACTATCCGAAGGAGGAGTTGATCGGGCGGATCGTTCTATGGCTGGCTCACCGGATGGCGGCGATGGAGGGGGCGTTGAAGTAGCGGGAGCGGCTGCGTGGAATCTGGAAGCCGAGGGCCGCTGAAGCTATGATTCCCTCCGCCATGCGGTCGTGTGCGCCGGGGTAGCTCAACGGTTAGAGCGGCGGTTTCATAAGCCGTAGGCTGCCGGTTCGAGTCCGGCCCCCGGCACCACTCGTGGCGCTGGGGTTCGTGCACTTTCCTATTCGTGAAGGCTTTCGGCTGAGGCGTGCAGGCAGCGACGAAGGGCACGCGAGCGACGTGCAAGACTGAAGCCGATCAGAAGGGGCGGTTGGAGTCGTCCCCTTTCGACCGGCGACGTCGAAACGCCCTTCGAGATTCCATCAAGTCCGGAGGGTAGATAGAATGCCACGATGTCGGAAGAGACGGCGACGGGCGGGCCGAACGTCCGCTTTCAGCAGACGCTTTGGACGATGGTGCTGGAGGCGAAGCAGGGGACGGCCGAGAGCGTGGATCGGCTCGTGGCGCTGTACTGGAAGCCCGTCTACTTTTTCATCCGCCGGCGGGGGTATTCGATCGAGGACGCAAAGGACCTGACGCAGTCGTACTTCGCGACGTTCTTGGAGAAGGACTTCCTGAAGGACGTCTCGCCGGATCGGGGACGCTTCCGGTCGTTCGTGCTGGCGACCGTGGCGCATTTCCTGTCGAACGAGGCGCATCGGGCGCGCGCGAAGAAGCGGGGCGGGGATTTCGATTTCGTCCGGGCGGAGACGGAGATCGTGTCGGCCGAAGCCGAGCCCGAGAAGGCCTTCCTCAAGCAGTGGGCGCTGGAGACGCTGGGGCAGGCCATGGATCGGCTCCGGAAAGAGTGTTCGGCGGAGGACGTGGCGCTCTTGAACGGCGCGGCGCGGCCGGATCTGAGCGAGAGCGACCGGAAGAACCGGCTTCATCGCCTGCGACAGCGGCTGCGCGAGTGCCTGCGGGAGATCGTGCGGGCGTCGGTGGAGCGGGAGAGCGACGTGGAGGACGAGGTGCGGGAACTTCTTGCAACGCTGGGCTGAAAGTTTAAAACCATCCGTCGCTTTTCTTTCTGATAGCGGCGGAGGAAATCGCCATGGAATGTCCGCGTTGCCGCAAGGAAGTGCCTGAGCCGGTGTTGCAGCGTTACGGGGGCGTTTGTCCGCCGTGTCTGGCCGGTTTCGCGGGGGAGGGCGCGGGGGCGCCGACGGAGCTTGAGGTGCCGACGGTTCAGCCGGGGATGCGCTTTCACGGGTTTGAGATCGTGCGCCGGTTGGGTCAGGGCGGGATGGGGACGGTGTACGAGGCGCGGCAGGTGGGGCTGGAGCGGTCGGTGGCGCTGAAGATCCTGTCGGCGAAGCTGGCGCAGGACGAGCAATTCGCGCAGCGGTTCGCGCGGGAGGCGAAGGCGATGGCGTCGCTGAACCACCCGAACATCGTGCAGGTGTTCGATTTCGGGAAGGAGGACGGGCGGTACTTCCTGGCGATGGAGTATGTGGAGGGGGTGTCGCTGCGGGGCTTGATGGCGGGGAATCGTTTGCGGCCTGAGGAGGCGCTGCGGATCGTGCCGCAGATCTGCGAGGCGCTGGAGTACGCGCACGGGCATGGGGTGGTGCACCGGGACATCAAGCCGGAGAACATCTTGGTGGGGCGGGACGGGCGGGTGAAGATCGCGGACTTCGGGCTGGCGAAGATGGTGATGGAGGAAGGGGGGACGCTGACGCGGACGAGCGTGGCGATGGGGACGCCGCAGTACATGGCGCCGGAGCAGTACGAGCGGATGAAGGACGTGGACCATCGGGCGGACATCTATTCGTTGGGGGTGGTGTTCTACGAGATGCTGACGGGGGAGGTTCCGGCGGGGCACTTTCAGCCGCCGTCGCGGAAGGTGGACGTGGATGCGCGGCTGGACGGAATCGTGCTCAAGGCGATGGCGAGGGAGCCGGAGAAGCGATATCAGCGGGCGGTGGAAGTGAGGACGGACATGGAGCTGATGGCGTCGGGACGCGGGGTCGTAAATGAGGTACAACCAGCGCCGGCGCGGACTTCCAAGGTTGCGGTGTGGAGTCTGGCGTGTTGGGGCATTGCGGTGGCGGCGCTGGTTGCCGGAGCGGTAGGGGATGCTGAAGGGGTGAGATGGATTGCCTCGCTGGGAAAGACGGGTGCGATCCTCGCTTTCTTGGCCTCGCCGATTCTGGCCATTGCCGCGCTGATTCGGATTCATCTGAGCCACGGACGGCTGGTCGGAAGGGCGTATGCCGTGACGGCGCTTGCGTTCCTCCTCCTCCCTTGCGCCGCAATAGCTGTCTTGTCTTATTCTACAGGTATGCCTGTAGAAGAGGTTAGTCAGCGCCGGTCCGTGCCCGCGCGACGGCCGTTGAAACTTGATCTTGATGATGTGGTGTCGGACCTGAAGCTCACGCACGGAAGCCTCTTCGCGGACGGGCAGGGCTGGGTTGTCACGCGAGAGCACTCCGAGATCCGTGAAATCCGGGCGGAATGGGATCGTCTCTTGGGCCGCCAGACCTTCACGTCCGATAACTACACGGGGGCATGGCGCGGCGTCCTTCAAACGGGAGGCACGATCATCATCATCTTGGAGATGAACGGGGGAGCGGGATCAGGCCGCTCCCTGAAGGAAACGGCGGGCCCAGGGTCTTTTCGGTGTCTTGAATCAGATAGTTTCCACGCACTCATTCGTCAGACGCGCGACGACGAGGTCACCTCCGAAGAGGCGCGCCGGGTGGCGGATCTTCTTCGGGGGAAGTTCAAGCCGTGACCCCCGCGACCTTCAGGACCGCGCACAATCGCCTTCCGGCGGGCGTGGAGTGCAGGCGCTGCGCCGCTTCCGCCAACGCCCGCCCGCGCTCGACATCCCCCGCTCGAAGGGCCTCCCGCGCCCGGCGGCGCAGGTCGTGGCCGGCCACGGCGAGCGTCATCAACGGCCCCAGGTCCGCGCCGCAGCGCGGGCACTCGCGCGACTGCCGGAACCGCGCCCGACACACCGGACAGCTCATCACTTCCCCTCCACGAAGAAGAGCAACTCCTTGAGTTGGTCCACCGCTTTGGAGAGCGTCTCGGGGTCGCGGCGGGAGATCGCGATCGCGATCCGCTCCGTGAGCCCGAGGGCGTCCTCGCGGTCCTCTTCGTGCATGCCCTCCAGGACGCGGTGCGAGCGCTCGACCAGACGCTGCGCGTCCCCCGAGACCCGATCCCATTCGAGACCAGGGGCCGCGGCCGGCGCGGGCGCGATCTCCACGTGGTCCTGCGGGACTTCTTTGGGCTCGTCCCCGACGACGGAGAACATCCCTTCCAGATCTTCGGCGCGAGCGGTGTAGAGCGAACGGAGCTTCTCGCGCGCGGCCTCCAGCTCCTTCTCGCTCCTGGGCCGGAGGGCGCCCGTGATCTTGATTCCCTTCGACAGGCCAGTGCGCTTCTCCGTCGCCGTGACGCCCAGAATCCCGTCCACGTCCAGGCTCATGCGGACCACGACGTCGCTGGGCTCCGGTGTCGGCGTCAGGCCTTCGACGCGAAACGTTCCGATGCGCGCGTTCTTGAGCGCGTCCGGGTCCTCGCCCTGGAAGATCTCCACCTCGACGTCCGTCTGGTACGGCGCGGCCGTGTAGTACGTCTCCGCGCGGGTCACCGGCAGGGGCGTGTTTCGCCGGATGATCGGCCGGTAGCAGTAGGGATAGGGGACCTCTTCCTTCTCGCCCAGGTAGGAGGGCCCGAAGGAATAAGGCGAGACATCGACCAGGACGCGGTCGATCTCGTGCCCCGCCAGCCGCGAGGCCAGCACGCCCGCGCCCAGCGCCACGCACAGATCCGGATGGACCTCCTGCCTCGGAGCGAGACCCGTGCGCTCCTCGAGAAGGCGCGAGACGAGCGGCGTGCGCGTCGAGCCCCCTACCAGGAAGATTGCGTCCAGATCGGAGGGCTTCTTGCCCGCGTCGGCCAGCGCTTTGGATACGCTTTCGAGGGTCGATTCGACGAGGTGTCGAATCAGGTTCTCGTATTCTTCGCGCGTAATCTCGACCTCGAGGTGCAGCGGCTTGCCTTCGTGCACGACGAGGGCCTCCTCGCGCACGACCGTGTACGGCTCGAAGCTGAGGCGCTTCTTGGCCTCCTCCGCCGCCCACCACAGTCGCTAGTTCGCCACCCTGTGGCCTTGCCGGAGGTCGATGCCGTGGCGGTTCTGGATCGCCGCCAGGAGGCGCTCCAGCAGGAGCTGGTCGAAGTCGTCGCCGCCGAGTTGCGTGTTGCCGTGGCTGGCCAGCACCTCCGTGACGTCCTTCTCCGTCGTGACGATCGAGACGTCGAAGGTCCCGCCGCCGAGGTCGTAGATCATGAGCGTGCGCCGTCGGCCGTCGCCGTGGCCGTACGCGAGGCTCGCGGCCGTCGGCTCGTTGAAGATGCGCACGACGTCGAGACCGGCCAGCGCGCCGGCCTCGCGCGTCGCGTTGCGCTGGGCGTCCGAGAAGTAGGCGGGCACGGTGATGACGGCCTTGCGCACCGGGCGGCCGAGCGAGCGCGTGCCCCACTCCGCCAGCTCGCGCAGGATGAGCGCGGACAGCTCCTGGGGGGTGAACGTCCGATCGGCCAGCCGGATCGTCTCGGGGCTCCCCATCTTGCGCTTGACGCTGCGCACGGTGCGCTCCGGGTAGAGGATCTGCTGGTTGCGGGCGGACTCGCCGATCAGCAGCGCCCCGCTGGGTGAGATTCCCACGCAGGAGGGGAGCATGCGTGTGGCGCCCGGGCCGAGGACCTGGACGCGCCCTTCCACGAAGGCGGCGATCTCCGAATTGGTCGTGCCCAGGTCGATGCCTACGATGAGGTCGTCACTCACCATGGTCGTTCTCCGTTTGTCCGCGGGCCACCTTCACTTCTGCCGGACGAACCGCATCTCCGTTCCACTCGTACCCGGCGCGATAGACTTCCAGCACGGTTCCGTCCGGAACATCGGGACGGACTTCCATCTCGACCGCCCTCATTCGATGCGGATCGAAGAGGAGTCCGGCGCACGCGATCTCGTGGACGTCGTTGCGCTCGAGGGCCTCGTTGAGGCGAACGAGCGTCAATTCGTAGCCTTTGACCAGCGCCTCGGTTGCGTCGTGGGGCCGGCGGAGGAGCCGCTCCCAGAGGCCGGTCTTCTTGGCGACGTGCGCTCGCGCGGACGAGAGCCCTCGCTGGAGGCGGTCGCGCAGATCGAGGAGCAGGTCGAGGATGTCTTGCCAAGCGGCGCGCTTGATTTCCGCGGCGCGCGTCGCGCGCAGCTCGGACAGGATCTGCGGCTGGGCCTCCAGGGCGGCCTTCACGCCGGGTCCCAGCGTGTCGCTCAGTTCCTTGAACGCCCTTCCCTGGAGCTTGATTTCCTGGGTCAGCGCCGTCGCGGCCGCCCAGAGGGAATAAAGATCGCGCGGGTCTTCCTCGGGCGTCGGCTTGCCTTCGGCGAAGAGCTCGGGGGCGATTCCCGAGGGCGGCTCTTCCTGGGCGAGGGCTTCATCGAGCCAGCGCGTAAAGCGTTCCAGGATTCGTTCCCGGACGGCGGATTGATCGACGTCGCTCATTTCTTCCTCAGGACCTCCAGCCACGGTTCCGGCCCGACGAACAGGCGGGCCGTCTTGATGCCTTCCAGCAGGGAGGGTAGGGGGCGCAGTGGATCCTCCGCCAGGAACGCCAGTCGCGCGCGCTTACGGGGATCACGCAGCGTCTCGTAGGCGTCGCGGATGCGTTCGAACTTGAGGGGGGAGCGCTCCGGGGGATGCTCCTTGACCTTGCGCAGGTAGGCCGCGCGGATCTCTTCCTCGCCGGCCTCGGCGGACACTCCCAGGATGGCGCGCGGATCTTCGTGAGTCATCGCTACCTCCCGAATCCGAAGAGGATCCTTCCTATTTCTCGAAACAGCTTGGGATCCGTTCTCTCGAGCTCCCGCGGGTCCGGCAGGCCTCCGTATTTCTCGAGTATCTCCGCGAGGACGGGCAGGAGCTCGGGGTGCATCCCCGGAGGGAGCGGCAGGTCCTCTTCGTCTCCGTCGTCCTCCTCGTCGAAGTCGTCGGGAGCCGGGTAGGCGAGGTCGTTCTTCTCGCGCTCGAGGACGCGATGGGCTTCTTCGAGGGACATAGGGGATGGCTTTTCACCCATCGCCCATGGCGGCAGGATCTCCTCCTCGTCCAGGAGATCCATCGCCTCCTCGATCACGGATTCGTCCCGCTGTTGCCGCGCCAGTTCGGCGGCGGCCCGGAGGCACGTGGAATACCGATCGGACGAGGAGAGACATTGCGCGCGCAGGAGCAGGAAGCGGGCGGCGAGCGGGCCGCCTCGGGCCAATCCGATACCCGAGGTCGCGTAGGCCAGATCCTCGTATTCGTCGTCGAGGGCGGTTTCCGCCAGCGCGCGCAGCGCCGAGAGGTCGAGCGAGCGGGCTCCGTCCGGGAGGGATTGTTTTAGCGCGGGCACCCATTGCGGGGGGATTTCCACGCAGACCTTCAGGTCCGCTACGAGGGCGCACGCTTGGGCGATGCCCTGAACGAGCTTCTCGCCGGGTTCGGGCTTGAGCTCTGGGGGCGCCTTTCCCGCGGCGGCAAGGCTCTTCAGGAGGACGAACCCGGCGAAGGGATTCTCCAGGCGCGCGTATGTCTCGTCTTGCAAGCGCCGGGTCTCGGTTTGATCGCACCTGAGGGCGGCGGATACCCATCGCAAGGCGATCGGGAAGGCGGAGCGGCGTCCCTCGCGGGTCGGGGGAAGCGTCTCAAGGGCGTCCGCGTCTTTCTTGATGAGAGAGGCGTTCCTCTTTTTCACGTGCTGCATGGCCGAAGCGACCATCAGGCGAAGCCGTGCGCGGGCCACCGCGGGATCGAGGGAGTCGATGCGTTCGGCTTGCTCCAGATAATCGAGCGCCTTCTTGAAGGCGCCGCGCGCCTCCGCGGACTCCATGAGGAACAGGAGCGGGCGAGTATCGGCGGGTGCGGCGGCGTGCCAGGCGTGGGCCACCTCGTCGGCGGCCTTGCCGTAGCCTTCGGGATTCTTCACGGCCTCCATCCAGGCGTGGAAGAGCTCCGGATCGGCGTCGATCGCGCAGGAGCGTCTGTAGAGGACATCAGGTGACAAGAAGGCGGGGTCGGGTTTTCCGGGTTTCTCGTTCCCGAGCGCGGCGAGGATCTCCGGCGGCTGATCCGCGTAGTAACGCCCGAGGTCCGGAATCTGCTCTCGCGCCTGCTTGAGGAGCGGTTCCGGCATTCGTCCGAGGATCGTGGCCATGTGGCCGTAAAGCGCGGCGAGTTCCAGGCCGTCCGGCGGGAGCAGTCCTTCGTGAAGGGCGTGTTTGCGGTACTGCTCCCAGTGGAGGCACGCTTCGGCGGGGCTGCCGGCGCGTTCGGCCGCCAGAGCATAGAGGCGCCAGAAGGACGCGTCCTTGCGCGACGAGCCGCCCATGGCCTCGCGCACCCGGTCGGCGGGGAGATCGGCGATCGCGCCGCGGATCGCAAGGTGCTGTCGGAGACGGATCAGCAAGTCGGGGACATCCTGATCGCACTGCTCCACCGCGCGTCGAATGGCCTCGAAGATCTTGCCTCGTTTGCCGCTCTTGAGGGCGGAATCCAGCGACTGCAGGGCGTCGCGCGTGGCCGTTGTCGTTTTCGCGATGCGCGAGAGGAGGCCCGCCGACGGGGTCGTCAACGTCTTGTCGCTCTTACCCGAGAGCGCGGCGCGAAGAGCCGGAACCAGGCGCGCCGGGACGGAATCGGGATCGATTGCGTCCAGGCACTGCGCGCACGCGTCGTCCTCGCGCCGGTAGAACAAGGCGATGGCGCGTACGAGCAGCTTCCAAGGGGCGAGCGGGCTGCGCAGGGAGATCTCAGGAAGCGCGATCTCTTCGTCGCGACCGGGCCCGCGAGTGGCGGCGGTGACCGCTTGCGCCGCGGCGGTTGCAGCTTTCCTCAGCGGATGGTCAGCTGAGAGAGAGGGGCATTGGGCCAGGGCGTACGGATCCACCAGCTCCCGTCGCAAGGCGCGCTCGATGTGGGCTTTCTGCTCCTCGGGGAGATCAGGTTGGCTGAGGGGACGTACGAGTTCGGCCAGGGTGTCGTCGCGCTTTTCCGTCGTCGCGTACAGCGTGTCCAGGACCGCGGAGGAGGAGGGGAATCTCTTCGACACGTATTCAAGGAGGGCTTGGGCTTCGAGGGCGAGGCCGCGTTCGTTCAGGCTCCGGATGCGTGCCACGTACGCCTCAGCCAGCAGCGCTTCGGAGACGCGTATCGGGAGATCCTTGAGGAGCCTCTTGGCGTGCTCCACGGCGTTCTTGGTTTCTCCTTTCGCGATGAGGGCTCTGATCTCGTCCGCTCGGCGAGCAAAGGCGGAGTCGCTCTGGTCGTTCGAAGGGCGAGTTCCCGAGGATTGCAGATGTTGCTTGAATGGTTCTTGAGATGACACGTTATCCCCATTCTCCTCGATGCGGTAGCGAATCGTAGCGTCGTGAGGGGTTCAGGGAAAGGGGAATTGCGGTGGGTTCCACGAAGTGCCTTGGGTGCGCACGAATGACGAAGTAGCCGCCGCTGAGATCGCGAAGAAGAACGCTGATGATTCTTCAAGAAGACGGCTCTGCGTCCTCTCCGAACCCTCTGCCCGCTCTGCGGTTGGTCTTTCGGAGTGAATCGTGGGATCTACTGCCTCATTCTCCCGACGGCGTTCGGTCCACCTTCTGCGCGAACGAGTCCGGGTCTATGGCGGGATATCGGTAGAGGTTCGGGCGGATCTGCTCGAAGCGCGCCTTCAGCTGAACCGGCTCGATCAGGCCACGCCGGAGCATCTCGCGGACATCGAGCAGATCACGTTCATGCGCGCGCTCGATCTTGGCCAGGGCCTGGGAATACAAGTCATAGTGATGCCACTGGACGCGCCCTTCCTGGCAGATGAAGGGGCTTCGGGACTCCCAATCCGGGATCGGCGGGATGAACTGGTCTGGACTGGCCAGTTCGATATTGAGGTGAAGCGCCTCCTTCAATTCAGGCAGGGCGCGGAACGCTTCGTCACGGTCGGGGACGATCTTGATGTCCACATCGATGGTGGTTTCTCGCCAGCCCATCAGCACGGCGGTCGCCCCGCCGGTGAGATAGATGCGCGTGTCCGTTCGGACGGCTTTACCCAAACGGCGCATGAACTCCCGAATACGATCGGCCGTGGCTAGCTCGCGCATTCGAGGGCTCGTTCAAAGCTGACCAGCCTTCGGAGGAGCGCGTTGTATCGAGCATGCGCGTCGTCCCCGTAGGCGCGCGCCAGCATGAGGTAGAGCAGGTGGTCGGCTTCCGGGATGGGACGTAGGACGGCCAGACCGGCGCGGCGGAGGCGCGATGCTCCGATCGAGACAAGCAGGGCCTCCGCGGTTTGCCTGTCATTGGCGAGGTCGTCCAACCCTCGACGCACGAACTCCTCGCCCGGCAGTTCCTTCATGACGGCATTATAGCGCATGGAAGTACCGAGGTGCGAGTGGGGGGAGCCTCGATGTTCATCGATGGCACGCCGTACACGCGTCGCCGTTGTCGGGGTGCCGCAGCCCGATCGAGTGGCACGGCCGGCAGTCCATCGTCAAATTGTGCCAAGGAGGCATGGGGGGCACCAGGTCGTGTCCCGGCGCCGACCTGTGGCAGGCGAAACAGCCTCCGCTGAACTGCAGGGGTAAGTGGCAACTCACGCAGTGCCGGTCCTGCGGCGCGTTCCATCCGGCCGTGTGCGATCGCGGCGAGGTTTCCTCGTGGCAGCGCACGCACATGTCGCTCGCATGACAAACCGTGCAGCGCCCGCGGTCGATCGAGGCGGCGATGCCGTGGGGCTGGAATCGCCACGCTCCGTTGTGATCGTCCGGAAGGCGAGTCTGGTGGCACGTGACGCAGGAGTCGTTCTGATGGCACATCGAACAGTCGTTGGCCGTGTGCGCGGCGGGGCCTTCGCGGGCGCGCCGGCCGTGGAGGGTACTCCACATCCTCAGGTGGTCCGGCGGGGCGTGATCGCGGTCGAGCTGGGTGTGGCAGGTGGAGCACTCGTTCTTGCGTGGCGCCTGGGCGGCGTGACACGCGGTGCAGGATTCCATGCGCTGAACCAGGCCGGGCTGGAGGCCCTTGTTCTTGTCGATGCCGACGTGGCATTGCGCGCATTCGACGTTCGCGGTCGCATGCGCCTGGTGCGAGAAACGAATCTCAGGCGATTGCTCGGTGAAGGCGCTCCACACCGGCCGGCCCGAAGGGTCCAGGTACCACGAGGCCTTCCTCTCCGGCGGTTTGGCGGGATCCTGGTCGAGTTCTTCGTGGCACTCCAGGCACGATTCCATGGAGGGCATGCCCGCCTCGGCTTGCGTTTCCGCGTCTTCGTGGCACGACAGGCAGTCCGGGCCTCGCCGCAGGTGCGACGCGTGGTTGAACGGCCGCGGTGGGGGCGCGGCGGACGGCATGATCGCGTGGATCACGCTGCACGCGGCGGTCAGCCCCAAGGCGATCCCGATCATGGGTCTAAAACGCACGGCGTCCCCCGATTTCCAAGGTGTTGAACGTGTCGAAATCGTCGCGGTCGATGCTGTAGCGCAGGTCCACCGCCGTCCCTTTGGCCGCCGTCCAGCGGGCCGCGGCGTAGATCGAGCGCACCCGGCGGCGTTCGGTGCCCGCGAAGGCGTCGATGACGTAGAGGGAGAACGACGTGCCGGTCGTCAGAGAGAGGGCGGGATGGGCTTGCCAGGCGACGTCGGCGCCGGCGGTCCAGAAGTCGTCGTTGCTGGTCTCCCAGAAATCGAGCGGCACCGCGATGGACACCTTGGGCAGCGGCCAGTCGGCCGTCCGCGGCGTCACGTTCCATCGCTGGAATTCGTGATTGAAGGGGGTCTCCTCGTCGTCGTCGATCAGTTCCCGCAGGGTGGCGGAGGCGTCCACGCTGAACAGCGAGCCGAGGCCCTTGGAAGCGCGTAACGCCAGCTGGGCGTAGGGCTCCAATTCGAACAGGAAGACGGAATACGGGTCGATCGCAAGGGCCTGCGCGTGTTGGGTTTCAAAGAGGTACGTGCCTTGGATGTCGATGACGAGATCCGCGGCGGGAAACGTGCCGGTGAGCCGCGCGGCGACATCGCGGTTCTCGCTTTCGAGCACCGTGTATCGGGCCCACGTGAAGAACGGTCCGGAGCCGTGCTCGACGGAGAAACCGACGAGGTCGTCCTTGAACAATCCGAACGCGTTCTCGTCGCGCAGGTGGAGGTACTCGATGCGCGCGCGGGTTCGGGTCCACGGAAGCGCCTCGATCCACCCGCCATACATGGCGTCGTCGGAGGTGGAGCTTTCGAACAGGTTGACCGGCAGGCCGCCGAAGACGGCGGCGGTGATGTGATCTTGGATCTGAAGCCAGGCTTGTCCGCCGTCCATGGGGACGGCCTCGGGCATCTCCTCGACGATGAGGCGGCCGGCGCGCGCGCGGAGGTTCGGCATCGGGCGGTGCAGGTCGACGAACGCGGTATAGAGGCGGGACGTGGCGGCGCGCCGGTAGCTGTCGTCGAGGGAGTCGAAGGCGAAGAAGCCGGCCTCGTCGCGTTCTCCGTCGAGGTCTTCGGCGAAGCGGGCGCTCAAAGAGGC
>JACPRB010000096.1 GCA_016190155.1 Planctomycetota bacterium
AGGTGGGGGAGGGCCGTCGATATCGAAGAGCCGCTAGCGAGCAGGCATAGATGACGTGTCGTCAATGGCGTACATTCGCGACATATGATCCGGCGGCTTCTGGTGATCCCCAGGACGAAGAGCTTCTTCCTCTTCGGCCCCCGCGGGACCGGCAAGTCCACGTGGCTTCAGCAGGAGTTCGACAAGGAGCGCCATCTCTGGATCGATCTGACCGACCCCGACATGGAACGTCGATACGCCCGCCGTCCCGCGATCCTGATCGATGAATGGAAAAGTCTCAAGGGCCGGTCGCGCGCCGGGACCGACCTTTCATATGCATCTCTTGACCTGGCGCGGACGCGGGGCAATTCGCAGTCGAAATAGGCCGCCCCCTCGAGGGACCGGCAGAGGACCGTCTTGCCGGCGCGGCGCACGCCCGTCAGCCAGAGGACGTTCCGCCGGGTGAGCGAGGCCCGGATCTTCTCCTTCCAGAAGGGGCGCTCCTACATGAAACCGTATTAGCGTTTGGTCATACCAAACGCAGCTATGGATTCACCTTGCCGTCCGCGTGCCGGCGCGCCAGGGCGTGGTAGCGCCGGGCGCGATCCTCGAAGTCGCGGAGCTGCTCCTGCGTCACCTGTCCGACGATCTTGCCCGGGACGCCGACGACCACGGAGTGAGCCGGGATCTTCTGGCCCTCCCGGACGAGGGCGCCCGCGGCGATAAGGCATCCGTCGCCGATCTCCGCGCCCCCCAAGAGGATGGCGTGGATGCCGATCAGGCAGAGGTCGCCCACGCGGCGGGCGTGGATCATCGCGAGGTGCCCGACCGTCACCTGCGAGCCGATCACGAGGTCCAGGTCCGGGTCGCAATGGAGGACGCATCCGTCCTGGATGTTCGTGCGTTCGCCGATGGTGATCGACGCCAGATCGCCGCGCGCGACGGCGTTGTACCACAGCGACGCTCCCTGGCCGATGCGCACGTCGCCGAGCACGGTGGCGTTCTCCGCGACGAAGTAGCCGCCCCGGTCGATGAGTTTCACGAAAGGGATTGTAGCCGGTTGACGTGAACGGGTGAACGGCTTATTGGGGCTCGTCGCCTCTTCGCTGGAGCATCTCCCTCGCCGGGCGGCGATAGAGCAAATCGGCGACGGGATCCTCACCTTCCGGGGGAAGCGCCGCGAGCAGCGCCTTGATCTTGGGTTCCGGGTCAGCGCTCCGGGCCAGTCGAGCGCGCGCCTGGGCCATCAAGACCCAAGGAGTGGATGGATTCTCGACGCCGCGGCGCACCTCCTCGACGAAGGCGTTCCATTCCTTGGACGCGCCGTCTACGGGGGTGGCGCAGGCGAGATTGTCGCGCGCGCCGGAGAGGTCCTCGGCGATGAGCCGCAGCCAGGCGCGGATGGGGAGGAAACATGAGGGGACGTCTTCCAGCGTGGCGGCATCGTACGAAGGATCCAATCGTACGACTCCGCGCGCGATGAGGGCATTTCGGAGAAGAACTCGAGTCAGCGCGATCAAGGGGTCGCGGGCGTCCTCGGCCGCCAGGGGATCCGGAATCTTCTCCAGCACAAAGCGCGGGTCGCGAAGGATCACGGCCTCGAATGCGGCGGCCGCCGTGAGCTCCGGCGCCAGCAGTCGCGCTCGCCTCGCGGCTTCTCGCGCGGCGACGGGGTCGTCGTCCCGGAAGTGCGCGGCCGCGCGCGCCAGCCAGGCGCGCCAGCTGTCCGGATTGTGCTCGAGAGCCAGGAGGGCCTCCTGGGGCGGGGCGATGCAGGCCTTTTCGAGACGGGTTCGCGCCTCGGGCGGGACCGCGTCGAGCGCGCCTGGCGGGAGCGCGCCGGCTACGAGGAGGAAGAGCCACGGCCATGCGTCCGCGCGACCGAGGAGGTCGTCGATTTGTCCTCGCAGCGCGGGCGAGTGCGCGGCGGCGTGCGCTTGGAGGAGGAGCGACTTACGCTTCTCGGCTGTTACGGGCGCGGTGAGCGCGCGCGCCTCGGCCAGCAACCGGAGCGCCTCGGTGTCGTCGGGTGCGCGAAGGAGCGTCAGGGACAGCGTTGCGGCGAGGAGTCCGAGGGTCGCTCCGACCGCGAACCGGTGGCGCAGGGCGATTCGCGCGGCGCGCAGGATCGCCGGGGCCGGCCGGGCGGTGACGGGTTGCCCGCGCAGGAAGCGCTCGAGATCGTCGGCCATGGCGCCCGCAGAGGGGTAGCGCCCGGCCGGTTTCTTCGCGAGGGCCTTGAGGCAGATGGCCTCGAGATTCCGAGGCACGCGGGCGCGGCGTCTCGGAGGGATCGGGTCCTCATTGAGCGCCCGCTGCAGGAGCTGCGCGGGCGTTGCGCCCTCGAAGGGCGGCGATCCGGTCAGGCATTCGTAGAGCGTGGCCCCGAGCGCGTAGATGTCGGAAGCGGAGCTGGACTGCCCCTCGACCTGTTCCGGAGCCATGTAGGCCGGGGTGCCCAGGACGGACCCCGAGGCGGTCCCGCGGGTCTGTCGCGCAAGATCGCGCGCGATGCCGAAGTCCGCGAGTCGGGCGTGTCCTTCGCGGTCGAGCAGGATATTCGACGGCTTCACGTCGCGGTGGAGGATTCCCGCCTGGTGGGCGTGCTGGAGGGCGCGCGCGACTTGGGCGACGAGCGAGGCGGCTTCCGGCGGTTCGAGGGGGCCCGCCTTCAGGCGTTCGGCCAGGGAGCGGCCATCGACGAGTTCCATGACGGTGAAGAGGCGTCCTTCATGCCGACCGGTCTCGAACACGGGGACGATGCTCGGATGCGACAAGCGGGCGGCCGCGCGCGCCTCGCGCAGGAAGCGTTCGTCGTCCTCTCCCGGGGCGAGGAGCTTCAGCGCCACGTCGCGCTGGAGCTCCGGGTGCCGCGCGCGGTAGACCACGCCCATGCCGCCGGCGCCGAGGCGGCTGAGGATTTCGTAGGGCCCGATGCGGTCAGGATCGTTGGGCGCGTCCGCGGCCCACCCGAGGAGACAGCGTGGACAGAGGCCAAGGAACTCCTCGGAGGCCGCGGACGCCGTCGAGCATTGGGGGCAGACGTGGGGCATGAGACTCGCGGATGGTGGCGCGAGCGACGAGGACTTTGTCGTCCCACATGGTGAGCACGGTGTATTCGCTGGGGGTGAGACGGACATCGGAGGACCGAAAAATGAATAAGACGCCGCCCTCTCTCACCTCTCTCACGGCTCTGAAGCTGACCATCTTCAGGTTGATGAGCGATCGGTCGAAGCCTACATCTCCACCTATCTCGTACCGTGGGGGACGTTCCGTAAGCGGGATCATTATGCTCGTTTGCGCGTCTGGGCCTGAAGGCGTTACTCGTACGCTGCCATGGCCCAAGAAGTCCAATTCCGTTTTCTCGTCGATGGGAAGGCGAGACTTGAGACACGGAAGCAGCTCCTTTACTTCATTCGAAGCCGGCGAGGGTTCTGACTTCTGAGCATGCTGGACAAGCCAGAAGTCCAGGTCGATGGGGCGCATGGCTCGGGTGGTGGTTTGGTCGGCGTCGGCGATGAGGCGTGCGACGTGTCGGAGTGTCGGGGCGAAATCGACGAGGGAGAGGGTGCCGGGAGTCTTGATGCTTAGGCGCAAAAGGGCAGGGTGCAATCGCCCCTGGATCAACTCGTACGCAGCTTGGGGTCTAATGTTTCGGAGCTTGAGCGTGAGCGCGCAGATCTCTTCTCCGGTCGGGAGTTTCTGGGGATCTTGGTATTCCGACGGCGTCAAAGGAAACGGCGCAAGGAGAAGGACAATGTAGTACCGATTGTCCGTCTTGGCGTCCCGAATCAAGCCTAACCCGTTCGCAACGAGAATGATCCCAAGCTTGTCGAAGGCCTCTTCGGGCGTCAGCCCTTCGGTCTTCAAGAACGCGGTGGGGACAGGCTTCTGCAGCAATTGCTGAAGCGTGGTCGACAGAAGCTCTTTCTTGGAGAACTTGCCGATCACATCGATGAGCTCAGAAAGCGGGATCTCGCCCTTTCCTGGGGCCTCGTGGGCCTTTTCGGGCTCGACGGGCTCTTGGCCCAGGATCGCGAAGACAAGAAGGCATTTCAGCATGGGGTTTTCTCCTGCAAAGTTCCACCCCGGAGTAAGGATTTCGCGGCCGGACATCCGAGGGAATTTACGAGAAATCGCGCTGGAGGTCGCGAAGTTCCTCTTCCGCCTCGCGCGCGGAGCCGACCGTGTCGCGCAACCGCGCCAGGAGCGCCTGCTTGAGCGCCGCCCGGGCCTCGAAGACGCGCCGCGGGTCGGCGGGCTCTCCCCGCGCCCTCGCTTCCAGGAGCGCCCGCCGACGCTCGTCCAGCGAGGCGATCGCCTCGCGCAGCAGATCCGTCGCCCACGCGCGATGGAAAGCCTCCTCCGGACTGGTGGCGTCGTCTCGATACTCCGACTCCGCGCCGTCCAGCGGCAGCGTCTGCGCCAGCCCGCCGCGTTTGGTGGCACGCGCCCGGTCCGACTCGTCGGAGAGGTAATGGCGCAGGCACGCCAGGAGCCATGAGCGGAACCGTCCCCGGGCGGGATCGACTCGCGTGATCGCGCAGCGCTCGAGAAGATCGGCGAAGAACCCCTGGGTCAGGTCCTTCGAGTCCTCGACTGAGGCCCCGCGCCGGCGGACGAAGAAGTAGACCGGTTTCCAATACCGCTCGATCAGCCGCGACAGCGCGGCGCGCGCTCGCTCGGGGTCGCGCGTCCCGGCCTCGGAGATCTGCGTCCAGAGCGTCTCCGGCAACGCATTCGCCTGGCCGCCGATCGATGTCTC
>JACPRB010000088.1 GCA_016190155.1 Planctomycetota bacterium
GTTCCTACGACATCCCCCGCCCTCCGCCACCTCATATCGCGTGCCCCGGCGAGAACCTAACGTCGATCTCGCGCCGGTCCCGCAACTCCCGCACCGCGCGCGTCACGTACACCCGCACCATCTCGCGCCGCCACATCATGTTGAAATCGGTGTTGTCGAGCGGCTTTCCCACGCCATAGGCCGCCGCCGCACACCGCGCGATGGCCTCGTCCTCCAACCGCGACCCCACCAGCACCCGACCGGCATCCGTCTGCACCGGGTGCGATCCCACCCCGCCCAACACGACCTGCGCGCCCTTCACGACATCGCCATCCATCCACACACACGCCGCCACGCCCAGCACCGGAAAGTCGAACGACCCGCGCCGGCACAGTTTCCAGTACGTCGCGCGCCATCCCTCCGGCGCCGGCAGCCGGATCTCCGCAAGCAACTCCTCGGGCCGCTTGGCCAAGTACCGTATGCCGTCGTCCCGATAAAGCTCTCCGACCGGGATCACCCGCTCGCCCCCCGCGGAAACCAGCCGCGCCTTCGCGCCGATCGCGACCATCAGCGGCGCAGAGTCGCTGGAACTGACCGCCCAGCAGCGCGGACTCGACGGCGCGACCCAGCACGTGTCGCCGTCCTTCTTCAGACAGAACCGGATCGACTTGCGCCATTCGTAACTCTGGGACCAGTACGTGCAGCGCGTGTCGATGAGGAGATTGCCCCCGATCGTGCCCATGTTGCGCAGGAGCGGGGTCGAGATCACCCCCGCCACACGCGCCACCGCCGGATAGACGCGCCGCACGTCGGGATCCTCGTTCACCTCCGCCAGCGTCGTGCACGCGCCCAACGCGAACCCACCCTCCTCCCTTCGGATGCCGTGCAATTCCCGAACGTCGCGGAGGCCGATGACCACCTTCGGCGTCCACTGCCGGCGCTTCATGTTGGGATAGACGTCCGTGCCGCCGGCCACGAACATCCCGTCGCTCCCCGCGTCGGCGATCATCCGGACCTCCTCACCCACCGACTTCGGCCGGCGATACCTGAATCGCGGTAAACGCATCACGGCTTCGCCCTCCCGTCCCCGCCCTCCCACGGCGTGGGCACCCTGATCGGCTCCGGCCAACGCACCTCCGGCACGCGCATCGGCCCCGCGCGTCCCGCCCGCATCGCCTTGAGCACGAGATCCGGCGTGATCGGGATCTGATCGACCCGCGCGCGCACCGCGTCGTAGACCGCGTTCGCGATTGCCGGCATCACCGGCAGCAGCGGCCCCTGCCCCACCTCCTTCGCCCCGAACGGCCCGTTCGGATCCGGGTCCTCGACGAGATACGTCACCACCTCGCACATCTCGCGCGTCGTCGGACTCTTGTACTCGAGCATCGACGGCATCTTGTGCGCGCCGCCGACCTTCGTCCGGTAGGCCTGCTCCTCCATCAAGGCCTCGCCGAGCGCCATGTAGACGCTCCCCTCGACCTGCCCCACGACCAGCGTAGGATTGATCGCCCGCCCGATGTCGTGCGCGATCCAGATCTTCGGCACCTTCACGATTCCCGTATCGGCCTCGACCTCGACCTCCGCGACGCATGCCGTGTAGCTGTACGCCGGCGACGGCCCCACGCCCGAGCCGCGATACCGGCCCGCCGACGCGGGCGGCGTGTAGGATCCGACCGTGCCGATCGTGCCGAACTTCGCTTCCGCAAGCTGCACCGCTTCGGCGAAGCTCACGCCCTTGGACGGCTCCTCGACGTCGAAGACCCGCCGATCCGCGAATTCCAACCGCACCGGCGACACGAGGAGCTTCTCCGCCACTGCCTGTGTCAGGAGATCGCGCGCCCGCTCCGCCGCCTGGATCGCGGCGTTGCCCGTCATGAGCGTCACGCGGCTGGAGTAACTGCCCAGATCCACCGGCGTCAGGTCGGTGTCCGCCGTCACGACACGGATATCGAACGGATCGATGCCGAGCACCTCCGCCACGATCGCCGCCAGGACCGAGTCGCTGCCCTGCCCGATCTCCGTCGAACCGCAGAAACAGCACACGCCGCCGGATCGGTCGAGCTTCAGCTGCACGCCGGATTGCGGCATGTTGTTCCAGTAGATGGGCAATCCGGCGCCGCTCAGATACGATCCGCAGGCGAACCCCACGCCTCGTCCGAACGGGAGCTTGCGGAACTTCGCCCGCCAACCGGAGCCCTCTTCGACCTTGTCGATGCACGCTCCGAGTCCCATGCTGCCCACGCGCAAGTAGTTCGCCGTGAGCGAGTCCGCCGGCACGAGCATCTTGCGCCGCATCTGGACGGGATCGAGCCCGAGATCCTCCGCGATCTTGTCGAGGTGGATCTCGAGCGCGGTGCGCGGCTGCGGCGTGCCGTGCCCGCGCTTGGGCCCGCAAGGCGCCTTGTTCGTGAACGCGCGCGCGCCCTCGAACTTGTATCGCGGCACGTGGTACGTGACCGTCTGCAGCGCACCGCTGTAGTAAGTGCTCGCGACGCCGTAGCTCCCGTAGCCGCCGCCGTCGAGCCAGCTCCGGAAATGCATCGCGGTGATCGAGCCGTCCTTCTTCACGCCGGTCTTGACCCACATCAGCGCGGGATGGCGGCCGCGGTGCGCGTAAAACACTTCTTCGCGGGTCAGCGCGATCTTGACCGGTCGCCCGGTGATCATCGCGAGCTTCGCAACGGCGATCTCGTGATTGAAGACGTCGCTCTTGCCGCCGAAGCCGCCGCCGTTGGGCGTCGCGATCACCCGGATGTGGCTCGCGGGGAGCTCCAGCACCTTGGCGAGCGCCCGATGGACGTAGTGCGGCGTCTGCGTCGAGCTCCACAGCGTCAGCTTCCCGTCGGGATCGAACTGCGCCAGCGCCGCGTGCTGCTCCATCGGCAGATGCGTGTTCCCCTCGTAGAAGATGAGGTCCTCGCGCGTGTGCTCCGCCTCGCGCCACCCCGCCTCCATGTCGCCGAACTCCAGCGACACCTTCCGGTGGAGGTTGCCTTCCTCGGCGTAGTCGTGGATTTGCGGTGTCGGGTGTTTCAACGCGTCCTCGACGGAGAAGATCGGCTGCAGCGGCTCATATTCGATACGCACCAGGTCCATCGCCTCGAACGCGACGTCCTCGTCTACCGCGGCGATCGCGACCACGGGGTCGCCGACGTAGCGGACCTTGTCGAGCGCCAGCGCGTGTTCGTCCTGGCTGACAGGCAGGATGCCGAACGGGATCGGCAGGTCCTTGCCGGTGATGATCGCGACCACCCCTTTCTTGCGCATCGCCCTCGAGACATCGACGCGCTTGATGTTGGCGTGCGCCTCGGTCGAGCGGACGAGCTTGCAGGCGAGCATGCGCGGCAGCGCGAGGTCGTCGGCGAACTTCGTCAGGCCGGTGACCTTCGCGCGGCCGTCGATGCGTCGAAAAGAGGTTCCTACCACCTTGCCGGCCCTGTGCGTTCTTTCGTTCATCGGTTCACCCGTTCGAGAGTTCGCCCGTTCCGGACAACGCAGACCTCCGAACGGCTGAACGAGCGAACGGATCAACGGGTGAACGACGCCTATCGGCCACGGGTCTTCTCCTGCCGCATCCGCGCGGCCGCCAGCTCGACCGCCTCGAGAATCTTGAGATAGCCCGTGCAGCGGCACAGGTTGCCCGCCAACGCCTCCTCGATTTCCTCGCGCGCGGGGTCGGCATTCCGTTCGAGCAGCGCCTTCGACGTGCAGAGGAACCCGGGCGTGCAGTAACCGCACTGCGCCGCGCCCAGGTCCGCGAATGCCTCCTGGAGCGGGTGCAGCCGGCCGTTCTGCGCGAGCCCCTCGACGGTGGTGATCTCGCGTCCCTCCATGTCCAGCGCCAGGGCCAGGCACGAGAGCACCGGTTTGCCGTCCACCAGCACCGCGCACGTCCCGCACTCGCCGAGTTCGCAGCCGTGCTTCGTGCCGGTCAGACCCAGGTCCTCCCGCAGCACCTCCAACAGCGTCTTGTGCGGCACGAACGCGACCTCCACGTCCTCACCGTTGACGCGCAGCGCGACCTGCGTCTTGCGCTTTCTCATCGTTTCACTCCCCGCGTCAGGAAGTCCGCGAACACGTCGGCAATCTCCTGCGCAGCCTTCGCGCCGTCCGGTCTGTACCACTTGATCGACCAGTTCATGGCGCCCAGAATGGCGAGCGTGACGAGCTTCGGATCCCTCTTAACGAACGCGCCGCGGGGCATCCCTTCCTCCACGATGCGTCGCACCAATCTCTCGTACGCGTCCCGCTTGCGGATGATCTTCTCCAGGAGGCGCGGCGGTAGCGCGTGCGTCTCGATGTGCGCCGCCGAGCCCTGCAGCTCGTCCAGCATGCACTTCATCTGTTCGACGATGATGCGCCGCAGCCTCTCCGCCGGTCCGACGCGCAGGCGCGCCACGCGCCGAGCGGCCTGCAGGAGCCGATCGAGCGAGGTATCCTGGCAGAAGTACAGGATCTCCTGCTTGTTCTTGAAGTAGTAGTAGAGCGCCCCCGGCTGCAGGCCCACGGCCCGCGCGATATCCCGCATGCCCGTCGCCTCGAACCCGCGCCGGCGGAACTCCCCCGCGGCCCCGCGCAGGATCTCCAGCCGCTTCCGATCGATTCTTGAACGCTCGTTCGAAGTTTGAACCACCGTTCAAATCATACGGACGGGCGGGCGGCCGTGCAAGGGCGACCCGCTACCGCAGCGCCTTCTCCCACTCGGCCAACGCGTCGTCCGCCTTCATCAGCCGGACCACGCCCGCCCCCACGAACATCTCGCGATCGCCGTCGCGCGTAACGCGCTCCAGGAGCTGCCGCAATGTGACTCTCGTGCCGGCCGGCATGGTCCATTCGAACTTCACGTCACTGAAGTCCTGCAGGCTGATCCCCACCTGCTTCGCCAGCGTCTCCAGATCCTCGATCGTCGTGATCCAGTCCTTGACGGCCACCTTCTTCGTCATGGTCTTCCAAGCGCGTTCTTGATGGATATCCGCCAGCGCGATGAGAAGCGACCGGGTGAAGCGACGGGATTCCGGCTCGTCGCGCACGAGGCCGATCAGCCGGACCTCGCGTCTCCCCTTTCGTTCCAATCGCGCCAGCGAGATGCTCGCGGCCATCTCGAGGCCGTTCGCCGGGTCCTTCCCTTCGGCAGGCGCCAGCCTCTTGATCACGTCGACAGCGTCATACTTCCCGTCCAACTCGCCCACGGCCAAGACCAAGGCCTCCCGGACCTTCGGATCCTTCTCGCGGTCGATGGAACGTACGACATTCATGCGGTCAACGTAGTCGCCACCGAGTCGTGCCATCCCCTCTGCGATCTTCCTCCGAACCTCGGCGTTCGAATGGCGAAGCCCGGAATCGAGTCTGTAGGCCATCTCGCGACTTCCGATCCAGCCCAACGCATCCGCCGCAGAGGATGCCACTTCGGAATCCCTGTCTTCCAGGAGCCTTACGATCTGCCGAGTGTATTCTTGCGCGCCGAGTCGACACAGCCCATCGACTGCACATCGCCGCACTCCGGCGTCGCGATCTACGAGAAGTCGCCCAACCCACGTTGCGCCCGCGGGACCCATGACCTTGACAACGGCCTCCATGGCCGCGACTCGAACCCGCGGTTCCTCGTCCTCTAAGAGTTGCGCGATATGCTCCAGATACCGGAGACCAAGCTCGCTCAACGCCTTGGCTCCTTCCACTCGATCGCCGACATCCTTGGACGTAACCTGCCTGAGGGCCCTGGCGTTCTTGAGAACCTTGACCGCCTCGCGAGCCGCCTCCCGCGCCGCGGCATCCGCCGCGCCGAAACCCTCCACGAACACGGGAGGCTTGCCGGGCGGTTGCGGTACCGGCGCCGGCTCCTCTTGCGGGAGCTTGCCGCAACCCGCCAGCAGCATCCACGCGGCCAGAAGTCCATACCTCATTGACGTCGCCCTTACGCTCCCCATCTGTTGAACGCTCCTTCTTGTCCCCAAGTTCATAATAACTCTTTTCCGGGTCCTCAGCGTCCTCTGTCCCCCTCTGGACTACTCACGATCCACATCTTCTCGCGACGCGAAGATCTTCCGGAGTGCTCAGGCAACCGACCCGATCTCAA
>JACPRB010000012.1 GCA_016190155.1 Planctomycetota bacterium
CGCTCCGTCAACCACCGCTTCCTGTCGGTCAAAGTGTCGATGCCCGAACTCCTGGCCCGCTCCGAAGGCGAAGTCGAACAGCTCGTGCGCGAACATCTCGCGCGCGGCAGCGTGACCGTCTCCGTTACGATGAAATCCGAGGCCGACGAGGCGCCCGCGCTGCCGTCACCGGCCCGCATCAAGCAGGTCTACCGAACCCTGGACTCGCTTCGCAAGTCCTTGGGCCTCGAGACGCCGGTCACGTTGGACTCGGTCCTGGCGATCCCGAACCTCATCGCACCCGCGAATCACCAGGGGGAACTCGCCCGCCAGGCCTGCCCCGTCGCCCGGAAGCTCGCCCTTCAAGCGATCGAACAGCTCATCGAGATGCGGACCTGCGAGGGCGAGACCGTCTGCCGCGACATCCTGAAGCGGCTCGACGCGATCGATCGGCTCGTCAAACGCATCCGTGAACGCGCCCCCTCCGTCCTGGAGGCGTACCAGCGCAAGCTCGACGAACGCATCGGCGTCATGCTGGCCGCCAAGGGCCTCGAGGTCGCCAAGCAGGACCTCGTCAAGGAAGTCGCCCTCTACGCGGAGCGCGTCGACATCAGCGAGGAGATTCAACGCCTGAGCGCGCACGTGGAGAGCTTCCGGCGGATCACGAAGGAAAGCGGGCCGATCGGTCGCAAGCTCGATTTCCTGACGCAGGAGATGCTGCGCGAGACCAACACCCTCGCGTCGAAAGGAAGCCACTGCGAGATCTCGTCCTGCGCGGTCGAGATCAAGACGGAATTGGAGAAGATCAAGGAGCAAGCGGAAAACGTCGAGTAGTTCTGGAAGATGGTCGGCAGATTAGTCGTCATCTCGGGTCCGGCGGGCGTGGGCAAGACCACGGTCGTCGCGAAGTTGCTGGAGACCCCAGGTCTCACGCGGTCGGTCTCGGCGACGACGCGCGCCCCGCGTGGAAGCGAAAGGCACGGAAAGGACTATTGGTTCCATTCACGGGAACAATTCGAGGAGGGCATTCGACGAGGAGAGTTTCTCGAACACGCGACGATCCACGGGCAGCTCTACGGCACGCCCCTCAAGCCGATCGAGGAAGCGGTAGCCGCCGGGAAGATCGTCATTCTGGCGATCGACGTTCAAGGCGCGCAGACGCTGCGGCGGATGAGGCGCGACTTCCTGGGGATCTTCCTCATGCCGCCGTCCGTGGAAGAGTTGCGCCGGCGCCTCGCCGGACGCGGCGATACGTCGCCTCAAGAGGTCGAACGGCGCCTGGCCTGGGCGATCGAGGAGATGAACCACAAGGATGCCTATGACGCGGTGATCGTCAACCACGCCGTGGATCGGACCGTGCAGGAAATACTGGGAGTTTTCAAGGAAAGGCATCTGTTATGACTGAGGGTGTGATGGACAAGTCGGAAATCGACGCGATGGCCGAGAAGTTCGGAGGCCGCTTCAAGCTGACCGTGCTCATCCAGAAACGCGTGCGCGAACTCTGCAAGGGGGCCGCGCGGCTGGTGGAGACGGACAAGAAGAACCTGATCGACATCGCGATGGACGAGATCCGCGCGGGCAAGATCACCTGGGAAGGCATGCAGTTGGACGACGACCCCAAGAAGGCCAAGAAGGAATAGCGCCTCGTGAAGTCGCACGGGTCGCTGGCCGACCGGCGCATCGTCGTCGGCGTCACGGGCTCGATCGCCGCCACCAAGGCGGCCGAAGTCGTCTCCCAGCTCGTCCAGCGCGGCGCACAGGTCCACGTCGTGATGACCCGCGCCGCCACCCAGTTCGTCGGGCCTCTGACGTTCCAGACTCTCGCGCGCACGCGCGTGATGGTCGACCCGTTCGACCTCGAGAACGTGATCGACCCGACACACGTGTCGCTCACGGACGAAGCGGAGCTCGTGCTCATCGCGCCCGCCACCGCCAACGTCTTGGCCAAGATCGCGCACGGCATGGCCGACGACATGCTCACGTCACTGGTCCTGGCGATCCAGTGCCCGCTCGTCATCGCGCCGGCCATGAACGACCGCATGTGGTCCAACAAGGCCGTGCAGGCCAACGTCGCGCGCGTGCGGGAGCTCGGGGCTGAGATCATCGAGCCTGAGAAGGGATTCCTCGCCTGCGGCACGTACGCGGTGGGCCGATTGGCCGAACCGGCGCGCATCGTGGCGGAGGTGGAGAAGCGGTTGGCGCATCGAGGACTCCGAGGGTAGCAGGGGACGCTGAGGACCCAGAGAAGACCTGTTGCGGCGGACTCAACGGATGAATCCTCGAACAGGGGAACGAGTGAACGGTCACGAAATGAGAATCCTCGTCACCGCCGGACCCACCCGCGAACACATCGACGACGTTCGGTTCATCTCCAACCCTTCAACGGGCAAGATGGGCTTCGCCTGCGCCGAGGCCGCCCGCGACGCGGGGCACCGCGTGACGCTCGTCACGGGCCCCGTGGACCTGCCGGACCCCAAGGGCGTGCGGACCGTTCGCGTCACCAGCGCCGAGGAAATGCGCCGCGTCGCCATGACGGCCTACGCCTCGGCCGACGCGGTGATCGCCGCCGCCGCCGTCAGCGACTACCGACCCGTCCGCCGCGCGCGAGGCAAGATCAAGAAAGGCCCCTCGCGCGTCACGCTGGAGCTCGTGCGCACGCCGGACATCCTGGCGGCAATGGGCCGGCGCAAAGGCCGCCGCACGCTCATCGGATTCGCCCTGGAAGCCTCCCGCGGCCGCGCCCACGCCCTCGAAAAGCTGCGCGCAAAGAATCTCGATTCGATCGTCCTCAACGCCCCGTCGAGCTTCGGCGTCGATCGGATGGACGCGGTCGTCCTGCACGCCGGCGGCGCGAGCGAATCGTTTCGCGGCGTGACCAAGCGGACGCTCGCGCGGCTTTTGGTGCGGCTGGCGGAGGCCTCGAATCGTATAATCTCCCGTTCTGGAGGAACCGTTCCATGAGAAAGCTCGCCTTCGTCTTCGTCCTGGCGCTCGCCGCGATCGCCGCGATCGCCGCGGCGCAGCAGGATTCCACCGTCGATGAAAGCTGGTACCTCGTCCGCGTCAACGGCGCCAAATCGGGCACTTCGCACGAGATGGTGCGCCGGTCGCGGGGAGAAGTGCGTACCGAAACCACCACGCACATGAAGATGAAGCGCGGCCGGGATGAGGTCTCGGTCGAAGAGGAATCGACCTTCGACGAGACGGAAGACGGGAAGCCCCAACGCATGCGCTATCGCTCCGCTATGGCGCAAACCGAAACCGTGCAGACGGGGGAGATCAAGGGCGACGTGCTGGAGCTGACCGTGCGCTCCGGCGGAACGGAGGAGAAGAAGAACCTCCCGTGGAAAGCCGATTACCTCTTCCCGGCGGCCACACAACGCCTCGTAAAGGAGAAGGGCTTCGCTTCGGGAACGACGTACACCTACAAGTCGTATCTTCCGTCGTTCGGGCAGATCGTCACGACGACGGTGAAGGCGATCGGAGTCGACCACGGCCTCGCCAAGCTCGATACGACGATCGATCTCATGCCGGGGATCGTCACCACCGTCTGGGTCGACGACGAGGCTCGCGTGCACAAGACGTCCGTGTCGATGATGGGCATGAAGATCGAGACGGAGCGCGTGGATCGCGCGACGGCGCTCGTCGACGAATCGGGCGACCTGCCGGACATCCTCACAGAGAGTTTCCTTCGACCCGAGCGAAAGCTTCGCGACCCACGCACGACGCGCAAGGCCACGTACCGGATCACCGTCAAGGACGGCGAGCTCAAGCCGGAGGCGCTGGCGTATGACGGCCAGACCGTGGACAAGGTGGAAGGACGGTCCATCACCCTCACGGTCGATCCCGTGCGGCCGGGGCCGAACACGCCCAAGCGGCCGATCGATGACCCGAAGATGAAGTCGTATCTGCAGGAGACGACCATCCTGCAGTGCGCGGATCCCAAGATCGTCGCCGCCGCCAAGGAGGCCGTGGGAGACGAAATGGACGCGTACCGCGCGGCGAAGAGAATCGAGCAGTGGGTCCACCGCAGGATAGCGAAGAAGAACTTCGGCGTCGCCTTCGCCGGCGCCAAGGAGACGCTCGATCGCCTCGAGGGCGACTGCAGCGAGCATGCCGTCCTGTCCGCGGCACTGGCGCGCGCCGCCGGCATCCCCTCGCGCATCGCGGTAGGGCTCGTGGCGGTCGGCGACATCTTCGGCGGCCACATGTGGACGGAAGTGTGGGTCGGCCGCTGGGTGCCGATCGACGCGACGGTCGCCGGCGAGCTCTTCGACGCGACGCACATCAAGATGGGCGACTCGCCCGCCGGCGGATTGGAGCTCATGGGCGACTTGGTCAACGTGCTGCAGTTCATCGGCAAGATGGATCTCGAGATCATGGAAGCCGAGGAGGAATGATCGGCGCGTATGCCCCTCCGGATCCCCTGTCCCCAGTGCGGCCGATTCCCGCCGCCCCCGTGCGACTGCCCGCCGCTGCCTCCTCCGCCGCCTGAGCCGGCCGCGCCCGCCACGCGGAAGCTCTATCCGGAGATCCTGAAACTGCGTCGCGAGAAGCGCGGCGGCGGACGCGAGGTCGTCATCGTCGAAGGATTCAATCCCGGCACGCAGATCGACCTGGAGGCCCTGGCTCGCGAGCTCAAGCTCGCGTGCGGGACGGGCGGCACCGTCAAGGGACGCACGATCGAGATCCAAGGCGACCATCGCGAGAAGATCGCGGAGGTCCTGCTGGCCCACCGGTTCCGCAGCAAGCGTGCCGGAGGGTGATCATCTCCACGCGTCGTGGATCCGCTGCCACCCGCCCCGCGTGATCGACCACGCTTGAGCGGGGGCTTCGCGCCACTGCGCGCTCGGGATCATCGCGAAGGCGGTCCCGCCCAGCACGGCCGCCGTCACCCCGACGGAGAGCCCCGCGCGCAGCACTCGCTTCAGGCCACGCTTGAGACTCCCTCGCCGAAAGAGCCCGACGATGCCCGTCAGGGCCAATACCAAGCCGATGAACGCGCCGACCAGCGCGATCCCGACGACGATCCCCATGCAGATCAGCAAGGGCACGCGCTCGATCGTGGAGGGAGGCGTCCCCGGCAGCAGGGGAAGAAGAAGCCTGAGCGCCCAGTTCATCGAGACGATGACGATCTGTCCCAGCAGAAGTCCCCAGAGGAAGCTGCGGCGATTGCGCGAGCGCCGACTCGCGGAAAGGGCTGCCCTCGGCGGAGGTGAAGGCGAAGGCGGTGGGGCAGGGGCCTGGGGAGGTTTCGGCAGTTCGACCACACGGAACCCCTGGCCGGCGTCTACGGGGGTCGTCATCTCGAAGAGGAACGACTTTCGCTCCTCTTCCGGACCATTTCCAGGATCGCTCGAACCGGTCACGGCGTCATTCTAACCCGGATAATTCACGAAAGCAGGACCTTCTGGTACGCGAATTGCTTTAAACGGCCCTCAGTGCACGATTTCCGCCACTTTGACAGGAGGGCCCTGTGGGGAGACAGAAACGACA
>JACPRB010000085.1 GCA_016190155.1 Planctomycetota bacterium
CATCGTTTTCCGTCCGGAGAATACTCTTAGGAAGCCAGGAATCCATGAGGAAGACCGAAGGATAGGACGACCGACTTCCTTTCCTGGTTTCCTGGCTTCCTCAGAGATACTCAGGCGACTGGCCTGGAGGTTCATGAAAAATCTTGTCGTAGCACAAAGACTTGATCGATTAGCACACCAACCGGCAATCCCCAAGGGAATCCCAACTCCCAAGGAGGAAGCCACGGAGGCGCTTCTGGCTGGGAGTTTGGAGTTGGGCATTGGGATTTGGCCCCGCCCCGAATCCGCAATTGACCCACTTATTCTTAGGCGGGGCCTAAGCCGGAGATGGGTGCGTAACATTTGTCGCGCCCCGGCATCGTTCGAGTGACGAAGCGCTGCAGAAGGAGGAACCCGTATGAAGTACCCAGTTGGGTTGGCGGGCATGGTCTTGCTCATGGCCGGTTGCCGGGGGATGGGCGAGAAGCCCGCGACGGAAGTCAACACCGTCGATCGCGAGTACGCCCAGTCGACGGGCGCCGCTTGGCCGGCCGTCGTGGACACGGTGAAAGGGCTTGATTTGCGGATCGAGCGGGACCGGCACGACGAGTTGGGCGGGGACCTGCTGGCGCGTCGCGGGGACGGAAGCGAGGTCACCATCATCGCCCGGGCTGTGGATCTGAATCGGACGCGGATCGGCGTGCGCGTGGGGTCGGGCGACCGATCCCTGGCGGTGCTCATTCATGAGCGCATCGCGCGGGAACTCGGCATGGGCCAGGCGCGCGACGGTGAGTACGGCGGCGAGAGCGTTCGGGCCGACTATCCCGTGGACTTTCGCCGGGGCCTGGCCATCGCGCGCGACGTCATGGCGTCGCTGAACCTATGGGTGACTTCGGAAGAGGTGCGCAGCTCCGCGGCGGAATTGAACGGCCGGCGCCGCGATTCCAGCCCGGTACAGATCAGGTTGGAATCCCTCGAGGGTCAAGGAACGCGGATCAGCTTCCTGGTCGGGGCCGACAAGACCCAGGACAACCTGGAATTCGCGCGGCGGCTGAAACACGAATTCGAGTTGCGCGCTCGTCCCTTGGGCCCGTAAGGAGCGCCGTAGCCTCGCGCTGCGTCGGGGACATCGTTGAAGGGGATTGAGTCATGATCAGGAGACTCGACCTGCTTGGTCTTTGGATCGCGCTGGCCGGCGTGTCCGCCTGCGGGATGACCGAGCGGAAGACGGATTCCAGCGCGGGGCCCAGCACGGTGGAGCGGGAATACGCGAAGCCCATGTCCGACGTTTGGGCGGCGGCGATGGACACGCTGAAAGCCTATGAGTTGAGCATATCGGAGGATCGACGCGACGCCTTGGGCGGGGAGATACTGGCCCGACGCGCGGACGACACGCAGGTGCGCATTTCGTTGAGGAGCATCGATGAGGAACGGACGCGGACGTTCGTTCGCGTCGAGCCGGGCGACCGCTATCTGGCCAACCTCATCCAGGATCGGATCGGGAGGAAGCTGGGGTTCGGGTTGTAAGGGGCTTGCCGGAAGCGAAGCGCCAAAGCGCCGTCCGCAGACCTTAGGGCTTTGCGAAAGGTCGTGTGTGGCCGGCGGACAATGGACGCCCGCGCGGACCAGAAGCCCGGAACGGGCGAACGGACGAACGAATGAACCAGTGAACGGTTACGGCCGCCGGTCACTTGAAGGCCTTTGCCGCGATGTCCGTGCGGAAGTGCATGCCGGTGAAGTTGATGGTCTTGACGGCGGCATACGCGCGGGCCTGGGCCTCCTGAAGCGTGGTCCCAAGCGCGCCGACACCGAGGACTCTCCCGGCGGAGGTCACGAGCTTGCCGTCCCGGCGCTGCGTCCCCGCATGGAAGAGGACGACGTCCTTCATCTTCGCGGCCTCGTCGACGCCTTCGATGGGGTAGCCCACCTCGAAGCGGCCTGGGTAGCCGCCGGAGGCGATCACCACGCACACCGCCGCGCGCGGGTCCCACTCGATCGTGGGCTCGCCGAGTTTGTCGAGGCGCTCGTCGATGGTCGCCAGCATCAGCGGCACCAAGTCGGACTTGAGCCGCATCATGAGCGGCTGGCATTCGGGATCGCCGAAGCGGGCGTTGAACTCCAGCACCTTGGGGCCGCTCTTGGTGAACATGATCCCGGCGTAGAGGACGCCTTTGAAACGGCGTCTCTCGTGGTTCATGGCGTGCACGGTCGGGACCAGCACCTCCTTGATGACGCGCTGATAGTCGCGATCGGAGATGATCGGCGCCGGGGAATACGCGCCCATTCCCCCGGTGTTCGGTCCGCGATCTCCGTCGTAGACGCGCTTGTGGTCCTGGGTCAGTTCGATGGTCGCGATGCTGCGGCCGTCGGTGAGAGACATGACGGAAGCTTCGATTCCGTTGATGTGCTCTTCGACGAGGATCTGTTCACCCGCGGGCCCGAACTCCTTGCGGTCCATCATGTGTTCGATGGCTTGTACGGCTTCGTCTTCCGTGTGACAGATCACGACGCCTTTTCCGGCGGCCAGTCCGTCCGCCTTGATCACGATGGGATACGTCGCGGAGCGGACGTACGTCACGGCCTGGCGGGATTGATTGAACACCCGGAAACTCGGTGTCGGGATGCCGTAACGCCGCAGGAGGTTCTTGCAGAAGACCTTGCTGCCCTCGAGTTGGGCCGCTTCACGCGAGGGGCCGAAGATGCGCAGCCTACGTTCCGTGAAGAGGTCCACGATCCCCTTGCACAGGGGCACTTCGGGGCCGACGACCGTCAGATCGATCTTCTCCTTCTCGGCGAACTGAGCCAGCCCCTCGATGTTGTCGGGCGTGATGTCGAGGCATTCCGCGAGCTCCGCGATGCCGGCGTTGCCCGGCGAAGCGAAGAGGCGTGTGACGAGCGGCGACTGCCGGATCTTCCACACGAGGGCGTGTTCGCGGCCGCCCGAGCCGATGACCAGTATTTTCACGCGCGTTTCGTCCTGAAGGCCATAGGCGGCGCCGGCATGAGTGGATCGCGTTGGGAGTAAAGATCGATCACGACTATGGCGGGGGAGTGTACCAAGTCCCCGGTGGGCCGCAATCAAAAACGCGCGGCGGCTTGACAATGGGGATGCCCGGCGGGGAGAGTGGTCGCCGTGATGAAGGTGGAGCGGCTTCCTTTTGACCGGCTGTCCGGGCGGTTTCCCGCGACGGCCTTGGCTTACGCGACGACGTTCGAAGAGCTCCGTTCCCGTTACGAGGTGGATTATCGCGATCGGCGCGCGCTGGTGGAACGTGCCCGGGACGTCCGGAATCGCCGGATGGAGCCGGCCGTGATCGAGAGGCTGCGCGCGCGGCTCAAGGCGTTGGATGCGCCTGCGGCGGCGAGGGCGGCGTTGGCCAAGCTCGAGGGGGGAGCCGCGGCGGTCGTGACCGGTCAGCAGCCCGGCGCGGCATGGGGGCCACTTTACAATATATACAAGGCGGTGACGGCCATTCGACTGGCGCGCGGTCTGGAGGCGGAAGGTGTCCCGAGCGTCGCCGTCTTCTGGAACCACTCCGACGACCACCATCCGGGGGATCTGGGGCGCGTGCGCATGCCCGATTCGCGAAACAGTCCGATCGAGGTGACGCTGCCGCTGGCCGACGACGATCGGCCGCTCTACGATCGCTCGATCGATCCGGCGTTCGTGGATCGATTATCGGCGGCGCTGCCGGATACGCCGCACCGCGCGGAGGTGGCGAGGGTGCTGGGGGACGCCGCTCGAGGTTCGCTGTCCGAGTGGTTCTCGCGGTCGATGCTGGCGCTCTTCGGGCGGCATGGCCTCATCGTCCTGGAGCCTCGCGACCTGGATGGGCCTCGCGCGCAGGCGGTGCTCGAACGGGCCCTGCGGGAGGAGGATCTCGTCGAACGTTGCGTGGCGGAGGGCGGGGAGGCGATGGCGCGTCTGGGCTTCAAGCCGTCGCTGGCGGGGCCGTTCGGAACGAACGTGTACGCGATCGAAGGAGGACGGCGCGTGCGGGCAGCGGGGCGCGCGACGCCGACGGAGACGAGACTGTCGGCCGGCGTGGCCCTCCGCCTCATTGTCCAGGACTCGACGCTGCCGACGGCGGCGTATGTGGGCGGACCGAACGAGGTGGG
>JACPRB010000087.1 GCA_016190155.1 Planctomycetota bacterium
CTCGGCGGCGCCGGCGAGGGCGAGACGCAGCAGGAGATCTTCAAGTACCACGTCATCGAGCCGAAGCAAACCCGCCTCGAGTACCGGATCAACAACTTCCTGATCAAGCTCGGCTTCGGCATCGAGGACTGGGAGCTGCGCTTCAAGGAGATCGACGTCACGGACGAGGCGAAGGTGGCGGAGATCATCCAGAAGCTCGTGAAGCTCGGCGTCCTCACGATCAACGAGGGCCGCCGCGAGATGGGCCAGAAGCCGCTCGAACACCCGGACGCAGACGTGCCCTTCATGATGACGGCGATGGGCCCGCTCTCGCTCGACACGCTCGCGCAGGGCGGCGTGCGGCCGCCGATGGTGCCGGCCGACACCGGGAAGGCGCTAATCGGTTCGCTCCTCACGCTCCAGGACGTGATCCGCGAGGAGATCCGCAAGCGCGGCGAGGACGCGCAGTGTTGAAGGCGATGACGACAGCGGAACTCCGTGAGGCAGACGGCCTTATCGCGGAGGTCGTCCAAGACCTTCGCTTGCAGAAAGGCCCGGAGAGCGACGTCGAACGATTCCAGCGCCTCTATGAGAAGGCGCTGCGTGCCCTCCTCACCGAACAGCGGCGTACCCGAGCGGGCATCCCACGCCAAGTACAGGACGGGAGAACGGTCGTCAAACTGTACGCCGTCGCACATGAGCACGATCCCGCCCTGTGCCCGCAACCGCTCACGCTCGCTCTGGTCGTCGTCGGTCGCAGTGCTGGCCAGCGCCATGAAGTCCCGGAGGACCCGGCCGACATGCCTCTGGTCGATCGGGATCCCCTGCGCGGTCAGGTCGCGTCCGATCGCCGACAGCGAGTGCCCCAACCTCAGGTGTCGCTCTCCCACGCACACGGCGACATCCAGACCGAAGGTGCGGTACGGAAGGGCCAAGCGCAGATCCTCCGGAGCGTGGAAGATCGGCTTCGGGCCGGGGCAGTCATCGATCCGGCACTTCTTGTCCCGTCGAACGACGTGGACGTATCCGTCCAGGCGCTCAATCCACCGCGGGCGATGCTGGCTGATGTGCAGCTTCGCGCCGCACACCAAGCACTGTTGCTCGACGGCCGTGATGACCAGTAGCTGCGCTGGCTTACGTTTCGCCGATCACAAGATCGCGATGGTTTCCGGCCCTCGTCAATGCGGGAAGACGACCTTCGCCAAGATGCTGCTGAGCGAGCGCTCTCATGGCCGTTACTTCAACTGGGACGATGCCGAATTCCGGCACCTGTGGGTCAAGACGCCTTCGAATCTGATCCCGCCGCAGGAAGGAAGGGCCGTTCCCCTGCTCGTCCTGGATGAAATCCACAAGGATCGGTTCTGGAAGCGCAACCTCAAGGGGCTTTACGACACGCTCGAACGACCCTGCGACATCCTCGTGACCGGCAGCGCGCGACTGGACATCTACCGTCGCGGCAGCGACAGCATGATGGGGCGCTATTTCCCCTTCCGCCTCCACCCGTTCAGCATGCGCGAACTCGACCACATGGACGTCCTGCGCCCGGAGGACATGCAGACCGCGCTCTTCAGCCGCGCGTTACAGGCGGGAAAGGGCGCCCTCAAGCATCTGGACGACACACTGAGCAGCACCATCATCCGTTCGCCCCGCGTACGGACCGGACGGAAGACCTCCCGCAAAGGGAGAGGAGCCCCGGTGACGACCACTGGGGCTCCGTTGCACGTCAGCTGGCATCGTTCCAGATGCCGGGATTCGATCGGGCTTCCTTAAGCATCTGCTCGCAGCGCGACCACCGCTTGCTCGATTCCGTCGTCGCCAGCAGCTCTCGCAGCAGCCGCTCCGTCGACGTCACTGCGACGATGGGGTCGCCGAAGTTGGCGTCGATGTACTCGACGATCCTGGGGTCGACCTTAAGCAGGTTGAGGTACTGCACCACCCGCACACGGGACACCCCAAATCTCCGGGCCACGTCGACCTTCGTGATGCCGGGGGAACCCTCCAGTTCCGCCTGGTACCGCCGGGCCCATTCAAAGGGCGAGATGCGCTGCAGGTGGTTCTGGTACGCGGCAAGCTGTCGCCTGTTGTAGGGCGGACCGCCCGCAACTGTAAGAACGCACTCCCAGCTCTTCGCGATGCGGGGCACAATTCGGCTCATGGTCGCTATTATCACTATCGCCGCGAAGACATTGAGGGGTTGCGCCCGGGTTGCCGAATTGTGATCGAGGAGTTTCTTCACCATGCTGGGCTGCTTTAACGAATCGAGATGGAAATGAAGCGCGTCCCGAAGCTGAGCGCAAATCTCGTCATCGTCCCGCACGACGGCGCGACCAACCCGGGGAATCTCTACGGCCACCTCACCCCGGCAGAGCGCCAGAAGAAGATCGCCCAGTTCTGCGCCCGCATCTACCTGCGTATGCACCCCAAGCAGCCGGCCGAGCCTCCCGTCAAGGAGACAAAATAAACAGGTTGCAGATAATCACGCATAGCGTTACAATCTGCAACCAGAATGCAAATGCCCTTCTCCGGTCCAGCTGGGCAATTCGTCGAACAGCTTCTGGGCCACGGGCGGTACGTCTTCACCCGTCGGGAGGCCGAGCGTCGGCTGCGGCGATCTCGTCGGGCCGCGTATATGGCCCTCCATCGCCTCACCCGGTCAGGCTGGCTGGTCATGCCCCGATCCGGGTTCTACGTGATCGTGGACCCGCAGCATCGAGCCGCTGGAACGCTGCCGCCGGAATGGTTCATACACGAGCTCATGAAGGACATGGGCCGCCCGTACTACATGGGTCTGCTCTCCGCCGCCCAGTTCCACGGCGCGGCGCACCACCGCCCGCAGGAGTTCCAAGTCGTAATCCCCGTACGGGCCGTTCGCCCCATCCGGGCCGGCAATGTCCGGATCCACTTCCGCGGCAAGGGGCTCTTTGACGCCTCGCAGACGCAGGACGCAAAAACTCCAACGGGATTCATGAAAGTCTCCACGCCTGAGACGACGGCGTGGGACCTGCTCCGGTACTGCAAGGCCGCCGGAGGATTGGAGAACGTCGCGACGGTCGTCTCGGAGCTGGCCCAGAAGCTTGATCCGAAGAAGCTTCTCGAAGCGGCGAAGCGGCACGGCGACGTCCTCGTGGCCCAGCGGTTAGGCTACATGCTGGATCGCATCGGAAGGCGAGATCTGACCAAGAGCCTTGCGAACTGGGTCGCGGAAGCTCCCTTTCGCCCGCTCGATCCGGGTGCACCGGTAAACGGCGCATCAGAGAGCCGCAAGTGGCGTCTCTTCGTGAACGCGGAACTGGAGCCCGAATCGTGATTCCCGAAGCCGCGATCACCCACTGGAAAAACGTCGTTCCATGGCCGCAGGATGCCCAGGTCGAGCAGGACCTGATCCTGTCACGCGCCCTTGTCGAAATCTTCCAGGAGCCGATCCTTTCGAAAGAGCTTCTGCTCCGCGGCGGGACAGCCCTTCACAAGATCTATCTGAAGCCCGCCCGGCGCTACTCGGAGGACATCGACCTCGTGCAAGCGTCACCCGGTCCCATCGGTCCGCTACTCGATGCGATCCGCGCTCGCCTCGATCCTTTGCTGGGAACGCCCCAACGGGAGCGCAATCCTGGCAACGTCACGCTGCGATACCGCATGGATTCGGAAATCCCGCCGGTGATTCCGCTGCGGCTCAAGGTGGAGATCAACTCCCGGGAACACTTCTCGGTGTTTGGCGGACAGGCTCATTCCTTCAGCATCCGGTCACCCTGGTTCGAGGGACGCGCCGACATCCAGACCTATACGCTGGACGAGCTATTGGCCACCAAGCTTCGTGCCCTCTATCAACGGCGAAAGGGGCGGGATCTGTTTGATCTGTGGTTTGGCCTTGGAATGACGGGCGTTGGTCCTCGCAACATCGTCCAGGCCTTCCGGCACCCCGTGCTCCCCCAATTCACTCACGCCGCCCACCATCCCCAGTGGGTTGGCCGCTCACGCATCGCGCACGTGGCGCCGTCCGTGGCCGCTGACACGCATAGAACCACAAGGCGGTGAGATGACAACGTCGCTCGTGCCGCCCAAAGGAGACAGGACCAACCGACTGAGAGGCGGGTTCCCTGTCCGCCGCCCGCCGCAGCGGGCGGCGCGGTGGCCTGGCCCCTGGAGAGAGGGGGCGGTGGATCGGCCCTACAGGCAACGACATCCCCGTGTGATTCTCAATCAAACAGCGCAAGAAGCGGCACGACAAAGAGCCCTGAAGGTCACACCCTCAGAGCGCCGGCATGTCTCCGGTGGCCTACTTCTGGCGAGCATACCCCTGGCGATTCTGCCGAGCGCCCAAGCCATCGAGGTGGAGGCGTGATCCCGGCCGAATTGCCCCACGGCCAAAGCCGCGGCCTTCGCCATTCTATTCCTTCTTCGCCATCTCCCGAGCAAACCCGAACAGTTCCGGCGCAACGACGATCGAGGCGCCGTTCGCCGCGACCTTCTCCAGGGCCTCCAGTTCCTTGAGCCGCATCAAGGTCGGGTTCTTCTGGAGCATCTCGGCGGTATTGGCCAGGGACCGCGTCGCCGCAGTCTCCTCACGTCGAAAGATCAACGCCGCTTCGGCCTTCTTCTTCGCCTCCAGCACCTGGTTCAGAATCGCCTTCATCTCGCCCGGCAGGATTATATCCCTCACGCCGACATCCATCAGTCCGACGCCGTACTCCTGGGCCTCCAGCTTCACGGCACCCAAGACCTGCTCGCCCAACTGGCCCTTTTCCTTGAGGAGGGATTCGAGCTCCAATGCGCCAACGTAGTCCCGGAGCGCCAACTGGACGTCGCCGTAGAGTTGAGAGACGTAGTTCTCGACCTTCGTCACGGCAGCGACGGGATCGGCCACTTTCATCTTCGCCAGTACGGTGAGGCGGATCGTGACCTTGTCCAGGGTCATCATCTCCTGGCCCTGGAGAACCAGCGTCCGAATACGAAGATCGACTTTCTCGATGCGCTCTTTCGCGAAGAGCCACGCCAGTCGATACCGACCCGGCTCCAAGACCGTTACGAACCGGCCGTTTCGGAATTTCAGGCCCTTCTCAAACGCTTCCACGATCACCTTCATCTTCCACCTCCAAATTTTCGGCTGACCCAGTTGCCCTCGCGCAAGCCCGGCGGGACGTCGCGTGTACGACCGCACCGTCGCAAGGCCCGGCTCACGCTTGCTTCCTACGGAGAGCGGAGCGCAACCAGGTCAGCCATGCGAGTGTCACCACACTCCCGTTTAACAGACGGGTGCAGGAGTCGGACCTGCTCAAGCGGCGGACGCGCAACGTGCGGGACGCCGGTTCCCACGGGACGGCGCCGCTTCGTCATCCGCCACCTCGAACTTTCAAGGATCCAGGGGCTTGCCCTGAGCGAATTGGGAATCAGGGCTCCCACCAGCCGGGAGGACAAGTTCTTGTTGGCCATCGCATTTCTCCGTTCGATGCTCATGATCCTCCCTCGCAGTCGCACGGACACTCCGAGTCCGCGAACGGCAGGAAGAGAAACCATCTCTCGTGGATGTGCCAGGTCGTGCGCTTTCCACAGGAAAGGCAGTCGAAAGCCACATGTTTGATCACCCGCTTGCCCAGCCTTCGGGGTTCCGAAGACAAGGTCCGCTCGGCAGGCTCGTAACATCCGTAACAGTACTGCGCACCGCAGTGTTGGCACGAGGGCCCCCCTCATTGGTCGACGAACCCGCACTTCACGCACCGGCCATCATCGACAGGCGTCGCTTTCCGCATCGCATTCTCTTGCTTCATGGCGAAAGGTAGAGCACCCGGCGTGCCAATCCCTCTCCCAGGGAGAAAGGCCGGAGGCCGGCGACGTTCTTATATGCACATATAATGTGGTATAAAGTTGGATATGCCCTCGAAGAGCACGGTCGTCCTGGGTCTGCTGGGATCGACCCTGGACGCCGGAACAGGCCAGAACCGATGGAATCGATGGCGCCCCACCGTCTCCCTGTGCCAACACGAAGAGCTGCTCGTCCGGCGGCTGGAACTCCTGTACGACCCGAAGTTCGGCGAGCTGGCCCAGACGCTCGTCAAGGACATCCAAGCCGTCTCGCCGGAAACCAACGTCCGCCTGCGAACGATCAAGCTCAAGGATCCCTGGGACTTCGAGGAGGTCTACGGAGCGCTCCACGATTTCGCCCGCTCCTACCCCTTCGACACGGACAAAGAGAACTACCTGATCCACATCACAACCGGCACCCACGTCGCCCAGATCTGCCTCTTTCTCCTGACGGAATCGCGCTACCTCCCGGGCAAACTCATCCAGACGTCTCCGTCGAAGGCCGCGGACAAGGGCGTCGCGGGGACGTACAGCATCATCGATCTGGATCTCTCCAAGTACGACCGGCTCGCCTCGAGATTCCGCATGGAGCAGCGCGAAGGCCTTTCCTTCCTCAAGGGAGGGATCGATACCCGCAACTCCCGCTTCAACGCCCTCATCGAGAGAATCGAGCGGGTGGCGATCGCTTCCAGAGACCCGATCCTCCTCATGGGTCCTACGGGCGCCGGCAAGTCGCTTCTGGCCCGGCGAATCTACGAGCTCAAGAAATCACGCCGGCAACTCACGGGGGAATTCGTCGAGGTCAACAGCGCGATCCTGCGGGGCGATTCCGCGATGTCCGCCCTCTTCGGCCACGTCAAGGGGGCGTTTACGGGCGCCGTGTCGGCGCGTCCCGGCCTCCTCCGCAAGGCGCATCAGGGGCTCCTTCTCCTCGATGAGATCGGGGAGCTCGAGCTCGAAGAACAGGCCATGCTCCTGCGTGCCCTTGAGGAGAAGTGCTTCTTGCCGGTCGGCGCGGACGAGGAGATCCACAGCGACTTCCAGCTTATCGCCGGCACGAACCGCGACCTTCCCGATCTGGTGCAGGAGGGACGCTTCCGCGAAGATCTCCTGGCGCGAATCAACCTCTGGACCTTCCGTCTGCCGGGCCTCCGGGAACGAGGCGAGGACATCGAGCCGAACTTCGATTACGAACTCGACCGCTTCGCCCAGCGAACCGGCGCGCACGTGACGTGCAGCCGGGAAGCGAGGCAGCGATTCCTCGCGTTTGCGACCTCGCGCGAAGCGGCCTGGGCGGGCAATTTCAGGGACCTTAACGGCGCCGTCGCTCGCATGGCGACTCTCGCCCCGGGAGGGAGAATCTCCGTGAGAGAAGTCGAGGAGGAACTCGAGCGTCTCCGGACGAGCTGGGAGCGGCCGAGCGCAGAGGAAGACGAACTCCTCGTGTCCATCGTGGGGGCCGAGCGAGTGTCGGAGCTCGACCCCTTCGATCGGGTGCAGCTTGCGGAGGTCCTGCGGATCTGCCGGCGCTCGCGCTCCCTTTCGGAGGCGGGCCGGACCCTCTTCTCGGCGTCGCGGACGCGCAAAAAATCCGCCAATGACGCCGACCGCCTCTGCAAGTATCTGGCGCGATTCGGCCTTCTCTGGAAGGATGTCGCCACTGCGGCGGATTATGCGCCGTAGCGCCGCAATCTGAAGAGGAAGGCATCCAAGTCACGCCCCTGGGTCGGCTCCTCCGGCAGCGACGAGCGCTCGAAGGCCACATCGAGCTCCGCGCGGAGGCGACCGATCCGGGCCACGTGCACCGCGAGGTCACGCTCGGAGAGAGAGGACTTCTCCCTCACTTTCGCGCGAATCAGAGCGGAAACGTCGACATCGAGGGGATAGCGCTCGATCAGACGCGGGAGATTGGATTCAATCTCGCCGGTGGTAAGCACATGTATTCCCGTAAGAAGAACGCGGTAGAGATAAAGCGCCGTCTTGACCTTCTTTTCCTTCTGTTTTGCGAAGAGCTTGAGCTCGTTCTCGGCGAAGCCTCAGTAATGGTGGACGATGTGCCGGGTGATGCACCCTCGCGCGATGTCGCACAATTCGTCCAGTTCCGCGCCTCCCACGACGGCCTGGCGGCAAGCTCCCCAAGGACGTACAGCTTGTCAAGGCGCGTCGGGCGCACCATGTGTTGTTCGGTCGGGAGACGGAACAGGGCGTGCGCCTCGAGATGCACGAGCTGGGGCCGGACGGGCGCTGGTCGGTGAGTGAAACGACCGACGTGAAGTACTGACCCTGCCTCCGGCGGTTCAAACGCTTCATTGTCGCCTTCGCTCAACAACAGCGCCGGTTTGAGGTCAGCGCCCCCCGCGCTCCCTCCGGAACAACATCTTGCGAACTCGCAGCTTGCCCGCGCTGCGATCCCCAACAGGCCGAAACCCCGCCTTCCTGAAGAGCGGCACCGTGCCGGTCCACGCGAAGGCCGCTGGAATGCGCGCTCCCTTCCGGCTGGGTTTCACCGGATACCCTTCTACGACCTGGGCGCCGCGCCTGGACATGACCCGCAGGGCCTCCGCCAGAAACGCGCCTGCAGGGCCAGGTGGATCGCAATGAGAAGCGGAAGGTTTCCGGCGGAGCAGATGTTGTCGCACCGGAGCGCCCCTTCGACAAGATCGTATCCTGCGTCGGTCAGGGCGATGTTCCTGCGGTCCTGGGCGATCTCGAAGTGGGTGCCCGGCCGCATTCGCGCCACAGCCTCGCGGGCCTCGACGACGTGGTCCCGGGCGTCCGGCAGGCTCCCCGCCAACACCCCGAGCTGCGGCTCGTCCGAATGCGACCGCACGAGAACCCACGGGCGTCTCGAAGGACCGCTTCCAGCTCCGGAAGCCCAGCCGGTCGCAAGAAGACCGCCTGATTGACAGTTGAATATATTTTGAACTTCCTTATAATCGATAGGTCTCTCATTTCCAAGGGGGAACCATGAAAGTTCGCGACCTGTGCATCTGCGATGTGGCGGCCGCCACACGCCGGACGTCTTTGGCCCGCGCCGGCATGCTCATGCGAAAATACGAGGTCGGATCGCTCCCCGTCGTGGACCGCCATGACCGCGTCATCGGCATGCTCACCGATCGGGATTGCTTCCTCGAGATCGCCCGCCGCAACGCCCCGGCCTCCGAACTCTTCGCCGAAGAGATCATGACCGAACGCCCCGCGTCCGTCTCCGCGAAGGATGACGTGCGCGACGCGCTCGATCTGATGGCGCGCTACAAGGTGCGGCGCCTGCCCGTGGTGGATGAGGAGGGACGCCTGGAGGGCATCCTCTCGATCGACGACCTCATCTGCCACTCGGTGGAAGAAGGCCGCGGTCGAACCATCCCCTACGAAGACGTCGTCGAGACACTCTGCGAAATCGTCAAGGAGTATGCGGCGGAAAGCGGGGAGCTCCGTTCCTCTCCCCATGCGGCACGACGCGAGGCCGCGATGGAGTCGTCCTCACGACGCCGGCGGTACTACAGGAAGGAAGAGCCGGAATTCGAGGCCGAAGAGGGCCGGACACCGTCGCGCTCGCGCCTCGGTCGCGCCAAGTCGGAACGTTAGCCCCTTCGACAGGCGCATTTCCTCACCACCGCGGAGGGTCCATGCCGGTTCCTCCGCGGCAAGGGACTCCTCATGGCCTTCTCCCGTGAAATCCATCGAGCACCCAGACAATATGAAGGGTCATGGTCCATGCTCCCATGCCATCGAACGGCCACTCCGACGGGAACGGCGATCTAGAGAGCGCCGTGATCCAGGCTGCGCCGACCACCGGCATCCTGGAAGCCGCCCTGACCTACGTCGATCTGGGATTCTGGGTGCTGGCCCTGCATGGGCTCGATGAAGGCCGGTGCAGCTGCGGACGGCTTGACTGCCCGACCCCCGGCAAGCACCTGCGCAACAAGTGCGCGACGCGAGACCTCCGCGTCGTCCGGCAATGGTGGAAAAGGTGGCCGGCGACGAACGTGGGCTTGGCCACGGGGCGCGAGAACCGCCTCCTCGTGCTGGACGTGGACGTCCCCCTGGGCGGCACGTCTCTAGCCCTCACCAGGCGTTACGGATCCCTTCCCCCGACAGCCGTCGTACGCACCGGCAGCGGCGGCCGGCACCTCTACTTCCGCCATCCGGGGCCGCGGATCGATTCCACAGACGACTGGCGTCCTGGAATCGACGTTCGCAGCGATCGGGGCTACGTCGTCGCTCCCCCTTCGGTCCATGCAAGCGGCCGAGTCTACCGATGGACGGCCGGCTCCATGCCTCTGCACGTCGCGTCCCTCCCGAAGTGGCTCTTCGAGCTCCTCATCTCCCGCCGCATCGGCGAATGATCCGCTTCACGAACTCCTCAGCGCGCGTTCGAACGCCTCGTACGTACGGTCGTCGAAGAGCACGAACGTCGCCCGCTGCAGCGACGGAGCGTCCCTCATGAACTCCCGAACAGTCCCGACGGCGATCGGCGCCGCTTCCTCCAGCGGGTATCCGTAAACCCCGGTCGAGATCGATGGGAACGCGATCGTGCGAGCGCCTTTCTCGACGGCGAGTCGCAGGCAGGCACCGTACGCCCCGGCCAAGAGCCGCGCGTCTTCCGGACGGCCCCGGTATCTCGGGCCCACGGCATGGAAGATCCACTTGGCCTTCAGCCGCCCCGCGCCGGTGCCCACCGCCGAACCTGTCGGACATCCCTTCGGGTAGCGCGCGCGCAGCTCCTTCATGATGTCGGGACCTCCGGCGCGATGAATCGCCCCGTCCACGCCCCCGCCGCCCGCCAGCGCGGCATTGGCGGCGTTGGCGATCGCCTCCGCCTCAAACGTCGTGATGTCCCCCTTGGCCGCTTCGATCACGCCGGACACGCGTCCAACCTCCCTCGAACAGTCTTTCGTCCCGCGAACACTGTACCCTCACGCTGATGCATTATTCAAGCATTTTTGTACAGACTTAATGCATCGCGCCCGCGACGGCAGGATATAATATGGCGTTGACTCTCCGGTCGTCGCACCCCTTGGAAGCTCGGGCCTCACCCTCGCCGTATCGCCGGCCCGGAACGCGCCGAGGGAGGGGTTTTCGCGCTCGAGCCACGAATGGACATCAGCCGGGTGAATCGCCATGACGAAACTGAACCGCAGACGGGTCATTGCCGGGGCGATCGCCGCCCTGGGCCTGCTTCTGATGACGGCGCCGCTGTTCTTGCGGGGATCCGCGGCTCCGCCCGTGCCGGGGCGCGAAGCGGCCGCTCCGCCCCAGGCGCCCGTCTCTGAGCGGTCGCCGGAAGCCCCGAAAGCCCCACAACCTGAAGTCGAACCCGAGGTCGCGGTCACCCGCACGCCCGAAGGCTCCATCGTCGTCGGCGGATCCACAGGCTTCCGGCAGATCTACAGCGACTTCGACATCGCACTGGTGACGCCTCACGGATCGCTGTCCCTGGCCCTCGAGGACGTTCGCATCGGCGAGCGCAGCGTTCTCCCCCCTGGAAACGCGCGGAACCCATCCGTTTCCTCCGTTGGATCCGACGGACAGCAGGAAATCGTCTATGCCAAGGGCCCCATCGTAGAGAAATACCTGCCCCAAGGCTGCGCCGTCGAACAACTCTTCGTCCTGGGCCGCGAACTCGAGCCGTTGCGGGGAGAAGGACCCCTCCGCCTCACCGTCTCCCTCAAGTCGCTGCTCGCTACGGCGCACGTAAGGCGCGCGGAGCAGAAGGAAGGGATGCCGGCCGAGGAGGTCATCGAGCTGCGCAACGCCGACGGCGCGGCGATCCTGACCTACGGCGGCGCCGTGGCGATCGACGCCGCCGGCCGCACGCAGCCTCTCCGGTACGCGCTGCGGGACGACGCCTTGGTGATGACGCTGGACGCCGCGTTCCTGGCCTCCGCGATGTTCCCGCTGACCATTGATCCGCTGATCGGCAGCAATATTCAGGTCGCTTATTACTCGAACGACCACCTGCGCGCAGATGTCGCTTTCAGCCCCGTCGCGAATTCGTACTTAATCGTCGTCGAGGACACCGGCGGCGGGGGAAATATCTACTGCAGATCCATAAGCGCAACCGGAGTACCCGGCGTGGAAAAGTGGGTCGAATCCGGAGGTGCCCAGTCCACTCTCCCGCGCGTGGCCCGGTCTCAGACAAATCAATTCCTGGTCGTCTGGCAGGAAAAGCAGGGGGGGATTTGGAAGATCGTGGGCCAGTTCGTCACGGTGAGCGGAAACTCGCCGTCTCTTTCCGGCTCGAAGATCACGATCGAAGGTGGCGTAGAATCGTTTGCGCCCGACGTAGGCTTCTGCTCGGCTACAAGCACTTATCTAGTAGCGTACGAACAGGGCTCGCCGGATCGCAACATTCTGGCCCGAACCGTGACGACCGGCGGGACCGTCAGCGGGGTGTTTCCAATCTCTTCCACCCCTTCTTGGGAAGAGAAACCGACGGTTTCCCCGGTGTTCACCAACCCCATGGGCATTGCCTGGGTCAGCCGAGCGTCGCAAACGGCCCAGGGCGACATCCTCGCCGCGTCGGTGGATGTCCAAACCAGGACCGCCTCCCCCTCCGCCTCGGTCAGCGCCGTGCCCGAGGACGAGAGCGACCCCGATCTCGGCGGGTCAGATGCGCCGGCATGCTATGTCGTGTGGGCCCGCCAGTTTGGAGGCGCGGACTACGACGTCTGGACTCGCAGAGTGACGTTCCCCTCCGGAGGACCCGTGTTCGGACTGGCCAATCTCGCCGTCGGAGGCAACGTCCACACGTTCAAACCTCGATGCGAATTCGTAGACACTCCAACCACGAAGAGATTGTGCATCGCATATGCCCAAAACCCGATGTTCCCTCCGACCATGAACGAAACGAACATCTTCGTCTCCACATTCAACGCCGCCGCCGATCCTCCGTCCCTCATGGAGACGCTGCCGAACATCTCCACCGGTGGCGCTCAGCCCAAGAACGACGACAATCCCAGCATCGCCACGAAGTCGGCCGCTTTCGAAACTCTGGTGGTATGGGACAACGAGTGGTCACCCACCGACCGCGACATCTTTGCCCAGCGCATCGACATCGCCCTCACCCCGGGATTCGACGTGACGCCGGCCACGGGCCTCGTGACGGGAGAAAACGGCGCGTCGGCCACCTTCACGGTACGCCTGAAGACGCCACCCACGGCGGACGTCAGCTTCATGCTTTCCAGCTCCAACGTGGCGGAGGGCACGGTGTCGCCTCTGTCGCTCACGTTCACGGCCGTCAACTGGAACACCCCTCAAACGGTGATGGTCTCGGGCGTCAACGACTTCATGGACGATGGAGACATCCTATACATGATCCTCACGTCGCCGGCGTCGAGCGGCGACCCCGGCTATAACGGCCTCGATCCCGCCGACGCGTCCGTGACGAACACGGACGACGATACGGCGGGCATCAGCGTCTCCGCACCGTCCGGCCCCAACACGACCGAATTCGGCGTCAGCCAGATCTTCCTCGTCGTCCTCACCAGCCAGCCAACGGCCAACGTCTCCATCCCCCTCTCCAGCTCCGACACCACCGAGGGCACCGTTTCCGTTCCCTCGCTCACCTTCACCCCCGCCGACTGGAACGTGCGCCAGGTCGTACGGGCGACCGGAGCGGACGACGCAGCCGCCGACGGGACCCTCGGGTACATGATCGTCACGGGACCTGCGGGAAGCACCGATCCCGCCTACAGCGGCTATGACGCGTCCGACGTCTCGTTGACGAACCTCGATAACGACGCCACGGGCATCACCGTAACCCCCACGGCCGGCCTGGTCACCAACGAGGGAGGCGGGACCGCCACCTTCACGATCGTCTTGAACACCATTCCCTTGGCCGATGTCACGTTGTCCCTGTCGAGTTCCAATCCCGGCGAGGGAACGCTCTCGCCGTCGTTGCTGACGTTCACGCCGGAGAACGCGTTGACCCCCCGGGTCGTCACGGTCACGGGGCTCAACGACAGCGTCACGGACGGCTCCATCGGCTACACGATCATCACGTCGCCCGCGTCCAGCGCCGACTCCCAATACAACAACATGAACCCTCCCGATGTCGGCGTCACGAACACCGACAACGACTTCGCCGGGATCACGGTGACCCCGACCTCGGGACTCGCCACCAATGAAAACGGGACCACGGCGACCTTCACCGTCGTGCTCAATACGATACCGACGACGGACGTCACCATTCCTTTGACCGTGTCGATCCCCTCTGAGATCGCGACGTCGTCCGCCGACCTCACCTTCACCCCGGCCGACGCCCTCGTCCCACAGACCGTGACCCTCACCGGATACGACGACATGTTCCCGGACGGGCCTGCGTACGTCACGATCATCACGGATCCGGCGACCAGCCTCGATCCGGCCTACAGCGGCATGGACGCGGCGGACGTCTCCGCGATCAACTACGACAACGAAGAGCCGGGGATCACGGTAACCCCCACGGCGGAACTCGTGACGTCGGAGGCCGGCGACGTCGCGACGTTCAATGTCGTGCTCAACACCATGCCCGCGGGAGACGTCTGGATTCCCCTGTGGGTCTCCAACCCCGCCGAAGGCGTCCTCTCGACGACGATGCTGGTGTTCACCGCGGCCGATTGGAACATCCCCCAACCGGTGATGGTGACGGGCCTGGACGATGTGGTCGTCGACGGAAACACCCCGTACTTCGTCGCCACGGATTTCGCCTGGAGCACGGATCCCGCGTACGATTGGTGGGATGCCAACGACGTCTTCGTGAGCAATACCGACAACGACGTGGCGAGAATCGGCGTCACCCCCTCAAGCGGACTGGTGACGACGGAGGCTGGCGCAACCGCAACATTCAGCGTCGTGCTCACCTCCGCTCCGACCACCGACGTACGCGTCACTTTGCTCACCTCGGATCCGACGGAGGGGACGTTTTCACCGGCGTCTCTCACCTTCACCTCCGTGGACTGGAACCTGCCTCAAACGGTGGCGGTGACCGGAGTAGACGACACCGTCGTGGACCGGAATCTCCCGTTCACGATCGTGACCCTGCCGGCGGAAACGACCGACGTCAATTACAGCGGCAAGAACGCGCGGGACGCGATCGTGACGAACATCGACGACGACGTGGCGGACTTCGTCATCACCCCGAATTCCGGCCTGGTGACCACGGAGGCGGGCGGAATGGCCACGTTCACGGTGAGGTTGGCGTCCACGCCGTCGGCCGACGTCACCCTCTCCTTGTCGACTTCGGATGGGACCGAGGGCATGGTCATGCCCGCGTCGCTGACGTTCACGCCCCTGAACTGGAGCACGGTTCAAGGCGTGACGATTACCGGCGTGGACGACGCCATCGCCGACGGCAACGTCCCCTACTTCATCAATACCGCCCCGGCCGTAAGCGCCGATCCCAACTTCAACGGCGTGAATCCCGCCGACGTTTCGGTGACCAACAACGACAACGACAACGCCGGAGTCAATGTGTCCGCCATCTCGGGCTCCACGACCGAGTCGGGCGGCACAGCGACGTTCACCGTAGTCCTCACGACGATGCCCTCCGCGGACGTCACGATACCGATCAGCAGCTCCAATCCCGGCGAAGGCACGGCATCGGCCGCCAACCTGGTCTTCACTCCGGGCAACTGGAACATCCCCCAGACCGTGACGGTCACGGGAGTCAACGACGCGCTCACCGATGGGGCGCAAGCGTATTCCATCGTGACCGGGGATCCGACGAGCGCGGATCCTGCGTACGATGCGCTGACGGCGGCGAGCGTGGCGGATGTGCCCGCATCGAACCTGGATAATGAACCGGAAGTCTCCATTGCAACGCCGGATGGATCGGCATCCGAAACGGGGCCGGATGTCGGCGCCTTCACGGTCACGCGCACGGGTTCGATGGCCGTTGCGCTCACCGTCAATTTCACCGTCGGCGGCATCGCCACCTCCGGCGCCGACTACGCTCCAATCGGTACCTCGGTGATCATCCCGATGGGATCTCCTTCCGCCACGATCACCATCTTGCCGATCAACGACTTCCTGGCGGAACCGAGCGAAACCGTCGTCGTGACGCTGGCCGCCGGCGCCTACACCATCACTTCGCCCACGAATGGCACGGTCACGATCGCGGACGACGATTTCGTCGGCGTCACCGTCTCCGCCATCTCCGGACCTACCTCCGAAAACGCCACCTCCGCCACCTTCTCCGTCGTCCTCACCAGCCAGCCGATGGCGGATGTTTTCATTCCGCTGTTCAGTTCCAATCTCGCCGAAGGCACCCTCTCCGCCGCCTCCCTCACCTTCACCTCCGGCACCTGGAGCACCCCCCAAACCGTCACCGTCACCGGCGTCAACGACGCCTCCACCGACGGCAACGTCTCCTTCTCCGCCGTCACCGGCGATCCCACCAGCTCCGATCCCGCCTACGACGCCCTCACCGCCGCCGCCGTCGCCGACGTCTCCGTCACCAAC
>JACPRB010000093.1 GCA_016190155.1 Planctomycetota bacterium
TCCGTTTTCCGTCCGGAGAATACTATGAGGAAGCCAGGAAGCAAGGAGGAAGACCGAAGGATAGGACGACCGACTTCCTTTCCTGGTTTCCTGCCTTCATCAGAGATACTCATTCTACTGGCCTCGAGGTTCATGAAAAATCTTGTCGTAGCACAAAGAGTTGCCCGATTAGCACAGCAGAGATTCTTTTCGGAAATGGACGCAACCGCTTGAGACCGAGTTTGTTGCCTGGGCGCCCCGAAAGATCTTCGTGCCACTCGAAGATGTGGATCGTGAGTAGTCCGGCGAGGAGAAGCCCCCTGAGGCTTGCCGTCCCCGCGCGCCCTACGGCGTATTGTAGTACAGCACCGTCATCGGCGGCAGCGGCGCCGTGGTCGTGTTGGTGCCCGCGTACGTGAACCACGGGTGGTCCGCCAGGATCTGCTGCCAGCAGGACGTCGGCTGACTGGTTTGCTCCACGTGGTTGTCGGCGGCGCACCAGCGCAGCGGCGTGAACGTGCCCTCCATGATGCAGGCGTCGTCCTGCTGGCCGTCGCTGTACTCGTCCTCGAGCATGGGGGCCGACGGCCATGAAAGCCTGAAAACCAGATGCGCCGCCTCGTGGATCAACGTTTCCGGCGCCGTCGTCTCGGGAATCGAGATGAACCGTCCTTCCCGTCCGAAGACCCAGGTGACGAAGCCCAGCACGGGCGCGATGTCCCAGTTCGTATCGCTGTAGACGATCATGTCCGAAGCGGTGGCCGAGGCCGGATAGGCCTGCGAGGCGCGGGCCCCCGCGGCGTGATTGTCGGAGATCACGACATGGGTGAGATAGACCTGGCCCTCGCTGACGTTCCACAGATCGGCGCTCAGGCCCGCCAGTTGGCTGTACCAGGTGGTCATGACGGTTGAGGACACGTTCTCGTTGAAGCGCACGTACCACGTGAGCCCGACCGGCGGCCGGAGCGCCGGATCGACCACGCCTTGGCCCAATCCCGCGACCACCTGGACGACGGGACCGTTCTCGCCATCGTCGCCGCAGGAAACGAGCGTCCCCGCCAGCAGGGACGCCAGGATCCATCGCGCGAGTCGGACTTCGGTCCGAAGGGTCACGACGCTCTCCGGCGACTTTTCGAACATGATTCTCCTCCAATCAAGGCAGCCGCACCACGACTTCCCCGGGTTGGCGTTCCAGATCCAAGCTCAACGCGGTCAGCGCGCACCGGCGCGCATCCTCGATGCGAAGTTCTACGGGACCGCGTGCTACTCCTTCGAGGCGGAATCGACCGTCGGAGGCCACCGCCGCGGCGACTTGGACGTTCTGCCAGGCCGCTACAGCCAGGAGGTCCGGACGCGCTCCGATGACGCGTCCTTCGAGGCAGACCAGAGGCGCCAGGACCAGCCGAACCTCGTCGTCGGGATATGCGACGTCCATGGAGACTTGCGCGTACCCGTCATGCCGGGTGACGAGGCGCGCGTTTCTGGGCGCGAGTCCGTCCAAACGGAACGTACCGTCCGCCCCGGACCTCGCCTGGTGAGCGAAGGAATCGCCTTGATGCGCTTCCACGAGGGCGCCTTCCACCGGCAGGCCGTCCGATGTTTCGATGATTCCTCGCACCGTCATGCCCGGCTCGCAGACGAGATCCGCCGGCATCACCGCGGCGGAGACCGTCGCGATGGGGGGCGGTCGCAGGGGACGGCATCCGGCCGCCCGCACCTCCAGCTGGACGAGCGTTCCGGCCGCCAAGGGGCCGATTCGGAATCGCCCGCTTTCGTCGCCCATGACGCTCAGTTCATCCGCGCGGCTGGCGGCGGGCCAGTCGCGAAGTCGCGTGGTGGCGCGGATGTGCGCCCCCGCCAGCGCGTGCCCGCCGGTGTCGCGTACGGAACCCTCGATCCAGCCGGGGGCCACGAAGCGGAGGACGTGCGGCCCCGGGGTCGAGACCGACGCCGAGGCGAGTTCGCCGAGGCTTCTGCGGGCGACGAGGCGCAAGGGGCGCGGCGGCCCGTCGAAGCGGAACCGACCGCCGGCATCGGTTCGAATACTCGTTACGGTTGGGGGCCGATCGTAGGAGCGGAGCGATTCGACGGCGAGCACTTCGACATCGCCGGCCGGGGCGTCCTGGGAGTCGAGCACGATCCCTCGGATGTCGCCGGGTGGCGGGATTGGATCGGCGGGAATCGCGGCGCGAGGATTGTTCGCGGGAGCCGCCGGAGCAGGTGCGCGCGCCGCGGACCATTCCCGACGCGCGACAACCACCGTCAGTAATGCGGAAAGAAGCAGCGCCGGAAGGATACGCAGGCGCTCGGTTCGACCGAGTGCCATATCTAAAAGTGTAACACACGGGGCTGGAGTGTGGTTTAATCCTGAAATCCAGCCGGGTATTCGGGAGAATTCGGACACTCAGTGAAGGGGGATCCATGGGGTTTCTCGGGAGTGCGGTTCTGTGGGCGGTGGCCGCTTGCGCTCAAGACGGACTCTTGGAGCGTGATCTGGATGACCAGGCTTCCACCGTGGGATCCGTCACGGTTTGGGCTCGCGCCGCCGGACTGAAGGGGACGGCGGCCGGCGACTTCGACTATCCGGACCTCTTCAACCCAGGATTCGGCGTTGGAATGGAGATCGCGCAGTTCTGGTCTTGGGAACCGGGGCAGACCATGAGCTACTTCATCGGCGGGGGCTTCATGTTCTACGACGGAGATGAGAAGAAGGATTTCGTCGGGGACACCTTGAGCCCCGACCGTCTGCTGACGGGGACCGTGCTGGCGGGGGTCCGGGCTCAAGTGGGCTCCCTCCAGGAGTGGCACATGGACGGGTATCTCGGCGCCGGCGTGATCCTCTACGAGGAAGTCGAGGCGGACGCGATCATCAGCGGTGTTCCGCGGACGGGCTTGGAGATGTTCGCGCGCTCCGCCAACATGGCGGGAGAAGGGGGATTGAGATTCGGTTACGGTCCCTTGACGGTGGGAGGCGGTGTCGGCTACGCGGGCCCGCCCAAGGACGGATCCGACTTGGCGGTGGAACCGGATCCGCTCATCACGTACTTCGGCGAGGTGGCGCTGAACCTGAGTTTCTGACGGGCGGCATCACATCGGCATCGCGGGCGGATCGAATAGTAGAAGAATGACGGCCGATGCTCGATGTAAACGCCACAGTCTTTTCGGCTTGGTTGCGTGAGGCCGAGCGCTGTCGGGCGCGCGGCGATCTGCGGGGAGCGGTTCGTCATTACACGAAGGTGATCGAGGTTCATCCGCGATGTGATGAGGCATACATGGGCCGCGCCGAGGCGCGCGCCCGGTTGGCTCGAAAGGCGCGCTCCAGGCGGGATCTGGTCCGGGCGCTGTCGGATGCGGACACGGCTGTCGACTTGGCTCCGACGGCGCCTCGCTATCGCATCGCCCGCGCGGAGCTCCGGCGGTTGTATCAGGACGATCCGAAAGGGGCGATCGAAGACTACACGCGGGCGATCGAGCTTGATCCGCTGGATGCCCGGGCGTTCGAAGGGCGGGCGTATGCGTACGAGGCTCTCGCGGCGGATCCGCAGAGAGCGCGCACCTGTCTGGAGGCGGCCGCGCTCGACGCCGCGGAAGCGCTGCGACTGGCGCAGTCCTCGGTGGCGCGCCGGAGGCTGGCGGCGCTTCTGCGTCGAGTGAAAGGGTAGGCGAATTATTTTTTTCGCCGAAATGAAGAGAGTGGAGTTGTTGTCGAAAATGAGAGTTGTATAATTCGATCGACGTTCGAGGAAATCCCGGGAATCCGGCGTGCCGGAAGAAAGGAGGGTATTGATGGACGACCAGCCAGAACCGTTGCGGGAGAGGAACGGTTCGACCGCCGTCGCGTTGCACAACGAAATCCAGAAACACGTGCAGGATCTCTACTCGGAGGATTTTGCGATCCGCGCGGAATCGATCTCCGAGCTGGAGAAGTTCGGGAAGGCCGCCGCCGAAGCCATCGTCAACTCGCTCATCACCAAGTCGCCTCAACTCAACGCGCTCCTGTCTTTTACGAAAGCGCTCGAGGAGATCGGCAAGCCCGCGGTGAACGTGATCATCCACGCGCTTGATCACATCCAGGACGTCCGCACGCCCGAGGAAGTGTACGTCCTTGAAGGATTCGTCGAGACGCTGGGGCGCTTGGGCGATCGCCGCGCGGTGCCGACGTTGGCGCAGCAATTGGACAAGCTCAATGCCGCGATCGCGCGCAATCACAACAAGGGGCTCGTGGAGGCGTGTACGGCGGCGAAGGTCCGGATCCAGCTGATCTTGAGCGAGCTGGGCTCAAAAGCCGGGCTCGAGGATCTCCTTCAGATGCTGGGGGATGGACGGCGGCGTGTTCGCGACGGGGTCGTCGAGTCGCTCGGACGCATCGGAGATCGGCGGGCCTTGATCCCGCTGGTCCGCCTGTATGCGGTCGAAGACGACGTGTCGCTGGCGAACGCGGAGGACATCCGCGACGCGTTCCGCCAGATCATGCGGCGCGAGCATATTGCGTGCGACGACGGGGTCCTCCGCGAGCTGAATCCGGAGGATCAGGTCACGCTGGAGAAGCTACTGCCGAAGGCGCGCAGGGTCTAGTCTTCAGGTTCCTTGAACGTCTTGGCGTTCTTGGCCCACCAGCCTGTCCACTCGACGGCTTTCTCGAAGTCTTGTCCGGTGATCCGTCGCAGCGCGGCGATGGCTGCGGGTAGGACCTCCAGCTTGCGCTTCTGCTTGTCGTCGTATCCTTTGGATTGAGAAGGGGGAGGGGTGTTCGAGCCGGGGGGTTGGCCGGGCTGAGAACCTCCGGTTCCGGACGCGCCGAAATCGCCGTCGTGAATGGCCTCGAGCTCCCGCACGAGATCCACGAGGGGCGGGATCGAATCCTTGCTCTTAA
>JACPRB010000089.1 GCA_016190155.1 Planctomycetota bacterium
ACCCGCGTCTACGGGAAATCCATCGCCGACTACGCCCGCGAGGCGGGGCTCGACTACCAGCTCGCCAAGAAACGCCGCCAGCGGGCGGAAGCCGTCATCCGGCGCTTCGAGGAGGAAACGCGATGACTTTCCACGCCGAATGTCCCCGTCGGATGCCCGTCTCCCCCCTTTGGTGTTCGGAGGCGAAGTCGTGATGAACAAAACCGAAGTCCGAGAGTTGATCAACGACCTCTTCGAAGAAGAGGCCCTCGTCATCGGCGGCATGCTCGCGGTCGACGAGATGGACGACGACCTCGTCTGGCGCCTGATGAAGAACCTCGACGTGATCCGCGGGAAGGTTCTGCGTCGCCTCGAGGACAAGGCTCCTACCGATGGGGATGACTCGCCCCCCCGGCGGCTCAACCTCAAGCCCCATCCGGCCATCGAGGAGTTTCTCCTTTCCCTGAGGAGGGCCTGACCCGTGACCCTCCCCTCCGTATTCCGCAAACGCCGTGGCGACGGCACCGCCCTCGTAGACGATCTGTCGTTCCTGATCCGCGAGTCGGCGGACGTGTATCACGCCCAGGCGGACAAGTTCCTGTCCAGCCATCAGCTGGCGGAGTTCCGCCACAATCCGCTGCTCTTCCACAAGAAGCAGGCCGGGCTGGTAAAGGACGAGGACCGGCCGGCGTACTTCATCGGCCGCGCGGCGCACGTGCTCATCCTCGAGGGTCGAAAAGTCTACGAGCATCAGTACACCTTCGGCGGGCCGGTCAATCCCAAGACCGGCGAGCCCTTCGGCAACCGCACGAAGGCCTTCCAGGAATGGGCCGACGCCCAAGGGAAGCCCGTTCTCCCGGACGAGCAGGCGGCGCTTATCGAGAAGCTGAACTCCGCCGTCCAGGACCACAAGCACGCGGCGGCGCTCCTGGCCGCCGGCGTCGCCGAAGGCGTCGTCCACGCGGAGTACTGCGGGGCGGCGTGCCAGGCGCGGCTCGACTGGCTGAACCCCGAGCGCGGCATCGTCGACCTCAAGAGCTGCGACAACCTGGACTGGCTGCAGACGGACGCGCGCAACTACGGGTACGCCCACCAGCTGGCGTTCTACCGGGCTCTCGTGGCAGGCGTCGTCGGCTCGATCCTGCCGGTCTACCTCATCGCCGTTGAGAAGCGCGAGCCCTTCCGCTGCGGCGTGTGGCGCATGGGCGAGAACGTGCTCGGCATCGCCCAGAAGGACAACGAGGACGCCATCGCGCGGCTCAAGGACTGCCGCAAACGCGACCACTGGCCCACCGGCTACGAGGAGATCCGTGATTTCGACTGGCTCTAAATCTGGCGGCGAGCGGGCGGGATGGCGTGGCGCGCACAGGCCATGCGTGCCGGGACTCCCTGCGCCCGCCCGTCTCGTCGCCGCTTCGAGAAAGAGGAGGTGATTCCGATGAAGTTGCTGGAACAGGTCACGAGCGGGCGAAGCCCCGCGCCGAGGCGCGTGATGCTCTACGGCACGCACGGCATCGGCAAGTCGACGTTCGCGTCGTGCGCCCCCAAGCCCGTCTTCATCCAGACCGAGGATGGACTGGGCGAGATCGACTGCGACAAGTTCCCCATCACCACGACGTTCGAGCAGGCCATGAAGGCCCTGTCGGAGCTGTACACCGACAAGCACGCGTATCGCACGGTCGTGGTCGATTCCCTGGACTGGTTGGAACGCCTGATCTGGGCCGACGTCTGCCGCAAGCGCAACGTCGAGAGCATCGAGGACATCGGGTACGCGAAGGGCTACGTCTTCGCCCTCACGCAGTGGCGCGAGTTCCTCGAAGGCCTCACCGCGCTCCGGAACGACAAGGGCATGACGATCGTCCTCATCGCCCACGCCAAGATCGAGCGGTTCGAGAACCCGGAGACGGAGTCCTACGACCGCTACGTGCCGCGCCTGCACCGCCTGGCGTCGCAGGTGCTCCAGGAGTGGTGCGACGAGGTCCTCTTCGCGACCTACAAGGTCTACACGAAGCAGACGGAAGAGGGCTTCGACCGCAAGCGCACGAAGGGCATCGGCACCGGCGAGCGGATCATCCGCACGGTCGAGCGGCCGGCCCACATGGCGAAGAACCGCCTCAACCTTCCCGAGGAGCTGGCGCTCGACTGGAACGTCTATGCCCAGCACCTGGCCAACCCCAAGAACAAAGGAGGAAAGTGATCATGGCCAACATGAACGGATTCAACGCGAACAACGTCGATCCCGCGACCGACTTCGAGCCGATCCCGGCGGGCAAGTACCTCGCCGTCATCACGGACTCGGAGATGAAGCCGACGAAGAGCGGGAACGGCCACTACTTGGAGCTGACCTTCCAGATCATCGACGGGCCGCACAAGAACCGCCTGCTGTGGTCGAGGCTCAACCTGGACAACCCGAGCGAGCAGGCCGTGCAGATCGCGCAGGGGGAACTCTCCGCCATCTGCCGCGCGGTCGGCGTGATGCAGCCCAAGGATTCCCTCGAGCTGCACAACCTGCCGCTCATGGTGACCGTGAAGTGCAAGAAGCGCGAGGACACCGGGGACGTGGTGAACGAGATCAAGGGCTACGCCAAGAAGGAGGCGGCCGGCGGAGCGCCCCAGCAGGAGACGACGAACACGCCGCCGTGGGCGCGGCGATGATCGAGCTTGAGCTTCCGTTCCCGCCGTCGGTGAACCACTACTACCGGCACGTGGGTCCGAGAACGCTCATCAGCCGCGAGGGGCGCAGATTCCGGGAGGAGGTCTGCGCGCTCCTCGCGGCGGCGGGAGTCGACCCGATGTCCGGGCCGCTCCAGGT
>JACPRB010000090.1 GCA_016190155.1 Planctomycetota bacterium
CGGGCAGCCGCTCTTGTTCCAGCTCCTCTTCTGGTTCTACTCGCATCCGGTGGTCTATCTTATGATCCTGCCGGGGATCACGATCGTGGCGGAGATCGTCTCGGCGTTCGCGCGCAAGCCCGCGTTCGGCTATCGGGCGAGCGTCACCTCGATCCTGGCGATCGTGCTGTTGGGCTTCGTCGTCTGGGGACACCACCTGTACGTGAGCGGGATGAATCCCGTGTTGGGTACGACGTTCTCGATCCTGACGGCGGCCATCGGGGTTCCGGCGGGCGTTCTGGTCATCAACATCCTGGCGACGCTCTGGCGCGGATCGATTCGGCTTTCGGCGGCGATGCTCTCGGCCTGCGGCGTTCTCATCATCTTCGTCACGGGCGGCTTGAGCGGGCTCTTCAACGCCATGCCCGCGATCGACATCTACGTGCACGACACGGCCTGGGTGGTGGCGCACTTTCACTTCGTGGTGGGCGGCGCGAGCGTCTTCGCGGTCTTCGCAGGGATCTACTACTGGTTTCCGAAGATGTTCGGCCGGCGGATGAACGAGACGTGGGGGCGGGTGCACGTCGTGCTGAGCTTCCTCGCCTTCTACGCGGTGTTCTTCACGATGCACATCCTGGGGATGGGCGGCATGCACCGCCGGATCGCGGAGCCGCAGGTGTTTGATCTGTTGAAGCCGTGGCAGGGCGCGCAGCAGTTCGTGTCGACCGCGGCCTGGGCGCTGGGCGTGGTCCAGCTCATCTTCATGGTGAACTTCTTCGGGAGCATGATCTTCGGCCGGAAGGCGGAGCCCAATCCGTGGAACGCGACGACGCTGGAATGGGCGACCTCCTCGCCGCCGCCGCACGAGAACTTCGAGACGATCCCGACGGTGCATCGGTGGGCGTACGAGTACAGTCCGCCGGGGGCGAACGGCCGGGATTGGATCGCGCAGCACGAGCCGGAGGAGGCGCGGCCATGAACGACGCGGAGCGCCATCAGACGGCGAAGCTCGGGATGTGGCTCTTCCTGTCCACCGAGGTGATGATGTTCGCCGGCTTCATCGCGGCGTACATCGTGCTGCGCGCGGCGAATCCTTCCATGACGGCGGACGCGGCAAAGCTGGATCGGACGCTCGCGCTGGTCAACACGCTGGTGCTCATCACGAGCAGTCTCCTGATGGCGCTGGCGGTGAACGCGATTCGGGAGGGGCACGCGGGGCGGATGCGGCTCTTCCTGGCGGGGACGGTGCTGCTGGGCTTCGCGTTTCTGGCCGTCAAGTCGTTCGAGTACGTCGCGAAGTTCTCGCACGGGATCACCTCGCGGACGAGCATCTTTTTCTCGTGCTACTTCACGATGACGGGGCTGCACGGCTTGCATGTGGTAGGGGGGATCGTTACGATGCTCATCCTGCTGGCCCTCTCGCGGCGGTTCAACGCGCAGCGCTACGTGGCCGTCGAGAACGCCGGCTTGTACTGGCATTTCGTGGACATCGTGTGGATCTTCCTGTTCCCGATGCTTTACTTGGTCTGAGATCGGCGTCGAGAAACCAAGGAGCAGAGGTGGTCACGCCGGCCCCATCCGAGGGGGTGAATCCACTTTGGTCTTTCCGGAAGGGCGATACAAGACATGGATGGCATCTACCTCGATAACGCCGCGACCTCGTGGCCCAAGCCGGAGGAGGTCTATCGCGCCGTCGAGCGCTACATGCGGGAGTGCGGCGGGACGCCGGCGCGCGGACGTCATCCGCGCGCGACCGAGGCGGGCCGCATCCTGTCGGAATGCCGGACGCGGCTTCAGGCGTTGCTGGGGGCGGGGGCGGGCTACCGTCTGGTCTTTACGTCGGGGGCGACGGAATCGCTCAACCTGGCGCTCAAGGGATTCCTGCCCGCGGGGGCGCATGTCGTCGTCACCGAGCTGGAGCACAATTCGGTGATGCGGCCGCTGTCGGCGTTGCGCCGGCAACGCGGGATGGATTGGTCGGTAGTGCCGGCGGATGGGGATGGCGCGGTCGATCCGGCGCGGGTACGCGAGGCGCTTCGGCCGGGGACGCGGCTCGTGGTCGTGTCGCACGCGTCGAACGTCGTGGGAACGGTGGTGGACTTGGCGGGCATCTTGGAGGTCGCGCACGCCAGCGGCGTGCCCGTGCTGGTGGACGCGGCGCAGACGGTCGGCGTCGTTCCGATCGACCTCGCGGGCTTGGGGGTCGATCTGTTCGCCTTCACGGGGCACAAGAGTTTGTTGGGGCCGCCGGGGACGGGGGCGCTCATCTTCCGCGAGGATCTGAGCCTCGAGCCGCTCAAGCAGGGCGGAACGGGCACGCTCGGCGATCAGATCGAGCAGCCGGACGGGTTTCCGGATCGGTACGAGACCGGCAGTCCCAACATGTATGGGATTGCGGGACTGGAGGCGGGAGTCCGCGTTTTGGAGCGCGAGGGGGTGGAGGCGATCCGGAAGAAGAAGGTGGAATTGGTCGGGCGATTGCGGGAAGGGTTGGCACGCGTTCCTTCGGTGCGGGTATACGGGGCGGAGGATCCGCGTCGCAGCGTGGGGATCGTGTCGTTCAACGTGGGGGCGCATTCCGCGGAGCGCGTGGCGGACATGCTCTGGGAGCATGGGGCGATCATGGTGCGGGCGGGGTTGCACTGCGCGCCCTACATTCACGGGCGGTTAGGGACGGCGTCCCAGGGTACGGTTCGTGTGGGGATCGGGTTCGCCAGCACGGCGGCGCATGTGGACGCGTGCGTGGCGGCGGCGGGCGCCGCCGGTTGATCCGTTCGCCCGTTCTTCCGTTCGGTCGTTCCCGATTTCGCGATCGTTTTTTGCTGAACCTTTATTCGGCCAATCTCACGCGTTCTTTCCGTATCAGGGTTTCCTTCTCCGTCGGCACCGGCGGGGGGAGGTCGGTGATTTCGACTTTCTCGTAGTATTTCTGGATGATTTCGATTTCGTACTCTCCGGCCGTCAGCTCGCTCATGCCGGAGCCCAACACGAAGTGGCATTTGCATCGGGGCCGGGATGTCTTCTCCTGGATCTTCGCCCCCTTTTGGTGTCCTACGCCCTGGTCCCGATACGTGAAATACACGCGGATTTTCCGATCTCTCTCGTTCACTTTGATCTGGTAGAAGGGCACCTCCTGGCAGTCGGCGCCCACGACGATGTAGAGCGAGAGATCAGGCCCCGGCTTTGGAGGCGGGAGTGTGTCGACCTCCCGTGCATCGCCTGATTGGCGCGCTTCGAGGCGTTTCTCGAAATCCTGCGGGGTTCCCAAGAAGATGAGCGCCTGTTCCGGGGAAGGCCGCCCGTTGTCCAGATAGGGCTTGACCTCTTTCGCCTTCCAACCTTCCTCCTCCTGGAGCAACGACAAGGCCATCAGAACAACCGTGATCGTGTGCATGCAATCCTCCTGTTCCTTGTTTGACGATTGTAGCAGTCGGAGGGTTCCGTTTTGTTGAAGTTGGGGATCGCGCATTTTCATAGACGGAGTTGCGCCAGTGAGGACACTGTACTGTTGGACCTCGGGGGAGACGGACAGTGCAGAGAGAGGAAGTGGCGCAACTCTACGACAGGGTCGTCCCGCGTCTTCATCGGTTCTTGACCGGAGTGTTGGCCTGCTCCGCGGATGCGGAGGACGTGATCCACAACATCTTTGTAAGCCTCCTCGGACGCGGTCTTGACGGGATCGACGACGTAGATGCGTATCTTTGGGGCGCCGCTCGGTACCAGGCCAAGAGAATGGGGTGCCGGCGGGCGGGCCCGTACTTGGTGCCGGTCGGGACACACCCGGATCCGAACGACCAGAGCGCGTACGAAGAGACTCTCTCGGCGCTGCCATTTGAGCAGCGGGAGATCGTCGTGCTGCATGTGTTCGAGGGACTGTCGTTCCCGGAAATTTCAGTCCTGATCGACATCCCCGTCGACACCGCCAATAGTCGTTATCGATACGCAAGGGAAAAGCTGAAGAGGTGGCTGAACGATGACCCGATATCGACTTCCCGATCCGCGTCCTGAGCTGCGGGACAAGATCCTGGACTTGGTTTCGGCTTCTCGGGAGCGGCGACGAGCGTGGGGCCCCAAGCTGGGTATGGCCGCCGCCCTCCTGATGCCGATCGTAACCCTGGCCGCGATCTTCATGACCGGCGAGCCCAGGGCTGCGGAGCACGCGCCTGCTCAGGCCCAGGACACGTTCGTGGTCGTGATCGACCCAGGGCGTGGAGGCCGACGTCTGGGTGCCGAGGGCAAGGACCTCGTCGAGAAGGACGTCGTCCTCGACGTCGCCTTGCGTGTTCGCGAGTTGCTGAAGGCCCAGGGCGTTGACGTACATCTGACGCGCGAAATCGACCTCGCGCTGGACGACGACGTGGAGCGGGACCTGAAGGCAAGGGCTCACGTCGCAAACGACCGGTCAGCCGATCTGTTCGTGTCCCTCCATCTCGATCATTCCGGAGACGCGCAATCGACAGGTTTCTTGGCGTTGATCCCGCGCGGTGCGGACATCGTGCGAGCCTCGGAATCCGGTCGCGCGGCGGCTCTGCTGCGCCGGAATCTTTCGGTGCTCATGCCGGGAGAAGATCACGGGTCCAAGGAACAAGAGGTCATCGTCCTGAAGCACGTGCGGTGTCCCGCCGTTCTCTTGGAGATGGCGACGCTCTCAAGCGGAGATACGGAAGCTCGCGGGTCTGATCCGCAACAGGTGTCCGAAGCGATCACGGGTGCTGTTCTCGAATATGCAGGATCCCAGTCGGCTTCGATCAGCGCGTACTTGAAAACGAAGGGAGATGGTCTGGAACGCGTGCGCCGGATCGTCATGCTCGCCAAGGAAGGTTCTGGATACCGGGGCCGTTGCATTATTCAGGATCCGCAAGAGATCGCTCGGATCTGGGAGGTCATGGGCCAATCATGGCCGACAGGAACAGCGTGCAACTGCCTTCTCGGCGAGGTTGAGTTCTACACGCTCGACAGCGAGGATCGGCCGGCGGCGTCCTTAGCAATCCATGGCGACCAGGGATCTTCCCTGGGAGACGCGGGCTGGTTCGAGTGTCTGGGGTTGCGTCGCTTGGTCGACGGGTATCTTGCGGCGGCCTGCGAACGAGGCAAGTTCGAGGACGCGTCGGAATTGGTCGACTTCCGGAATGCACGAGGAGGAATTCGTTTTCGCCACCCGCGCGAGTGGGAGCTTCGAGAGGAGGGAGACGTTCAGCTGAGTCCTCCTGCAGCGACGCGCATCACCTTCAAGATCTCGGAGACGCTCGTTCCCGACATCGAGGGCTTGGAGGCCTTGCGCTCGATGCTCGAACATACGCGCGAAAAGTCGTGCGTTCGAGCCGTTCTCGTCGACGGACGACCCGCCTTCGAAGTCGATCAATACAAGCCCGGCGAGCCTACCCATCTGCTGGGGCGAATCGTCGTGGTGAAAGGTCGGCGGTACAACATCTGGATGGAGCAGGAAGAACAGATCACGTCTGCGGGGCGGGAGTTATTCAAGGCGTTCGTGGCCACGGTGAGGATCCCCAGAGATTGAGTTCAGGCCGATCGGACGACCTGGAGGCGGACTCGTTCGAGCTTGCCGGCAGGTTTCTCCTCGAGCGCGCCGCACGCCTCCATGAATTGCGAAGGCTCGATGCCCGGGGCGGCGCGTAGGGCCTCGAGCCTGATGTCCTTTTCTATGGCCCAAGTCATGACCGTCGGACGGTTGCCCGATCTTCCTCACTTCAACACGGCAGGATGGGTGACTCCGAACGGCTGGGCGAACTGTTCGAGCGTCATGGAGAGCGAATGTCTGATGCATCGGACTTCGTCTCCCGTCAGCCGCGAGGGCTTCTCCGCCAACGCCTTCAGAAGTCGCCACGACAGCTCGTTATAATCGACGTTGGGAGTCCACTCTCCTCGGACTCGGACCATGGCACATGGAGCAGGAGAAAGGGGAATCCGAATCCTTCCCTCACGTAAACGCTGCTATCGGATATTTATCGGACGCTGGAAAGCTCCGCCCCGCCCGGACTCCAACCCCACACGCCAGAGCGCATGAAAGCGCTACGCTTCTTGTATACCATCTTGGAGTGGTGGGAGCCCACGGGCTGGCCCGATCGGGCGGGTAAGTGAGCAGGACTCCTTGACTGGGATTGCGCTCTGCAAGCGGCGCGATCCATCGCAAACGGAAGGCGAGCAGAGAAGTTCGCCGCTTTCCGCGAACATCTGCATGATGTGTGCGCTTGCACCTGAAGCTGGCGCGTTCATACAGACCGACTTCCGTTCTTGGATGGTGAAGGACCGTGACCCTTGCGCGTAGACGATGCGAGGTCTTTGTGGCGATTGCGCTCTCCGTAACGTCGATCATCCTGGCGTCGGGCTGTTCTCAACCCACGCCCTCCGCCGTCGCAACCGAAACGCCGGCGTTGCTTTACGAATCCGCCGGCCGGCACTCGCTGGAATGGGCGGTGCCGGCGGATGCTCCTCCCCACAAGGTGCTCGACTGGGGGGAGGACGTCTCGACGTTGCGCCTCACCCGTTCGGGCTCGGTGCTCGCCGCCACCCATACGGGTCTGCTTGCCGAGTTCGACGGCAAGGGCGCCCTCATCTGGTTGCGGCGATTCGCGTTGGACCCCGATGAATGGGTCTCTTGCGCGGAACCGCTGCCCAATCGGAACGTCGTCGTCGTGAAGTCGAATGGAGGTGCGCGGAGCAGCGTGATCGTCGAGATCGATCGGACAGGTAAGACCGTCCGAAGGATCCGTCTTCCCCGCGTGTGGGGGGCCATCGGTTCTGTTCGTTTCGTGAACGAGGACGTCCTTCTGGCCTCGTTCTGGGAAAGAGGACTGGTCCTGGAAATTGACTGGAACGGCCTCGAGCGGTTCCGACTACCGATTCCGCCGGGGGCGCGCCCCTACGATGCTTTACGACTGCCGGACGGCCACTACAGGATCGCCCTGAACATCCTGGAGAGCCCTCTCCATGTCAAAGGGGATCCGAACGTCGTGGTGCAGGAAGTCACTGGAGACGGCAAGGTTCTCTGGGACGCCTTGGCGGACAATCTCGTTTCTCTCCAAGCGCTGCCCGACGGCAACACGCTGTGCGGAGCCTGCTGAGGGTCCGTCGCGGTCGAGTTCGACCGCCGGGGAAGGATCGTCGCGGAATACCGAAGAGCGGAAGGTGCCGTCGTCAAGTTACTCCCCTGACCATCCATTACGGAGGACGCCATGATCCTATGGAAGCATTCTCTCGTTGCGGTATTCGGACTTGCCTGTTTCTCCGCATGGATCCCCCAGGATGGGTCCACTCCGAAAATCGGCGTCGTCCGATTGCGCGATTGCTTTGATGAAGCGCGATGTCGTCGGGCGCGGGACATTTCGGCGGATCTCAAGGCCTATGAGGGGACGCTGGAAGAAGCCGTCGAGAAGGGCGAGCTGACGCGCGCGGAAAGCCGGACCAAGTTCTTCGCGCGATACAAGGAGGTCAAGAGCGCCTTCTACCAAGAATTGTGCAGCGAGATCGAGGGGATCGCCCGGGACAAGGGTCTCGATTTGATCCTCAAAGTTGATCCGCCCGTGAATGGCGACTCCTCCGACTCCTTCGACGAGCAGATCAAGGCAAGGACCGTCCTCTACCATTCGGCGTCGCAGGACATCACGAAGCGAGTCCTGGCTCGACTCGAGAAGCGCGCTTGGAAGAAGAAGGACGAGTAGGCGACATCTGCTTTCCGCACCACCCGCAGCGGGCATGCGCATCTCGCCGCGACGAAGGGAAGAACGGCGCCGGAGGCTCATGGTCGGCTGGCATTAGACCGGAACGGTATCTCTTCGACCCGAGGCGGGAAAGGGCGGCCAGGAAGGCTTCATGCGCCGCGTCCTCGGCCGCGTCATGGGTCCCCAGGATCGCCAACTCTTCCGCCGCTGGGGACCAACCAAAACCAAGGCCTTGTCTGGGCTGACGGAGGAGGAAACCCAGCAGTTTTACCAATGGGTCGATCGGTTGGCCGACTAGCCCGGTCATCGTCGTCGCCTTCGCGGCGGCGCTCGTGCTGGCCGGCTTCTCGGCGGTGTTCGCCCTCTTCGGGCTGAGCCTCTGGCTCTTCCGCCATCGCGAGGAGAATCCCTTCGACAAGGCTCTCCACTTCGCCCACAGCGAGAGCGAGATCGAGCGCGAACTCGCTCTGGACGCCTTCCGCGGGCGATTGGATCGCCAGGCTGAATGGATTCCGTGGGCGTTGCGGATGCTGGCGGACTCGAAGGCCGAACTGCGGATCAAGGCCATGGACCTGCTCATCGATGTCCATGAGACGTCCGCGTATCCCCAGATCGTCCGGCTCCTCGGCGACAAGGACGGCGCGGTGCAGGAGCACGGCCTCAACCGCATCCAGGAACTCGGGCTGCCCGACGCAGCCGGGGAGTTGATGCGCGCTTCGGGCAAGACCACCCCGGACTTGCGCGTGAAGATGCTTACCGCCGCCATGGAGTTCGGTGAGAAGGCCGCGGTGGATGCGCTGCTGGAAATGCTCGCCGAGGCCGAGTTCCCGAACAAGTGGAAGCGCAAGGCCACGGACGCCCTCGCTTCTCACGTCGAAGGCTTCCCCTACCCGCTCGATCGGGATCTCCTCAAGAACCCCCCCCGAGTATCTCGAGGTCGACCGCGCCTGGTGGCGCGAGAACCGGGAGCGCATGATCTGGAGCGAACACAAGTTCCGTACACTATGAAAGACACTCGGACGCGTTCAGACGTGATCCTGCGCGATCTGAAGGGTTTCGCCCCGGGCGAGAAGTTCAACAGCGCGCTCCTGAGGTGCGGGCTCATGCGCCTACGCAGTCGGGGCTACTTCGACCCCGAGGATGGAGTCGACGCGCGTTTCGAAGAGGGCGTCGCACCCGACGAGCGGACGTCGTAGTCGATCCGGCACGCGCAGAAGTGCGTGCTCGCTGAGCCGTCCGCGCAGCGGGGACCCGACTCGGCCTCCGAGGGGAACGTATGCACGCCCGCCCCGAGCTGCGTGAAGGCAAAGATCAGAAGCAGGGACACGATGGGCGCCATCAAGGTTGAAGCACACTACGGGCGGGATTTGTTTCCGTCATGAGCGAGAAGTGGGCGCGGGGGGCGCGCCCACCCCTGCGTCAAGGTCAGAAGGCCAGACCCGTGCTCAGTGTGAACTCGTGGCCTACCGCATCGAGCTGAAAGTCGTCGTCCTCCACGGCCCAGCCCGTAGCCTGGAAGCCAAGGCTGATCGTCCAGGGCCCGAACTTCGCTCCGACTTCGAGATCCAGACGAGCCAAGCGGCCCTCGTCCTCTCCACGACGGATCATCCCGCCCGTAATGGCCGCGTCGCCAAAGAACCATCCTTCCCGAAAACCGGTGCGCAGGCCCACCACCGGCACGAGTTGATCCAGGTGTGTTTCGGCCCCTTCGATGGCCATGGCCGTGGCCAAGTGGGCCATCCCCACTTCTCCCAGCAGGTCCCACCCGTCCTGCGCGCGCAAGCTCCTCTCAAAGAGAAGCATCGTTGTCGACTTGAAGATGGCAGAATCCACGACGCTACCTGCCACGAACGTCTTCCTGGCGAAAGTGACCTCCGAGTCGAGCTGTTCGCGACCCTTGTAGTCTTCAAACGTCCATAATCCGCGCACGGCGCCCACCTGCGGAATCGCGAAAGACATCTCCAGCCCAAGACTACCTCCCCCGTTGTTACCGCCTTTATCAAACCTCAGATCGCCGTCTAGGCTCAAACGTCGACCGCCAGAGCGAGCGTCGCCCGAGATGAGTCGACCGAATCCCAGCTCGATCCTGCAATCGATGTCACTTCGCAGCGATTCACCGACGGTCAAATCGAGCCTCGGCGACGACTCCTCCTGCTGCGCCCAGGCGGCCGCACTCCAGACGAGAATGGACAGGATGCTCGCCCCAAGTTGCGTCTTCTTCATCGAGTTCCTCCTTACACTCGCCTCGATCGAAGTCGCGTATACTATGCGGGATGGTCGGGGTTTTATTTAAATGGGTACGCAGAAATTCGTGCGGTTCCAAACCACCCTGTGGCCGCTAGTCGAGTCGGCTAAGGCGGGCCGCCGCGAGGCGCTGGAGACGCTGGTCCAGTCCTATCACCCGATCCTGAGGACGTTCGCGCGCGCCCGAGGGCTGGAGCCAGCGGACGCGGATGACGCCGCCCAGGAAGTATGCCTTCAGTTGTGCCGTCCGGAGTTCCTCTCCAGCATCGACCGGAATCGCGGGCGTTTTCGCAGCCTGCTGTTGGCCATTGCCAAACATGTCATCGCCGCGATCCGCCAGGGGCCATGGCGCCCGAAGGTTGCTCTCGAGGAGGTGCGGGGAGACGAACAGGACGAGGCGTTCGACCGGCTGTGGGCAGAGGAGCTCCTACGCGCCGCGCGCGAACGGCTTCGGCAGGACAAGCGGCCCGAGCCGTCGGCGGCGTTTGAGATGCGCTATGTGGAAGGGCTTCCCTTCAAGGAGATCGCGCGGCGGATGGGCTGCACGGTCCCGGACGTGTCCAACTACGTTCAGCAGGGAAAGACACGGCTCCGATCGTACTTGCGGGAGAGCATCTCGCGCTACGCGGCGTCGGAAGACGAGTACAAGGACGATTGGGCGTTGTTGGTCAGGAGGCTCGAGGAATCGGGGCGGGTCACTCCAGGAATAGGTACCCTATGACCCAGGTCATCGCTCCGATCGGTCTGGAATAGAGGCTGACGCGAAGGCAAAGCGCGTCCGCCGCCCGCGTCAGTCCGTAATACTCGCCCATGCCCCGCAGACACTCAGCCCGCAACATACGGACCTCCGCGCTCGCGGGATCGATATGGACGAGTTGATTCGCGATCCGCAAGATTTCGTGCCAGTCTTCGGAACTTTGCGCCACTTCGGCATAGGATAGGGCGAGCTCAACAACCGTGTTTCTCGCCTTCCCATCGGCTTTGGCAAGTTCGAAGCCTTTCCTCACGTCGTCTCGAATCACTTCTTTGAAGCGTGCCGGAATGGGCCACCGACTTTCCATCATGAGATGGCCCGATCGCAAGAGGCGTCCCTCCGCGGCGTTGGGGAAGAGAGCGACCATCTCTTCCAGGTCGCGTAGGGCCTCGTCGTTGCGGCCTTGCCTCAACATGATGCGCGCGCGTGTCGTGTAGCTTTCGGCGTCGTTTGGATTGAGTTGGAGCGCGCGCTCGATGTCCTGCAAGGCTTGGCCCATGGCGGATCCGTCCTCGTCCAACACGTCGGCCCGTGCCCGATACGCGTCGGCAAAGGTGGGATTCTCTTGGAGCGCCTGACGCAACAACTCGAGTTTGCGGCTCTCGTCACTCTCCAAGATCGCGCTCGCCACCCATGCCTTCTCGGGAGCCGTCTTCAATCGTTCGAGCGCGACCCGGTCGCTTTCCAACTCCTTCTTCAGAGAGCCAGGCCAACGAGCGACTGGCCCGAGGGTCATCCACTGCATCTCGAATCGCAGCGTAAACCGTTCGTAATAGGCGTCGCCAAGGAAGGGATCGCGGCTGAGCGCGGCGTTCAACGCATCCAATGCTCCCTGCTTGCGCCCAAGCTGGCGCAGGCACATCGCCCGGTACAGCAGCGGCACCCCATACGTCCGATCGCGTTCCGCCGCCTCGCGGAACCGTTCCGACGCCTGCCCAAGCAACTCCGCCCGGCGAGCCCGCTCCTCTGCCGACCGGCCCAGCCGTGCCATCTCCATAAGCCGCTGCCCCGCTTGCACGTGACGCTCCGCCTCCACGCGCGCCTTCAAAAGTTCCCGCGAAGGCGAGCGATGCCGCGCCTTCAGCGCGCCGAGTACGGCCAGCGCGACGAGCACCGCAAGACCCGCCAGCCTCGCCACCCGCCGGCGCAAAGTCCGCCGCGGCGGCCGGCGCGTCGAGACCCGCCGGCCCTCTACGAACCGCGCCAAGTCCCCCGCCAGATCCTCCGCCCGGCAATACCGGTCCCTCTTCTCCCGTGCCATCGCCTTCATACAGATCGTCTCGAGCTCCCTCGGAATCTCCGGCCGCATGCTCCGCGGAGCTGGCGGGTCCTCGTAAATCACCGAGTGGATGACCTCCGCGGCCGTCGTCCCCTCGTGCGGTAGTCGGCCCGTCACCAGCTCGTAGAGAATCACCCCAAGGGAGTAGATGTCGCTGGCCGCGTCTAACCGCTTGATCCCTTCGCGCGCCTGCTCCGGCGACATGTACCCCGGCGTCCCCACTACCTCGCCCGTCTGCGTCAGCGCGGCGTCGCCCTCAAGAGACTTCGCGATCCCGAAATCCGCAACCTTCGCCCTTCCCAGCGCGTCCAGAAGGATGTTCGAGGGCTTCAGATCCCGGTGAATGATCCCCTTCTCGTGCGCTGCGCCCACCGCCGCCGCCAAAGAGCCGACCATCTCCGCGGCCGCCCGGCACGGCACGGGTTCCGCCACCAGCCGCTGCTGCAGCGATCCCCCTTCCATGAACTCCATGACGAAAAACGTCGTGGACCCGTCCCGACCCACGTCGAGGACCTTCACGATCCCGGGATGTTCCACCGCTGCCATCCCGCGAACTTCCCGTTCGAACCGCTCCACATCCGCAGCAAACGCCTCGGGACGCATGCACTTGATCGCCACCGTCCGGCCGATCTCCGGATCGAACGCCTTGTAGACGACGCCCATCCCGCCCTGGCCCACGCGATCCAGAATCTCGTAACGCCCCAGGCGTGCCGGAAGCGCCTCATTTATCACGTACGCTCTATTCGACGCCACGCCAGTTCCCTTCAGCCGGTTCTGCCGCCCTCTCGAAGGCGGAGAGTTCCCTGAGGTTCTTGCCAAGTTCTACCTGGAGCGACTGATCGGCCGCGGAGACCGACCGGGCAAAGTCCTTGAGGAAGTGAAGCTGACAGAGTTGGTGCGGAACGCCCGGAAAGACTTCCCGAACCGCCGAGAGGATGATCTTCTGGCCATCCGAGATCACTCCGGTGACAGGGATTCCCAAGGCCTTGATCTTCCGCAGATACGGAGGCAAGAGCGATGCGTCGGCAGCAGACGAACAGAACGCCAGGAGGATCTCTTCGGAGAGGGTGTCGCGAAAGACCCACAGACTCTCGGCTTCCATGTCCGGTTGAGCGGCATCGATGCCCAGAATGATCTTGCCTTGGGCTTGAAGCTTGGCCAAATCGAGCCCCTATTCGCCTTCCTTTTGGCGTTTCTGCGTTTTGGCGGTTCTTCCATTCCTCCACGTGATTGAATCAGTTATTTCGTGACGAACCCCTAACACTCCTCAAGCTCTGTCCGATGGTGCTACGGGCGCGATGACGCATGCGAAAACTCCTTCTTGGCCCTGGATTTGCTATCTTTTGATGCTCGAATGGAATCCATGGTCACCGATCCCAAGGAATCTCCGTTGTCATCGACGCCTGCCGTCCGCCTCCCCCGGGAAGACGGCGCGTGGTACATGGCGCTGACCTGCTGGGTCGTCGGGTGGGGAGCGTCGTTGAAGATCACCTGGGAGCCGCTCGTCATGGGCCTGGCCGTGGTGACGCTCTTCGCGGCGGCCCAGGCGATCCGCGTGGCGCGCCGCGCATGGACGCATGATCGTCCCGCCGCCCGGCGCGTGCTCGTGCCGCTGCCGGCCCTCCTGGTGCCGCCGCTGGCCGCGTTGATCGTGCTGCTATGGCGCGTCTCCGATCCATGGTGGTCGGCCGCCCTCATCGCCCCGGCGATCCTCTACGCCCCGCTCGTGGTCGCGGGCGAAGAACGACGCGCCGCCGCGCGCGTCCTGGCCGTCGTCGCGATCACCGGGCTCGCGCCGGCGACCTACCTGGTCGTTCCTGATGCGTCGAGCGCGAAGGCGGGGGCGCTGTGGGCGTCGCTTGGCGGATACTACCTCCTGGGATCGCTCTTCGTCATGGCCCGGCTGCGTCGCACATCCTCCGCGACCATGTCGCTCGCGCTGGTGCGATTCTTGGCGCCCGCCGCCGCCGTGGGCGTGGCCTTCTGGGACGCGGGTCATTGGATTCTGTCGCTTCCCTTCGTTATGCTGTCGATCCGGGCGTGGGTGCATTCCAGGAAGGCGGCCTCCGTGGATCCCCGACACGTGGGACGGTGCGAACTCGCGTACGGCGTGACGGCGGGCGTGCTCATTCTGATCGGACTATGGTTCGACTCGCTTTGCTCGCTCACCACAAGGTGGGTGGGGCGATGATCTGCGAATTCACCCTGCCGCAGACGCGCGAGCGCGTCATGCTCATTCAGCAGGAGCGTTGCCTCGTGCTGCTCGTGGACGGGCGCTGCGCCCTCGCGTTCGACGCGGAGGGACGCGTCCTCTGCGGTGTCCGCAACGGCGTCCAGTTCAAGCGCGGGATGAGCAACAACCTGCTCCGCCTGGGAGAGCGACGCGAGATCCTCCCTCCCGAGGAGGCGTCCGGGGAACTGGCGCTTCTCTACGAAGAGGTGCGGCGCGTGGCGGATCAGGCGCCGCCCGCGGCCCGGCGCGCCCTCGAAGCGGTGACGCGCTGCGGCGTGCGCCGGCTCGAAGAGGAAGCCCGACACTTCAAGGCGCTGTACGGCCAGGTCCCGGTGCTGCCTCCCGATCAGGTTCAAGCGCTCTACCTGCAGGCCACCGTCGGATGTTCCACCAATCGTTGCTCGTTCTGCACGCTCTACCGGGATCGTCGATTCCGCGTCCGCACGATCGCGGAATTCGAGCAGCACGTGAGGCAGGTGCTGGAATTGGTCGGCCGCGACGTAGAGCGCCGGACGTCGATCTTTTTGGGCGACGCGGGCGCGCTGATGGTGCCGGCCGACGAATTGGCGGTGATGATGCGGCTGGCGCGCGCCGCCGTTCCCGGACGGCCTTTCAGCTGTTTCGCGAGCGCCGGCCTGGGCCGCCGGAGAGAGGCGCACGAGCTGCGGGAATTGCGGGATCTGGGATTGGATCGCGTGACGATCGGCCTGGAGACGGCGCACCGCCCCTTGTACGACTCTCTGCGCAAGCCCCACGAGTTGGAAGATGCCGAGCGCACGGTCCGGCTGCTCAAGGATGCGGGCCTCCATGTCGGACTGACCGTGCTGCTGGGGGTGGGCGGACAGGAGAGTCATTCGGCCCACGTGAACGACACCGCACGATTCCTCGACGCCTTGCCGCTCGGACCGGGAGATTGGGTCTATCTGTCTCCCTTGCATGTGGAGCCGAACACGGAGTACGCTGCCTGGGCGCGCGGCCGGCCGGCGCGCCAGTTTTCGATCGAACAACTTCAGATTCAGAAGGCGGTCCTGCAGTGCCGCCTCCGAGCGTCTCTCGGAGAGCGGGGTGTGCGGATCACGAGTTACGACATTTCGAGGTTCGTGTACTGATGAGCGACTTCCCAGCCGACGCCCACGAGACGCCGTTCCGCGATGTCCGCTACGAGAAGTCGGACGGCGTGGCCACGATCACTCTCAATCGCCCGGATTTCTACAACGCCTACGCGACGCGCACGCTTCAGGAGCTGGTGCGGGCCTTCCAGGATGCCTCCTGGGACGACTCGATCGCGGTCATCGTGTATACCGGCGCCGGCACGCGCGCGTTCTGCACGGGCGGCGACGTCAAGGAGTACTCGGAGACCTACGTCCAAAAGCCCCGCGAGTATTGGAAGTACATGGGGCTCTTC
>JACPRB010000102.1 GCA_016190155.1 Planctomycetota bacterium
GAGGTATGAATAGGCGATTCTAACCCGACGATCTCGCCTCGGACGTGAATAATCCCGGCTAAGGCCTCGTTCGTCGAGGGATCACCGGAGGCTCCATCCCTCCTGTTCCGCCAGCCGGTTCAGATCGCGTGCGCTATGGACGACCCGGAGAATGGTCACCACTCCCGGATGGCATGTGTAGACCAGCCGATAGCCTTGGTAGAGCACTTCGCGAACGTCCTAGCGGTCAAACTCCGGGACGATGCGGCCGACGTTTGGGAAGGTCTTCAGTTTCGCTGTTGCCGCGATGAGCCGATCGATGAAGCCTTCGGCGTGGCGTGGAGAATCTCGCGCGATCCAGTCCTCGATGGTTCGAAGATCGTCTGCCGCGCTTACCGTCCAGCGGATTTCCGCCATCGACTGATTTTCGCTTTCAGCTGGCGCTCGTCAAGAACGCGCCTTGCGGCGGCGTCTTCAAGCCCTTTTTCGACCTGAAGGCGAAAACAGAGTTCATCCATGACTTCCGAGGGGGACACGTCGTCCGGCAGATGCTTGATGAGCTCCAGGATCTCCTTTTTCCCCATGACCACAGCTTATTGTAGCTTCACGCTGGGGACAAGCGTGTTCCGTCACTCCGGAAGCCGTTTGCCTCCCAGTCGACGCGGGAGAACCAGTTCCTTTCCCTGAGGATCGATCGCTCTATTGAGACGGCCCTGACGATCGAAGTAGAGGCGCAAGTCCCTGCCCGAGGATCGCTCTCGTGCCCTGATGAGGAAGGGCGGGGAACTCGACAGAGTGAACGGTCGGGGGGGACCGTACGCCCAGACTTCTTCTTTGCTGAGCGTGTCGAGCGTGCCTGGGGACCGTCCGACAGGGTCTCCGAGAAGTTCCCACACATCCGCGCGAGTCATATCAAGGCGCAGCCAACTCAAACGTGCCAAGACTCTCTCTTGCTCGGCGCCGCCTCCTTGGAGATGCTGCCATGAGAGTCCGCTCCATACGAAAGCCAGAGCAATCACCGACCCTGTGAGAATCTGGAAGGGCCAGCGTGGACGTCGATTCCGAATCCAGCGGAAGAAGGGGTAAAGCGACCACAGGAGGATCACAGTCCCGCACGCCACGAGGTGTGCTCTCAACAGAGTATTTCCCCAGGCGGTCAGGAACAGTCCGGTGACGAAGAACAAGAGCACGATCCGGCCGTTGGAAAGGAAACCGCTCTTCCGAGTCGGATTCGCTGCGACGCCTCCATCCATATGACGATAGAGTCGTCCCAGAAGGTCGAAACCGTAGACACTGACGAAGAATATGCCGAGAGCCACGCTCCAGGAGCCGATATTCATCAGCGCCTTCAAGACCAGGATCGATAGCAGTAGAAGGCACAGGTTTGTTCCGAAAGAGAAGACGATCCTGTAGAGGCTCTCTCGTTTCCGGAGGCGGGAGCTCTTATCGCGCAGGATCAGAAAGGCTCCGACGGCGATACAAAGGCCGAGTACGGGATACTCGGTCCATTCGACATCGGTCATCTTCCCGTAAGCCCCCAAGAGGAAGGTGAGACCGAACGCGAAGGCGACCACCATGTGGGGAGTGGAATACTGCGGTTTCACCAAATTATCGATCGGATGGAGCGAGTACTCCGTACTCGGCCGCGGCGAATCCGTGTGAACGCGGGGCTGCGAGACGACGGTCTCGACGTCCGTCCGGACCTCTCTCACCCGCTGATACCGCCGCTCGGGTTCGCGGGCCAGAGCCTTGAGCACGATCTCGTCGAGACGCACGTCCACCTGGACCCTGCGGGACGGCGGGAGGAAATGGCCCATCGGAACCTCGCCGGTGAGCATCTCGTAGAAGACCACGCCGAGCGAATAGATGTCCGCGCGGTGGTCGACCTGTTTCATGTTCTCGCACTGCTCCGGCGCCATGTAGTGCGGCGTGCCCATCGCGACGTTGGTGTGGGTGAAGGTCGCGGGCGGCTCGGTCTTCGAGATCATCTTGGCCAGTCCGAAGTCCGCGATCTTGATGCGGCCCCGCCGGTCGACCATGATGTTCTCGGGCTTGATGTCGCGATGGACGATCCCTTCACCGTGCGCGAACTCAAGCGCCTCGCAGATCTGCGGCACGATCTTCAAGGTCTCCTCCGGCGACAGCCGATAGTCGTTCAGGAGCGCCCGCAACGTGACGCCGTCGACGTACTCCATGACGAGGTAGTAGAGGTTCCGCTCGGTCCCGTAATCGATGACCCGAACGATGTTGGGGTGATCGAGGATCGCCAGCGCTTTGGCTTCGCGGGTGAAGCGGCGGGCGAACTCCGGATCGCCGGCCAGCTTGGGCGAGAGGATCTTGAGCGCGACCCGCCGATCCAGGCCCGTTTGCCGGGCCTTGTAGACGATCCCCATGCCGCCTTGACCGAGAACCTCCAGGATTTCCAGATTGCGAAACGTGTCGCCGGGCTTGAGCGGGTCAAGGCGATCTCCAGGCGCGGAGGTCTCTTGCGGTTCCGTTTCCATCGCGGCGCCGACGAGACAAGCGAGGCAGATGCCGTCGTACTCCTGCTGGAGTTGGTCGGCCGCGTAGTCTTTTCCACAACGAGCACAGCGAATCAGGTCAGTCATAAACGGCTGCCCTCAGCGTCGAGCCAAGAAGCGGAATTTCCTCGGAAAAGTTGCGGAGAAAATCACGCGAGGGCGGAAAAAAGTTCCCGCAGCTCCTCGCGGGCGTCGTCGTCGGTCTCCGTGTACGCTCGAATCTCTTCGAGGATGATCTCGCGATACCGCCGCCGAGCCCGGTTGATCTTCGTGCGCACATCGGATTCGGAGATGCCCGAGGCCTTCGTGGTGTCGGCGTACGAGGGGGCGTGTTCCGGGCCGGCCGTGAAGTAGGCCTTCAAGGCGTCGAATTCGTCGAGACGACCGTTGTCCGAGAATTCCCGGCGCAAGGTCTGAAGCGCCCTTTTGAACAAACCGAGGGCCCACTGTCGTTGGAAGATGCGGTCGGGGGTCTCCTCGGTGGAGGGTTCCCTGCGGATCTCCGTCTCAGCCTGGGCGAAGTTGAACGACAGAACGACCTTGCCGCCGCCGCGCTTTTGGGCCTGGGCGCGATCATGGAGATCCGCGACGTAGTGCTTGAGGGCCGTGACGAGAAAGGTGCGGAACTTGCCTCGATCGCGTTCGACGTATTTGAGGAAGTCCTTCTCGAGGAACTCCGCGAAGAAGGCCTGGATGATGTCCTTCGCCTTTTCCACGTCGTGTCCGCTCTTGCGGATGTAGAAATAGAGCGGCTTCCAATAGACCTGGATGAGCCGCTCCAGGGCTTCGCGGCGATCGGGCGCGGACGCGTCCTTCGCTCGCAGAACGACCGTCCAGAGCGTCGGCAGGAATTCCCGCTGGGCCCCTCCGATCTCGGTCTCGTCGTATGGAGCACCCATGGGCGGGTGAGTATCGCCGGGACGGTTGGGGGAATCAAGCTACTCCGCGATTTCCTTGAACGCCGGATCGTTCCAATAATCGCGGAAGGCGGCGTCGTTGAGCGCCTCGTCCTTGACCTCGCCGTCGTTGGCGATCGCCTGGGCCAGCGCCTCGAGCATCTTGTCCTTCAGGCGCGTGCGCGCGTAGGTCGCCGCGAGGTTGTACAGGACCGATGAGTTGTTGGGCGCCAGCTTGAGGGCCTGTTGCAGCGCCTCGAGGGACTCGTCGTAGCGAGTCAGCTCGCGGCAGACCATTCCGAGGTTGTTCCAGGCCATCACGTGGTCCGGCTTGATCTGCACGAGCTCGCGGTAGCGCCGCCGCGCGTCCTCGGTCTTGCCTTGGATGGAGTAGAGGCTCGCTTCCAGGAAGAGGGTGTGCCCCTCGACTTCCTTGATGAATCGTTCGCGCTGCTCCTGGAAGGCCTTGTCGATCTTCTCCTTCTGTTCCGTCGACGCGCGGCGGGTCTCCATCTCGACCTGCGCGCGCACGTCGCCGAGCGTCTGCTGCAGCTCCTTCTCCGCCTTCTGGCGCAGGGCCATGACTTCTTCGCGCATGGTGTGCTCGAGGTTCTTCTGCAGCATGTCGCCGTATCGGTCCAACTCGCCCTGGCTGTCCTCGCGCACCTTGCCGAAGAAGGACATGATGTCCGTCTTCTTGGCGTCGAGTTCCGCGATGACCTGATCCGTGCGCTGGGTGATTCCCTCGCTTTTCTGGACGTAGACCTCGGCGCGGCCGACCAGTTCCTTCCACGCCTTGATGCGGGCGCTGACCCAGGCCGCGAACCAGATCATCATGACGACGAACAGGACCGCGGCGACGCCGTTGACCAAGAGCAGGATGCGATTCTCCCCCTTGCTCTTCTCGAAGTCCTTCTTCGCATCCTGAAGGAGCGGTTGCATGAGTTGGTGGACTTGCTCACTGGTGACGGTCTGGCCGGCGACATGCTCCTTGCCCTTCGCCTCCCACCATCGGCTCCATTCGAGGGTGGAGTCGCCGAAGGATTGCTGGGTGAGCTCTCTCAGGGTGCGGACCGCGGCGTCGCGCACGTCCGGCTGGTCTTCCTCCTTGAGGAGTTCGATGAGGGGAAGGATCGCGGTTTGAATGCGGTCGACGCGGATGATGTCGCACCCCGCGCGCCGCACGGCGGGATCCTTGTGTTGCAGACGCCGGATCGGATCGTCCTGCGCCAGCAACGCCAGCAGAAGCAGCACTTTCATGAGGCAGAGGATTATACGGGAGAGCGCGGAGCGGGAAGCAAGCAAGAAGTAGAGGACCCTCTTCTCATCCGATGCTTGCTTCGGTGCCGATTCTCGTACCCTGCCGGCCCGCGATTCCGCATGGATCCATAGGATGGGAAGAAGGCGGTCGGGCTTGCTGTGGATCTTGTCTCTCCCCCTGGCGCTAACGGCGCTCTTGTTCGTCCGAGCCCCTTTCAATCCCCAGCGCGGCCATGATGGTCGGCCGTCCGTTCTGGACCCGCGGCCGGAGGCTCCGGTCGAGCGGATCGCCCCTGCACCCACGCCGCCCGTTGGCTCCGTCCAGCAAGAACCGGACTTGGCGGCGGTGCTCCGGATCGCTCGTCAACCCCGACCCGAGGCGTTCGACCTCCTGGCGGACCGCTTCCACCGATCGAGCCGCGCGGATCGATTGACTTTGTTGGATGGTCTTCGGGCCTCACCGGATCCACGGGCCACTACTCTTCTGCTGGACCAGCTCGTGTCGTCCCGAGAACGCGACGAGGAATACACCCCGGCCGTCGCCGTGGCCTTGGGACTGCGAGACCGCGATGATCCGCTGCTCACCACCCACATCGTACAGGCGCTGCGGGAGACGTCCTGCGACTCCGATCGAACGGCCATCATCGGCGCGCTGGGGCACCGTCAGGGAACCTCCGAGAGCTTCGACGCGCTGACGGGCGTAATTTCGAATACACAGGAGCCTTCGCGGGTTCGCTGCGCCGCGCTCCTGGCTTTGACCCAAGCGCATCCTGATCAGGCACGCGAGATCGTGCAAGCGGTGGCGGTCTCCGAGCCGGACGCACAGGTGCGAGGAACGGCGGAGCACGTGGTTTCGACGGACATCGGCCGGAACATCCTGCCGCCCCAGGGATGTATGGACAGAAGCGAGCGCTGAGGGAGACGTGCCATGCGCTATCTAGTGCCCTTGTTCTGCTTCTTAATCTCGCAGGCCGCCAAAGCGCAGGATACCGTTCCTCCCATAGGTCAGGTCACGATCAACGGCGGGGCCGCGTGGGAAACGTGCTCGACGACGAAGGTCTGGACGCTGAACGCCGGAGACGGGCCCAAGGCGGTCTACGCCCAATTCCGCGATTCGGCGGGCAACGTCTCCGCGGTCGCTTCCGACGGCATCGGGTTGGACACGACGCCTCCCGCGGCTTCCCTCCAAATCAACGGTGGGGCGGCGTGGACGAACACTTCGACCGTTACGCTTCAAGTCCAATCGTCCGACTCAAGTTCGGGTGTCGCCTCCCGGCGTTTCTCCAACGACGGGATTTCGTGGACCGCATGGGAGGCGTTGAGCTCTTCGCGAACGTGGACCCTTCCGGCGGGCAACGTCGTCCAGCAGGGGACGAGAATCGTCTACGTCCAGGTTTGTGACCTCGCCGGCAACGTCTCCAGCACGGCGTCTGATTCCATCGGCTTGGATACGATCGCTCCTGCGGGCACGGTGCTCATCAATGGAGGCGGCGCTTGGACCCCCACATCGGCCGTCACATTGACGCTCACCGGCACCGACGACCTCTCCGGTATCGCCGAGATGCGGTTCTGCAACGACGCTTCGTGGTCCTCCTGGAGGCCGTTCACCGCGAGCAGTTCCTGGACGTTGGCGCAGGGAGAAGGTCAGCGCACGGTTCAGGCGCAGTTCCGAGACGCGGCGGGCAACGTCTCGACGGCGGCCATCGACACGATCGGGCTCGACGAGCTCGCGCCGACCGGATCGATCTCGATCAGCGCGGGCGCGGCGTGGACGAACGGCGTCGGCGCGACGTTGACGTTGTCGGCGGTCGACGGAGGCTCCGGCGTGGCCCAGGCGCGGTTCTCCGGTGACGGAGCGAGCTGGAGCGAATGGGAGGCGTACGGCGCGAGCCGATCTTGGGTCCTGCCGGGCGGAGACGGAACGAAGTCGGTGCACGTGCAATTTCGCGACGCGCTGGGCAACGTATCGGCCGGCGTCAGCGACGACATCGGGCTGGACACAGTCGTGCCGGGTGGGACCATTCTGATCCAAAATGGCGCCGCTTGGGCGACCGGCACGTGGGTTCGGGTTTACAACGTGACCATCGACCCATCACCTTCGTCCGGGGTGACGGCGGTTCGGTACTCGAACGACGGCGCCACATGGGGTGCGTGGGCCACGATGGCTCCCTCGGTCTGGTGGGCGATGTCGACGGGAGACGGAACGAAGCAGGTGTATGCGCAGTTCCGCGACGGAGCGGGGAACGTCTCCGTGTCGCTGTCCGATACGATCAAGCTGGACACGACGATGCCCTCGGGGACCGTCGTGATCAACGCCGGCGTGGCGTGGACCGCCGTGGCATCCGTGACGTTGAATCTGGCCGCCGCGGATACGGGCTCCGGCGTGGCGAAGACGAGGCTCTCCAACGACGGGACGTCGTGGTCGGCGTGGGAGCCGTTCGCGGGCGCCAGGACGTGGCTGCTGGGCGCCGGGGACGGAACGAAGCAGGTGTACGCGCAGTTCCAGGATGCGGCGGGGAACACGTCGGCGTCCGTCGCGGATTCCATCAGCTTGGACACGACGGCGCCGGCGGGTTCGATCGCGATCAACGGCGGCGCCGCGTGGACCAATGTTCGGATCGTGACGTTGACGCTTTCCATGATGGACGCGCATTCGGGCGTGTCTCTCATGCGGTTCTCCAACGATGATGCTTCGTGGACCGCGTGGGAGACCTACGCGGTCTCGAAGACCTGGATGATCCCCAGCGGAGATGGACCGAAGACCGTGTACGTCCAGGTTTCGGATGCGCTTGGGAATACCTCCGCTTCCCTTCAGGATTCGATCGGGCTCGACACGGTTCGTCCGCAGATGGTCTTCATGGACATCAACAACGAAAAGCCGCAGACCGTCAGCGTGGAGGTGACGCTTACGATTCTGGGAAGCGACGATGCCTCCGGCTTGGCCCAGATGAGAATCACCAACGAGGATTTCGTGTGGTCGCCGTGGGAGCCGTATTCGACGAGCAAAGCATGGGCGTTGAGGTCCGAGGACGGAGAGCACGGCGTCTACGTCCAGGTTCGCGACGCGGCCGGGAACACATCCGCCCTCTACAGGGACTTGATCTGGTTGTACCGGCTGCAGCACGGCTCGTTCGCCAGTCCCGCGGTGGAGCGGTTGTGGCCGTCGGTAGAGTACACCCCTTTTCCCATCGCCATGGACATCGCGATCGTGGGGGACGGGTTTCGCACCGCGTCCGAGATGCTCCTCTTCAAGCAGTTCGCGGAGGACATCGCGAGGGCCATCGCCAACACGGAGCCGTTCAAGGTGAATCTTGCGACCATCAACATCTGGCGGGTGAACGTGGTGTCCGACGTCTCCTGGATCGACGAGTTCGCCGGCAGCGGTCCGTGTCCCAATCTCAATTCCCGCAACTCGTCTGCCACACCTTTCGAGCTGGCGGCGGCCGTGGACGGGAATTGCCGGCACCTTCGCTTCACGACGTTCACTCCCGACGCCAGCCTTCAAGCGGCTCTCGGTCATCCGTCGCTGCCGGATTGCGACGCGGCAATCTTCGTGGGCAACACGGGCGCGTGGGTCGGAACCGGATACTTCAAGAACCAGCAGGTCGTGTCCCGTTCGAAACGGGTTTCGACGGTCAATACGACGAGAATCAGCACGGCCATAGCGGTTCACGAACTGGGTCACGGCTTGGGGCTGGGGGACGAGTACTACTATGGAGGATCCGTTCCCGATCCTCAGTGGTACCCGAACTTGTCCGGCTATGTTCGCGGGAGCGGGGCTTCGATCAAGTGGTGGTCCTTCACGCATACGTCCGAGGTTCCTACGGAACGTTACTTCACGGGGATCGGGACCTTCGACCTGGCATACGGCGAAACGACATACCTTCATCCGTCCACCGGCGTGGCCCGCTCGCAGATGCGTTGTCTCATGCGGAACATGAACGGACCGTACTGCACCATCTGCCAACGCGGGATCGTCGCGGAGATGCGGCTGCAGGGAAACGACGCGGCGTATCCGGCGGAACCGCCGCGGCCGTGAGCGACTACTCGGGCTCCCGGCATTGCTCGATCAGCGGCGCCGCAGCGGCTTCGAGGTCCGGCCGCAGCTCGACGGCCCGTTTGAAATCCGCCATCGCTTCGGCATGGCGACGCCGCTTGAGATAGACGAGCCCCCGGTTGAACGAGGCCTCGGCGAGACGGGGATCCAGCCGTAGCGCCTCGTCGTAATCCGCCAGCGCCTCCTCCAGTCGTTCCATCGCGCTGTAGACGATTCCGCGCGTCACGTAGATTCCGGCCAAGGCGGGCTGGAGCCGCAGAGCGATCTCCAAGTCGCCCAAGGCCTCCGCATGCCGCCCCTGCGAGGACAGGATCCGCGCCCGGTTGGCGTAGGGGCTCACATAGGTGGAATCGATCCGGATCGCCGCGCTGAAATCGTTCAGAGCTTCGGAGTATCGTCCCATCGTTTCGACCACGGTCCCGCGGTTATTCAGAGCCTTCGCCATGTTGGGCTCGATCCGCAGCGCGGCGTCGAGATCGGCCAGCGCCCGCTCGTCCTGTCCCAATCGGTGGTAGAGCATCCCGCGGTTGTTGTAGGCGTGGGGGTTGGTCGGGTCGATCCGGAGGGCGGCGTCGAAATCCTCCAGGGCCTCGGAAGAACGCTGCAGGTCCATGTACACGCTCCCGCGTTCGACATGGGCCTTCGCGTGATTCGGCGCGAGCTTCAGCGCCTCGGTGAGATCCGCCAGGGCCTCCGCGGGGTGCTGCAGGGCGTGATGGACGATGGCGCGCCGGTAGAACGCGTCGGGTTCTTCGGGAAAGAAGCCGATGACCGCGGAGTATTCGGCGATTGCCGCATCAGTACGGCCGCGTTGCCGGTAGAGGTCGCCGCGGTTGAGGCGCGCGACGATGTCTCGGGGGTCGATTCGCAAGGCGCGCTCGAAGTCGGCCAGCGCGTCCTCGAATTGGCGGCGGGCCGCGTATTGGATCGCCCGGTTCGAGTACGCCTGCGCGCAGCGAGGGTTGATGCGGACGACGGCGGAGAAGTCGGCGAGCTTCTCCTGCGGATCGTCGCCGAGGCAGCCGCGCAGGAATCGGGCCTGCCACAATCCCGGCCGGCGTTCGATCGCGCGATCCAGATCGGCCTCGACCGCCTTTCCCGCCGTCGTTCTGGCGAGGGCTCGAACGAAGTAGAAGGACTCGACGGCGCCTCCGCGCCGGATCCGCTCCGTCGCTTGGGTTTCGGCCTCCTCGTAGTGCCGGTTGCACCAGGCGCTCCATGCGGACACCAGGAGTTTCTCATCCTCAGTGAGGCCGGGGTCCGCGCGCCGGAGGTTCTCGAGGAGGAGGGGCATCCATTCCTCGGCCGCTTCCCGACGCCGCTCCCGCGCGTCGTCCGGGGAGTGTCCGATCGTCAGCATCTGGATGCGATCGAGCAGGATCATCGCCTTCTCCAGCGACGGTCGTCCGTCGCGGGGATCCAGCCGGATGGCTTCGTCCAGGACGGCTTCGGCGAGAGTCTCTTGGCCCAGATACCGCAGCGCCTTGCCCTTGTATGTCCAGAGGTTCGCCTGCTTCGGGGCATGACGCATCGCCGCCTCGACGGACGCGAGGATCTCCGTCGCGCGCGGTTCGATCTGTTCGTACGAGACGTCCGGTTCGACCATCAGGCGGTCGAGTTCCGCCAAGAGCTGCGTGATCCGTTCCATCGCCGCGGCGAGCTTGCGCGTCTTCGAGGCTTCCTCTTCCGCGCGGTTTCTTCCGGAGGACTGCACGTTTCCCCAGATTCCGGCGGCGACGAGCACGATCGCCAAGAGGGCGCCCAAGGCCGCTATGGTCGAGTTGCGGCGCACCTTCCTCCAGATTCGTAATCGCCAGGAGACCGGCCGGGTGAGGATGGGCTCGTCCGACAAATAGCGTTGCAGTTCCGCGGCCAGAAGGGCGGCGTCCGCGTATCGCCGATCCTTCTCTTTCTCGAGGGCCTTGAGGCATACCGTCTCCAGGTCGGGGTGGACCGCCGGGTTCAGCTTCCGGGGTGGCGTGGGCTCATCGACGAAGATCCTCTGATAGAGCTCCATGGGGTCGGATCCGCGGAAGGGCTTGCGGCCGGTGAGCGCCTCGTACAGCATGACGCCCAGCGCCCAGACGTCCGTCCAGGGGCCCATCTTGTGCCGGACGCCCGTGACCTGTTCCGGCGCCATGTAGTGCGGGGTGCCGATGACGACGCCGCTGCGGGTCAGATCGTGATCCTCCTGGGCGTGCGCCAAGCCGAAGTCCGTCAAGAAGACCCGCCCCGTCGCCTGCTCGACGAGCACGTTCTGCGGCTTCAAGTCCCGGTGGATCACCCCTTGCGTGTGGGCGTATCCGACGGCCTGCGCCACCGTTTGGAGGATGCGCATGCGCTCCCTGAGGGGGACGGACCGCGGGATCTCCGCGAGCGTCTTGCCCTCGACGAAGTCCATGGCGATGAAGTGCGTTTCCGCGCCGCGGTCATCCTGGAAGAGGCCGACCTCGTGGATTGCCACGATGTTGGGGTGATGCAGCCGGGCGGCCAGCGTCGCCTCCCGGCGCAGGCGGCTGATGAGGGTGGGGCTGGCCTCTCCGGGTTTGAGCGCCTTGAGGGCCACCCGGCGTTTGAGGTCGGGGTCCAAGGCTTCGTAGACGATCGCCATCCCGCCCCGGCCGACTTCCCGGACGATCTTGTACTTGCCGATCTCTCCGCGTGGCTCCTGGGCGTCTCTTCCGGCGGGCTCCGGCTCGTCCATGAAGTCTCGGAACCGGTCCACCGTGTGGCTCATTCGCCCCTCATGATCAGGCGCATCTCCCTCGCCACTTCCTCCTCGCCGTCGACGTACGACCGCACCTCGTCCCGCAGGAGCCGCCGGAGTTCCTGCCGCACGACCTTCAGGCAGTACTTGACGTGATCGGCCTTCAAGCCGAAGCGCCGCGCCACCTCCTCGACCCCGGTGGAAGGCGCAGACTCACAGGCTGAGTCGTCCAGGCCGCTGTAGGCCTGGAAGATCTCGAAGTGTCTGCGCTTGCCTTGCTTGGTCAGCGACTGCTCCAGCACCTCCAACGTCCGACGGACCACCGTCCGGATCCACTCGCGCTCGAACATGTCCGCCGGCGACGCGTCGCGGTCCTTCGGTTCGATCCTGGCGAATTCCTTTTCCGCCTGCTCGAAGTGCAGGAGGGCGGCGGCCGGGTGGCGCTTCTGAGCCCGCTGGGCCCTCCGGCAGTCCGTGAGGAAATGATCGAGGGCGGTCTTCAGGTAGGCGCGGAAGCTCCCGCGCCGGGGGTCCAGCTTCTGCACCCACGTCTTCTGCAGGAAGAGCGAGAAGAAGTCCTGGGTGAGATCCTTGGCGTCTTCGATGGAGTGTCGCCACGCCGATCTCATGTAGAAATAGACCGGCTTCCAGTATCCTTGGACGAGTTCATCCAGGTGTCGCCGGTAGGTCGGATGCGCGGGATCGCGCAAATCGAGGATCATCGACCAGTGCGTGGACGGAAAGTCGCGCCGGCTGTTGCCGATGGAGGTCTCTTCGCGCGTCACCGACCTTATTTTACAACGGTCCGCGAAAAGGCTAGAGGCAGCCACAGTAGACCCCGTCCGGCAGAAACACGTTTCAATCCGCGCAATCCGTTTAATCAGCGTCATCCGTGGTTTCGCTGGGTCTCATCTGCTGATGTTGTCTCTAGCCTCATGGCGGGCCATTATTTTATCCCCTTCAGCCGCGGCGTCAGGCTGTCCTCGACGACGATTCCGTAGCGCTGCGGGAGCGTCCCCGTCGCCTTTTCCAGATTCATGAGGGCCACGTTGTAGTCGATGACGGCCTTGAGCTGGTTGGTGCGCTCCTGGGTCAGGCTGCGTTCGGCTTCCAGGACGTGAAACGTCGTGCGCAGGCCGGCCTCGCGACGGCTCATCTCGCCCTCGAACCGTTCCTGCGCCAGCGCGCGGGCGCGCCGGGACGCCTCGATGCGCTTCTCGGTTGTCTTGATCTCCCGGACCGCCGTTCGGATCTCCATGAGGATCGCGTCTTCGAGGCTGCGCCGCTGCAGGTCCAGCCGGCGCCGCTCCAGTTCGGCCCGCCGGAGCGCGCCTTTCGCCGCCCGTCCCTCCAGCGGCCATTCGAAGGAGAAGCCGATCGTCCATCCGTTCGAGTCGAGCGTCCGGAGTTCGTCGTTGGCGTCCACGAAGGAGTCGTCCAGGCCGCTGAGCGTGCCGGTGCCGACGAGATCGAACTTGGGCAGGAGATCGTTCGCGGCCTTGAGGATCGATTGGTCTTGGGCGGCGATTTGCGAGGCGAGCTCCCGGTAGTCGGGCCGTTCGACCAGCGCCTCCGCCACGGAAGTTTCCAGGGTCTTCCTCTCGTCCAGTTCCCGATCGAAGGGGCGCGGCGCGTCCGACGGAACGAGAGGGGCTTCGCGCTTCAGCAGGTCCGGATCGATCATCTGCTTCAGCCGGTCCGCCGCGTTTTGCACGGCGTTCTCCGCCGTGATGATGCTCTCCTGCTGGGCGGCCAACCCGGCCTCGGCCTCGGTGACGTCGACGCGCGCCAGGACGCCCCTTTCGAACTTCGTCCGGTTTTCCTTCAGCAGTTGCTCCGCCACCTTCTCGGACTGCCGCCGCAGTTCGAGGTTCTCGCGCGCGAAGACCAGATCCCAGTAGGCCTGTTGGACGGCCGCCAGTTGATCGATCAGCGTCTTCTCGAAGCGTTCGACGGCGGCTTGTCGCGTGTGCCTGGCGATGACGACGGCGCTGTACTGCGCGTCCTCGCCGCGCCCCTTCAGGGCGGGCAGGGTCAGCGACAGGGCGAGGGATTCGTCCCATTGGGGCTGGATCGCGGAGGCGAAAAACTGGTTCGTGTTCAGCCGGTCGGTCCGAAAGTAAAGGTCGTATGAGAGTCCGAAGGGGAGCAGCCGGCGCACTCCGGCGGTGGAGGTGGCCGAATGCACGTCGATGTCGGCGGGGTCGAAGGGGTTGGTGGATTTCCGGACGGACTCGCCGCCGGAGGCGCTCCAGTAGAGGGTGTGATCGAACGCGCCCTGCGCGGAGAGGATGTTCTGTTCCTCGATCCACGGCTGATAGCGGGCGATCTCGAGGTCGATGTTGTGCTCCAAGGCCAGGTGGAGGCATTGCCGCAGGGAGAGCCGCAAGGTTCGAGAGGCGTCTTCTTTGGATGGATCTTGGAGGGGGGACGAGAGTGCGAGGAGGAGAACGGCGACAGGGCCCATCGAAAGGTCTCCGACCGGTGGTATAGTAGGAAGGGTGCTTCTAACAGAGCGCCCGCGAAAGGCGTACATACTGTTGAACCGACCATCGGTCAACGGCTTTCGGTGCTGTTGGGGCGGGGATTGAGATGCGGATCTGGCACGCGCTGGTTCTTTCGTCGTTGGCGGCCTCGGTGTGGGCTCAAGAGGAAGGGGACGATCCCAGCCAGGCGCACGTTCGAATCTACAAGAAGGTGGCCCCCAGCGTCGTGTTCGTTTCCGGGGGCAGCCAGCGCGGATCGGGAGCGGTCATCGACAAGGACGGCTACATCCTGACCTCGCCCACGGCGTGCGGGCACACGACGACGGAAGTGTCGGTGGTCCTGCCCGGACACAGACGCGTGACGGGGAAAGTGGCGGGTCGGGTGAACGAGATGGAGTTGGTCGTCGTGAAGGTCCCGGCCAAGGATCTTCCGGCGATGGAAATGGGCGATTCGGACCAGGCCAAGGTGGGTGCGGTCACGTATGTCCTGGGTGACAGCTTCGGGAGCATCGAGTCCGACGATCAGGTGGCCATCTCGATGGGCGTGCTGAGCTCCGTCTACGAGGTCGAGTCGGTGGCCAAGGGGACGGGCGCGTTCTATACGGGTCCCGTTTTGGAGACGAGCGCCGCGGTCAACCAGAACCAGGACGGCGGACCGCTCGTGGATGCCCAAGGGCGACTCTTGGGCATGGTTACACTGAACTACGAGACGTCGCGATTCACCGGCATCGCCATTCCCGTCAACCGCCTTCGGACGCACATCGAGCGGATCATCGAGCAGGATCGAACGGGGATCGCCCGCGCGATCGAGCCGGGGTGGTTCGGAGCGGACGTACAGGAGGATGATGAGGCGGGAGGGCTGACCGTGTACAGGGTTCAGAAGAACGGTCCGGCCGCCAAGGGAGGATTAAGGAAGGGCGACGTTATTCGGCAGGTCAACCGCCAGAGGGTCATGACCCGGAAGCGGTTCGCGGATCTGTTGCGGCGGGAGCCGGCGGGCGCGGTCGTCGTGCTGCGCGTCCGGCGCGATGGACGGGAGACGGATCTGACGATCACGCTCGGGGAGAAGACGTGGTATTGATCCCATGGCATCGGTTCGTCCGTTCAACCGTTCGGCCGTTCAGCGGCCCTTCGGATCGCCCTGCGCTTGCGTATCGTCTGAACGAGGGCATCCCATGAAATCCGTTTTCTCTGGGTCCTCTGCAGTACTCACTCTCCACTTCTTCTCGCGGCCCGAAGGTTTTCCCGCGTGTTCGCGTAAGACACTGGATCTCAGGCCATTGCGGAGATATCAGCCGAAAGAAGGCCGATCCATCGCTGAGGCCGCTGAGACCAAGCAGGAGAGCGCAGAGTTTTCTTTTCAAGGAAGGAATCTCTGCGTCCTCTGCCCGGGCTCTGCGCTCTCAGCGGTTCGTCTTTCCCAGGCGAGCGGGAATTCATGCCGAACC
>JACPRB010000100.1 GCA_016190155.1 Planctomycetota bacterium
GCCTGAGCCGCCCCAAGACGCCGTGGAAGAAGTCCAGGAAAGTCCGCCCGCCGAGGGCAAGAAGCTCCCGACCGTCTACGTGATCATCGCGATCATCGGGATCATCCTCTTCCTGATGATCTGCGCGGTGGCCTATCAGTACCGTGGTCTCTGGCAATAGCCGGCGGCGAGATCACATCCCCACCCGCCACTCGTTCTGGTACACCCACTTCCAATACTCCCGCCGCGCGAGCTTCTGGGCCGCCTCCTCGTCAAGGACCACCGTCCCGTGCGGATGGAATTGCAGAGCGGTCCCGGGAACCTCCGCCGTCACCGGTCCCTCGATCATGCGCTGCACGATATCCGCCTTCTCGCGCCCCGTCGCCAAGAGCAGCACGGATTTCGCTTCCATGATCGTGCCGACTCCCATCGTCAAGCAGAATCGGGGCACTTGGTCCGGCGACTTGAACAGGGACGCGTACTCCTGAATCGATTGCGCCTCGAGCGTCTTGATGCGCGTCCGCGAACCGAGCGAGGAGCCGGGCTCGTTGAACCCGATGTGCCCGTTCCTGCCGACGCCCAGGATCTGTACATCGATCCCGCCGCACGACCGAATGGCCTGCTCGTATCCACCGCACTCGATGCGGAAGTCCTTCGAGTCGCCCCTCAACAGCCGGACGTGATCCGAACGCACGTTGATCCAGCGAAGCAGCTGCTCGGCCAAGTAGCGGTGGAAACTGGCCGGATGGTCCTGCCCCAGGCCGGCGAACTCGTCCAGATTGAAGAACCGGGCGGTCGAGAAATCCAGCCGGGACTCCCGCATCAGCCGGTACAGTCCCAGCGGCGTGCGACCCGTCGCCAACCCGATCGTCAGATCCGGCTTGCGCGTCAGGGCCGCCGCCACGAACTCGTACGCCTCCGCCGCCACATCCTCGGGATTAGCCCGAATGATGATGTCCATAGGCTATCGTCCCCCTCACGACCGTCGCCCGCAAACTCCAGTCCTTCTCCAGGACCACCATGTCGGCGTCGTAGCCGACGGCGATCTCCCCCTTGATCCGATCCAGCCCGAGCACGCCGGCGGGCACGGCCGACGCCATCCGCCACGCCTCCTCCAGCGGCAGCCCGAGATCCTCCGCCAGCTGGCGCACGCCCTGCAGCAACGAGACCGCGCTGCCGCCGAGCGTCTGCGTGCCGTGAACCGTGACTTGTCCGCCCTTCACGACGTAGCGCCTCCCCTCCACTTGGAACGCCCCTTCGGGAGCCTCCAGCGCGGCCGTGGCGTCGCTGACGAGCATCAATCGCCCCGGCGGCTTGCATCGCCTGGCGATCATCATGGCCGCCCGATTGATGTGGTGCCGGTCGTAGATGCACGTGCACGTCAACCGATCATCGATCAGCGCCGCCGCCACGGCGTTCTCGTGCCGGTGATGGAAGGGAGCCATCGCGTTGAAGAGATGCGTCACGACGGTGGCGCCCGCCCGAACCGCTTCCTCCAGGTCCGCGGCGCCCGCCGACGTATGCCCGACCGCCATGACCATGCCCCGCTTCACGCCCGCCGCGATGAGAGAAACGGCCCCTTTGACTTCCGGAGCGACCGTCATCATCCGGACCACGCCGTCTCCCGCCGTCGCCAGCTTGGAGAACTCCACGAGGTTGGGCGGCCGGATGCTCTCCTCCCGATGCGCCCCCGCCCGCTGGGGATTCAGGAACGGTCCCTCGAGGTGCGCACCCAGGATCCCCGCCCCCGCATCGTCCCCGGCGGCCTCGCGCAAACGCCCCAGCGCCTCGAGAAGGCGGGCCGCCGGCAGAGACACCAGCGTGGCCAGAAACCCCGTGGTCCCCAGCCGCGCCAAGCCGCGGGCGACTTCGACGATCTCCTCCAGGCCCGCCGCCGAGAAGGTCTTCCCGAACGCCCCGTTGACTTGCAGGTCGATCAACCCCGGCAGCACCCGCGCTCCCTCGGCATCCAGAACCTGGCCCCGGCCGCGACCGCCGCGCCCCAGTCGCGTGATCTTGCCGCCCTCGACGACGACGTCGGCCTCCGTCCAGCCCCGCGGCGTCAGCACGGTGCCGCCGGCGACGATCAAGCTGCCTGGCATGGCAAGATCTTAGGGAGCCTCAGGTGGAATGGTCAAAAACATTCTCGTCACGCCGGCAGTTTCTTCGCGAGCTTCTCCAGCAGCGCCCGCCAAGCGATGATCGCCGGGCGCAGGTCCTGGTCCGCGATCTCCGACAGCCGCATGACGTCGCGAAACTCCATGGCGCTGCGGAAACGCATCAACGCGAGATTCAACCGGCGGATCAGATCGTCCCCGCGCATCGCTCCCAGATCCAGGCTCTTCATCTCCGCGCCGATCATGAACGCCACGTCCCGCACCGCGCGGGAGAGCGTGTCCCATGAACTGTAGCACTCGGTGAGGCGCTCCGTCGCGCGTCCGTACTCGGCCGCCTCAATGAACTGGGCGGCTTCGCCGTGACACCGTTCCAGGTTCTGCAGATGGCTCCGGATGCCCTTCATCGCCTCCAGGGCGAACGTAACGGGATCCGCGGTCTTCACTTCCAGCAGACCGAACTCGTTGGTGTTCTTATGGCGCAGCTCCTCCTGGCGCTCGCGAGTCAGCTCGACGCCGTCGAGGACCACCTGGATGACCGTCCGCCGGCCGATCGACGATTGGACGGTCTCCAAGACCCTGCCGAGCGTCGTGCCCGAGGCACCGGTACCCCAACCGCCGCGACCGTCGATGACGACTTCCATTCTGTTTGCCAGGATTCTAGCCCACCCGACGCCCTTTTCAAAGGACGCGTCTAAGCCCGCCGGGCGTTCAGCAGCAGATCCGCCGCTTCGCGCACCGCGCCGCGGCCGCCCGCCTTGCCCGCGACCCAATCGACGGCCGAACGAACGGCATCGACGGCATCCGCGGGAGCGAACGAGGCGCCGGCCAACTTGATCGCTTCCAGGTCGTTCAGATCGTCTCCCATGTACGCGACCTCGGCCTCGTCCAACAGATACTGCCGGGCGAACGATCGCAGCGTCTCCGCCTTGTCTCTGACGTTTTGTTGCACGTCGGCGATGCCGAGCTTCTCCGCCCGACGCTCCAACAACGGAGCGTAATCCGACGAGACGATCGCCACGCGCACCCCGGCCTCGCGCAACCGCACCAGCCCGAAGCCGTCCTTCGCGTCGAAGGCCTTCAAGCTCACGCCCTGTTCGCCGTAGTACAGCCGCCCATCCGTCAGGACGCCGTCGCAATCCAGGATCAGTGCCTTGATCGGGATCAGCTTTCTCTGAAGCGCTGCGGGGACTCGCATGGTCGCGGTTCGATGGATCCGGGACAACCCCGATCCCGCGCACGCGGGCATCGGGGTCTCCCGGGGGATCTCACATGAGAGGTCTCAGAGGGTCACGGAGGATCCGGCGCGAATCTCGACGCCAGAGGACCCTGGGAAGAAGTCCTTCCCTGAACCTTGTTTGAGCCAAGCCGAATTTCGAGCACTCACTCAGAATCTCGGACAGGCGGAGGCGGAACTTGAACGGATTGTGTGTCGGTCCGGCCGATCGGCCCGAGCCACGGCTCGGGCTTCCCCACCAGACTGTCCGCCGCATGTCCCGCAGGCCGGACCGACGGCGCGCGCCCGGCGAGATCCAGCGGGTCCCCAGCCCCGAAGATCGCCGCCGCCACCAAGGTGAACGCGCGCATCACATTCCGCATCACGAACCTCCGCCGACCGGCGTCAGAAGACCACGCCGGCCAAGAGCCGGGCCGCCCAACCGCAACGCCCGCCCTCGCCCTCCCGGCCGGCCGTCGGCACGGCCCCGACGATCACCCGCACGAGATCGTCCGTCAGAAGGGCCTCGAGCTCCTTTCGAAGCTCCGCCGAAATCGCATCCGACCCTTCCATGGCAAGCGGCCTCTTACGCACGCCGCATGCCAATGCGAAAGCGCGGCGAATTCGACGTCAGGGGCCTTCGCGCTCGGAAGAAGCTTCCGATCGGTGGGAAGTCGCTTCCGGATGTTCCGCGGCAACCGCAGGGCGGAAGATCATTCCCCTTGCCGGGCCGGATTCGGACCGGCGACGGGCGACTTATGAACGCCCATCTCGCTCGACGCGAGCCGCCCGAAAATCAGTCGCCCCGCGCTCGTCTGCAGAACGTTCGTCACGACCAGGTCGACCTCCTGCCCGATACGACCGCCGCATTCCTCCGCCACCACCATCGTGCCGTCGTCCAAGTACCCCACGCCCTGCCCGGGGGTTTCCCCCGACTTGGTGATGCGCAGGCGCATGCGCTCTCCCTGCAGCAGCACCGGCCGCAGCGCGTTGGCCAGGTCGTTGATGTTGATGACGTCGACGCCCTGCACCTGCGCCACCTTGTTCAGATTGAAGTCGTTCGTCACCAGCCGCCCGTCCAGCAGCTTCGCGACCCGAATCAGCTTCTCGTCGACGCTCTCCACGTACTCCAGCAGGATGTCCTGTACCTCGATGGCGACCGTCTTGGACTTCCGCATCCGGTTCAGGATGTCCAAGCCGCGACGGCCCCGGTTGCGCTTGAGGCGGTCCGAGGAATCCGCCACCGCCTGCAGTTCGTTCAGGACGAAACGCGGGACGATGATCGTGCTGTCGACGATCCGCGTCTCGACGATGTCGGCGATGCGCCCGTCGATGATCACGCTCGTGTCCAGGATGAAGGGCTTTACCCCCTGGCGCTCCTTCTCGAACTCCACGTACGGGATGATGAAGCGGAAATCGTCCTTGGTCTGGAGGATGATGCTGATGGCGACGTACGAGAACACCACAGCGA
>JACPRB010000091.1 GCA_016190155.1 Planctomycetota bacterium
ACATGGAGCTGGGCCAGCTGCTGTTGGAACGGGGCCTCATCAGCCCGCAGGAGCTGGATGAGGCGCTGGCGGAACAACGCCGCTGCATCCTCCAGGGCCGCGATCCGGTCCCGCGACTGGGCGAGATCCTCGTCACCCGGGGTTGCCTGACCGAACAGCAGGTCGCCGAGGCGCTCGAGTCGCAGCAGAAAGGCATCTTCTTCTGCTCCGCCTGCAACGTCCAGGTCAACGTCGACCTGCGCCCCGACGTCGCCGGCTACCGATGCGGCTCCTGCCACGGCGATCTCATCCAGCTCCCCGAGGTCCGCGATGTCCGCGTCGCCGACACGTCCGTCATCCTCGTCAGCCGAGAACCCCTGCCCGAGGAAGTCCAGCAGGCCGCCAAAGACCCCGCGCGCAAGTTCGGCAAGTACATCCTGCTGGAGGAAATCGGACGGGGCGGCGCGGCAATCGTGCATCGCGCCTGGGACACTTACCTCAATCAGTACGTCGCGCTCAAGTTCATCAAACGCCCCGCCGACGGCGACGGCGATAAGCAGAGGCACGGATCGCGCGTCTTCGACCTCCTCAAAGAGGCCCGCAGCGCCATCCGACTGCGACATCCCAACATCGTGACCATCTACGACGTCGGCCGGATCGACCGGCAGTTCTACATCGCCATGGACTCCCTGGAGGGTTCCACGCTGGCCGCGATCGTCCGGACGGCCCGGGAGCGGGGCAAGCTCTCCCCGCTCTACGACGAGCCCCGGCGCTTCGTGGGAATCCTGCGGGATGTCGCGCGGGCCGCTCACTACGCCCACACGCGCCAAACCCCCGTCATCCACTGCGACCTCAAGCCTTCGAACATCTTCATCGAGAAGCAGGGAAAGGCCTTCATCCTGGACTTCGGCTTGGCGCGCCACCTGAGCGAGACCGACGCCGGCGCCGGCGGCTCGACCACCGCCGTGCGCGGCACGCCCTCCTACATGGCTCCGGAACAGGCCGCGGGAAGAACGGAGGACATCGACGCGCGCACGGACGTGTACGGGATCGGAGCGATCCTCTACGAGATGCTGGCGGGGCGACCGCCGTTCTCCGGCGAGGTGCTCGATCTGCTGCGACGCGTCATCAACGAGCCTCCGGAGCCCCCCAGCCAGGTCCTGCGCCTCTTGCAAGCGCCCGACAAGCCCCATGAAGCTCCCTTGTGGATGGCCCTGGAACGTATCTGCCTGAAGGCGCTGCAGAAGGACAAGAACCACCGATACCAGAACGCCCGCGAACTGGCGGACGACTTCGACCGCCTCCTCAAGGGGGACACGACGATCGCGTCGGGCCGCCCGGGGTCTCCCCGACCCGTCATGCCGACGCCCCGGCACCTGCCGGCGGTCGCGCCGGCGCCCGCGCCGACTCCTCCCCAAGCGGCCGGCCGGCTTCCTCGCCATTGGAGAGGTCTTGCGGCCATCGCCGCCGGGTCCGCGGGGCTCCTGACGGCCATCATCGCGCTGCAACCGCCCCAGTCCGCCCAGTCGAACGAAGAAGGCATGCGCGCGGAACTGGAGGCGCTCCGGCGCAACGTGGAGGCCCAGGCGGCCGCGCTGGAACTCGATCTGTGCCGGCGCGCCTACGGCGACGCGGCCCGCATCGTGCCGCCCGACGGCCGGACCTGGTTGGAGGACGCCCAAGAGGAGATCGAGTGGCTGAACCTGATGCGCGACCGCCTCATCCGGGTGATCAACAAGCCCACGCGGTACGCCGTCGCCAACTTCCGCCTCCGCGCCGACGAACTGCGCGACGCGGAGATCCTGAAGGCCACTCCGCAGAAGCTCGTCCTCTTCGCCGGTGACCACGCCGTCGAAGTCGCCTGGAGCGCGCTCGACCCGGAGACCGTGCTGGCGATGATCAACGCCCTCCTTCTTGGGGCGGACGGCGGAAGCCCCGCGGACCGCCTGGGCCTGGGCATCTACTGCCTCAAGAACGGATTCCAGGATCGGGCGCGCGCGTACTTCGAGGGGCTCACGGGAACGGACTTCGAGATCATCGCGCGCCGCTACCTGGCGCGGCTCGAGGGGCAGGCCGGCAAGGGCGCCCGGTAGTAACCGTTCATTCGTTCATCGGTTCAGTCGTTCATCCGTTCCGGAAGCAGGACACCGGTATGGGACTGTCGAACGGTTACTCTCTCGACAGCGTCACGTCGACGTCTTGGTTCGGGTTGAGGGTGACCCACGGGCTCACCCATCTTCTCCCCCGGGCCTTCCCCGACCCTTCAACCACGACGCGGCCTTCGGAGCCTTCGGGCAGGATCTCGGCGTTGATCTCCATCGTCACGCGACGGGCGGATGTGACCGTTCAGCGGTTCGAGGATTTCGCTCCCGCGTCCCGCCTCCAGAACGAATGAACGCAAGAACGGATGAACGGGTGAACGGTTACGGCCGGATGAAGTTCTGCGTCCAGTAGTGCCTGTACTTGGCGCCGCCGTTGTACGCGTAGCCGTACCCGTGGCCCGTCCAATCCGGATCCTCGATGTTCGCCCGATGCCCCGGCGACGCCAGGAACGCGTTGAGCGCGTCCGTCGCCGTGGCGTAATTCCCGGCGAGGTTCTCGCCGTAGCTGTTCCACAGGATTCCGGCCCGACTGGCCCTGTCCCACGGCCAGTCGCCTTCCGGATTGACATGATCGAAAAAGGCGTGCGAAATCATGTGCTCCGCGTGCGCTCGCGATACCGACCGAATGTCCTGCCGGCTCACCAGGGCGTTCAACCCGACCGCCACCCGATGGTTGTTGGTCAACGTCTCCAGCTCCGACTCCCGCGCCAGCACGTCCGGATCGGTGGTCTCGATCGTCACGGGATCGCCCGTCGTGTTGTAGCGCAGCCCGATCGTGGCCGTTCCGAGGGTGGCGGGCCGTGAAGATTCGTCCTTGTCTTCGTCCGCACAACCGAACGCCACCGCCACGGGTAGGAGCACCACCGCCCATTTCATCCGCATGTCCCCTCCCGACAAGTCTCGGGCTGCCTTCCCCCTCCATAATTTATACCATGCGGGGGAACAACGGAAGGCGCGATGTGAATGAATTCACGATGGATAGGTCACGGCTTGGAGCGCACCTCGAGGACGACCCCTCCGACCGTCTCGCCGGGACTGACCGACACCTTCACGCGCGAAACCGCTTGGTACCCGGGAGCGTCGACCGCCAGCTCGTACGCGCCCCGGGCCACGTCAGGGATCGCGAACTCGCCCCCCTGCCCCGCCCGAACGGTCTCCGCGCGCACACACAGTTCCCGCCCGAGATCCGGCTCGAAACGGTAGAACAGGACCGAGAACGTATCCAGCACGGGACTGACGCGCCCCTCGATGCGCCCCCCGCGATACAACCTGAGTTCCACCCCCTCCGTGTTCGGCGCCACGTTGCGCAGGTACTCCGTACCGTAGCCGCGGGCGCCGGCCGAAAGCGAGACCGGCTTGTCCCCCAGCCCGGTGATGACGAACCGGCCGTCTCGATCCGTGCGCACGCCCGCCGCCAACTCATTGCCCCCCGTCACCACGGCGTCGGAAACGGGAATCCCTCCCTCGTTCACCACGCGACCGGAGACCGTCGAACCGAGGTGGAGAACGAAATCATGGATCTGCGTCTCGCCGGGAACGGTGAAAACCAGATCATAGCGCTCGACCGGCTTATATCGCGACGCGCGCGCGTTGATGCCGACCCTCTGCAACGGAATGCCTTCGATCACGTAACGGCCATGCTCGTCCGTTCGCGCCGCCAGCGTGGCGAGCAGCTTGACCCTCCGATCCGCATCCAGGATCTCCACCTCCGCCCCCGACAAAGCTCGTCCCGACGCATCCGCGACGACGCCCTCCGCCCTACCCCCTTCGACCAACCGCAGGGCAACCATCGTCGCTCGGCCTTCCTCGACGACGACCCGTTGTCGCGCAGGCACGTGACGGCGATGCTGGGCCACCACGAGCCATTCTCCCGGCCGGATCCTCTCGAAGGTACATTCCCCGGTCGCGGAAGTCGTCCGATCGTACGACTCGTGAGTCGGCTCGTGCACGATCATGACCTCCGCTTCGGGAAGCGGTCCGTTCGTCCCCGTCACGACGACCTGCATCGACGCCGCGTGCTCGGACGGCGGCCTCGGCGGTTGGGGGCGTTCCGCAGAGGTTCTCGCGGACGGCGTCCTGGGTGGCGGCGCGGGCAACTCAGGGTCCGTGAGACGAACCGGCGGCTCGGCCGGCTGGCGCGACCTCAGGAAGACGGCGACACCGAGAGCGGCGAAGAGGGCCAGAGGAACCACCAAGGTCGCAACACGCCGCATCGCGCTCGATTATACTATGGCTTCTGCGCGGGCGGCGGCGCGGCCGCTTCGCTGGCCAATCCGGCGGGCGGTGCCGCGGAGCGGGTGCGCACGAAGAAGTAGCCCACGGCGCACAGGATGAACACCCCCAGACTGACCGTCTGCGAATAGGTCAGCTCGCCCAGCCACAGAGGCCTGGGATCGTCGCGCAGGAACTCCACGATGAAGCGCCAGACCGCGTACCCTATACCCATCAACAGGACGGTCTCGCCCGCGTTTCTCTTCTTCTTGCGCTCGTACCAGGACAGCAGGAAGAACAGGGCGAGGGCGACGGTCGTTTCGAGAAGCTGTGTCGGGATGACCGGCTCCGAATGCGCGGCGCCCGGTTGGAGCTTCCCGGCCTGAAGGTGCTCCTTGAACACCGCGCTGTTCGCGGGGTATCGGACGGCCAAGAAGCCGTGCCAAATCGCCCCGTAGCAACAGCCGTTGAGGAAACATCCGACGCGTCCGAATGCCAGGCCCAGCATGATGAGCGGCGCGGACATGTCGGACACCCTCGTGACGGATTCCCCGCGCATCTTGGTGTAGAGCGCCCCAGCCAGGACGGCCGTGATGAGACCGCCGTAGAGGACGAACCCGCTCTGCCAGCCGGTGAAGATGCTCCAGTCGTAGTCTTTGGGGTGCAGCGCGAGATAGAGCGCGCGCGTCCCCAGGAGAGCGCAGAAGAGCGTCAGGACGAGCAGCACGCCGTTCTGCCAGGCCCACAGGCTCTTCGGCGGCTCCTTCCGGGCACGCCAGAACCAGAGGACCCACGGCAGAGGACCCAGGATCACGGCCCCCAGCGCGTTGAGCCCTCCGTCTCCGAAATCGAACACTCGGAACGCATCGCTCGGCGTGTTCGGCGGCCGGAACTGCTCGGAGTATTGGAGCACATAATTGATCTTCGCGCCGATGATGCCGAAGATCATCGAGATGATGCCGATGTCGAGGATGAGGTCGCTCTTGATTCCCAGCTCGCGACCCCGCCGGACCCCCAGATACGTGGCCAGCAGGAAGCCGACCATGATCATGAAGCCGTACGAGTTGATCGGCCAATTGAGTACGGGAATCGGGAACAGTTCGGGATACATGTGACCGGCGAATTCTAGATGCCGCGCGGGGAAAACGCAATGCCCAATGGGTGAACGGATGAACAGGCGAACGCCTCAGGCGCCGGACGACGGTCCGTCGGCCGTGGGCAATTCAAAGCCGTAGGCCGTCTCGTCCACCTTGATCGTGTCGATCCGTTCCTTGACGACCATGACGCCGCCGCACGCTTTGCACTTGTAGGTCTTGCCGCGCTCCAGCCCGATGACGTTGAACTGCTTGCCGCACCCCGTGCAATGCAGCAGCTCCTTGTGCTGCAGGCGAAGGACATCCTGCGCGGTGCGCGCGTCGACGAACCCGTGCTCGACCATCAACTCCCCGAGCCGCGGGATGGGCTTGCCCTGTTCCGCGAGCCTGCGCTGCAGCTCCACGCATTTGTTGATCTGCAGCTGCGTCGCCTTGTTGTGCTTCACCAGCAGCTGTCCGAACGTCATCTCCGCTTTGACCATGCGCTCGTACTGCTCCACCATCGCCAGGCGCCGGTTCTGCTCGTCGAGCAATCCGCTGACCTGATCCTCCTTCACGAGTCCCCGTTCGAGGAGAACCGCCATCAGCGGCCGCGTCTGAGTCGTGCCGAGCGTCGCGTCGGGATCGGACGCGAACACCTGTTGCGCGAGCTGGCATTCCTTCAGCTGCGTCTCGTCGACGAAGCCGCGCTCCAGAAGAACGCGGGCCAAAATGATGTCTTTTCGTGTGCGCAAAGCGACGCCTCCCCAACCTCATAAGAGTATAGGCGGCGTTGGAGGACCTGTCAAAGCGCCGGCGCGGAGTCGCGCCTTCACAGCCACTTCTTCTCCTGCGGCACGAACTCACGGATCGCCACGTGACCCGGATCCAGGTCGCGGCTGGAAAACGTCGGGACCCAACGCGCCCCCACGTTGAGAATCAACCCCAGCGCGAGCATGCAACTCACCAGCGACGACCCTCCATACGACATGAACGGCAACGTCAGCCCCGTGATCGGCGCCACCCCGATCGCCATTCCGATGTTGATGAACACCTGCATCGCCAGGAACACGAGCAAACCCACCGCCAGCAGCCGCCCGTACGGCTCCCGCGTCCGGGCCGCGATCCAGCCGGCTTGGACGAAAAGCACCGCGAACAGCAGGAGCACGAAACTGGTCCCCAGAAATCCCAGCTCCTCCGCAACGATCGAGAAGACGAAGTCCGTGTGGCGCTCGGAGACGTAGTAGCCGCCGCTCTCCGCCCCCGCGAGCCCGCCGGCCGCGCACGCCCGCACCGATTGCATCTGCTGGCGCGAGAGATCCTTGTCCACCTTGTCCGGCCAGAGAAACGACGTCAGACGGTCGCGCTGATACTCCTTGAGCCCGAACCGATAGGCGAACGGCGTGACCACGAGCAACGCGGCCAACCCGACGAGCAGGTACTTTCGTCGGGCTCCGGCGACATAGAGCATCGCGAAGAGCACCGGCACGAAGAGCATCGCCGTCCCGAAATCCGGTTGCAGGAGGATGAGCCCCATCGGCGTCAGCGCCAACAGGATCGGGGCCGCCAGGCCGCGGAGGGTGTGCACGTGGCGGGACGCCGCCAGCCAACGCGCCAGGACCAAGACGACGCCGATCTTCACGAACTCCGCCGGCTGCACTTTGAGAGGCCCCAGCGCGAACCACCCCTGCGCGCCGTTGGTCTTCCGCGCGAACACCAGGAGCGCCACCAGCGACGCCACCAGCGCCAGATAGATCGGATAGGCGAAGTGGCGCGAGTGGCGGTAGTGCGGACCGAGCATGACGAGCAGCGCCACGACACCCACGCCCACCCACGTCACCTGCTTCTGGAAGTACTGGTGCCCCTCCTGATCGTGCGACCAGAGCGCGAAGAGCCCCATCCCGACCAGCAGCGCCGCGCTGCCGGCCAGGGGAAGACTGATCTTCCCGACGAAAGACGACGTCACTTCAGCTTCTCCAGGATCTTCGCCGTCACGGGCGCGGCCGCGCCGCCGCCCGACCCGCCGTGCTCCACCAGAACCACGATCGCGACCTTCGATGTGTATCCTCCGAACCAGGCGTGGGCTTCCTTCGGCGCCTGGGCGGAGCTCGTCTTCCCCGCGACATCGAACGCCGCCAGTCCGCTCTCGCGCGCGGTCCCGTGATCGCCGTGCACGACGTTGCGGAGGCCCCGTTTCACGGTCTCGAGCGTCTCCTTGCGGATCGGCAGCGGCACGTTGAGAGCGCCGCCGCGCACGACGTGCGGACGCACGAGCACGCCTCCGTTGCCCACCGCCGCTATGAGCCGCGCGACCTGGATCGGTGTCACCGCCAGCGCCCCCTGGCCGATGGCCAGCGCATGGGACTGCGACGCCGTCCAGCGAGAGACCTTCTCGGGACGCGGCAGCTCCCCGATGATGTCTCCCAGCTCGATCCCGCTGTGCACGCCCAGCCCCAGACGCTCCGCCCAACGGGAGATCGGCTCCAACCCCAGCTCCTGCCCGAGCTCATAGAAGTAGCAATTGCACGAACGCTCCAGCGCGTCGGCGACGGTGAGGGGGCCGTGCGGCGGAAGCGGCGGGTCATGGTTCACCGTCCAGCAGCGCGTATGCTGCACGCCGGGGATGAAGGCGCCTCGACATTCGATGAGCCGGTCGGGCGTGGTCTTGCCCTCCTCCAAGCCCGCGATCGAGGTCACGATCTTGAAGATCGAGCCGAGGGCGAACTGCTCTTGCGTCGCGTGACTCAGCAGCGGCCGCGCCCCCTCGGGATCGAAGTACGCGCGCAGCGCGTCGCCGTTCTTCGGCGGGATGAAATCGTTCGGATCGAACGGCGCGTTCGTGGCCAACACGAGCACCTCGCCGTTGGAGGGGTCCAGCACCACGGCGGTCACGCGCTTCTGGACCTCCGCGAGCAGCGCCTCCACCTCCTGCTGCAGCTCGAGATCCAGCGTGAGTTCGATGTCCCGTCCCGGCCGGGGCGAGATGATCTCGAGCCAGGACTTCTCCCCGGTCTGCGGATCGCGCTCCTGTTGCAGCAGGCCCGGCCGGCCGCGCAGGTGCTCCTGGCAGGCGCGCTCCACGCCCTTCCTTCCCAGCATCTCCTGATCGAACACGCCGCGACGCGCCAGAAGCTGCAGCGTATCGTCGTCCACGACATCCTCGAATCCGGATTCCTCCAGCAGGCGCTTGGGTTCATCCCCGGCGGGCCAGCTCAAGTGGCCCACGACGAGCGCCCCCACGGACCGCGCCGGGTACTCCCGCCGCAACGTCTCGCGAACGATGCATCCGGGGAACCGATCGAGGTTCGTCTCGACGGTCCTCGCCAGATCGAACGAGAGGCCCTGCGCCAGCAGATACGGCGTGCGCCGCTCGCGCGCGTAGATCCTCCACCGCTCGCGTTCAGGCCGGGCTTCCATGAGTTTATTGATCCGTTCGTAGATGCGCTCGATCCGTTCGTCGAGGCCGGTCAATCCCAGGGCGGCCCGGGTCTCCGGCCGCTTCTCGAACTCCTCCAACACCACCCACAAGTCGAACGACAGCGCGTCGCGCGCAAGGACGCAGCCGTGGCGGTCGACGATCCTTCCTCGCGGCGCCGGGGCGATCTCCAGCCAGCGTCGCCGGGGAGCGCCGGCGTACTCGTCGCGATTGAGGACCTGGACCCAGGCCAAGCGCGCTTCCAGTCCCCCCAGAGGGACCAGCAGCAACGTCAGGAACACGAGGACGCGCCGGCGATCCATGCCCCCCTCATCGTTGGGTCAGGAACTTCGTTTCGGCCATCCCGCCGAACAGCAGCGGAGCGGCCAGCGCGGTGAGCAGCGTCGAGGCGATCCACCGCCCGACGCAGATCCCGACGGGGATCCCTCCTTGCGTGATCAAGACGGCGACCGTCGTGCACAGCCCGGTGGCGGCGGCGGCGAAGGCGCCGACGACGAACTGCGTCGCCACGTGTTCGCGATAAGCGACTTGGCGCACGCGCACCAGGAACGCGCCGACCCCCAGGAACAACAGCGCGTGCCATCCGGGCGGACCGGCGCTGACGGCGTCTTTGAGGAGCCCCAGGAGCCAGCTTGCGAGCACGCCTTGGCGGACGTCGCGCGCGAAGAGGGCCGCGAAACAGGCCAGCAGCAGCATCAGCTCCGGCCGGGCGCCTCCCCAGGAGAAGGCGTCCAGGGCGGTCACCTCGAGGATCAAGGCGACCCCGCCGACGGCCATCAGTCGGGCGGTGCGATAACGCATCAGGACTGCGCCCCCAGCAGGATCCAGACGTTTTCGACGGCGCGCGGATTGACGATCGATTGCACTTCGATGCGCGGATACGGTCCGCGGTGGCGCGACGGACCCGCCACGCGACCCAAGATGAGGCCGGCGGGGATGCCGCGCTCCGGATCGACGGTCGTCGCCACCAGCGCGCCTTCTTCCACGGCGGCGTCGCCGGAGAGCCACTTGAGGACGCCGCCCTGTCCGCTGGCGCCTTCGAAGACGCCCACTTCGCGGCGCTCGGCCCCTTCGTGCTGGCGGGGGACGATCACCGCGCCAACCTTGAAGGCGGGATCGCTCAGGAGCTGCACGCGGCACGACCACGGCCCCGTTTCGACGACGCGTCCCAGCACGTGTCTCTCCCAGAGGACCAGTTGTCCCGGCTGGACGCCGTGGGCGGAGCCCCGGGCGACGGCGATCGTTCGGCGCCAGACGGAGCCGTCCGCGCCGACGATGACGGCCGCCGGCAGGAGGCGCAGCCGGGGATCGGGAAGGACGCCGCGCAGGCCGGAGAGTTCATCGAGCCGGGCGCGCGCCTCGGAGAGCTTGACGTGCATTTCCTGCGCCTGGACGCGGAAGTAATCGCGTTCCTTCTCGAGGACGTCCGCGGAGGCGTCCGGGGCGGCGCGCTGGACCAGGCCGCAGAGTCCCCATGCGGTCGATCGCAGCGGCACGAAGACCAACGCCAGCGTGGTCCGGACGGTCCGCGGGATCGCCTGAGGGCCGACCATGAGGACGACGGCCGTCGCCGCCAGGACGAACGGCAGGACGTTGCGCCTTCTGCGCGCGGGCACGGCGTTTCCCCCTCTCTGGACGTATTATAACCTACAATTTATAAACTACAATAATCCGAAGCCGCGCTCCTGCCCGACAGAAAGCCCGGAAGAGCCGCCGGCAGGACGCCGGGGGAGGGCAAGAACGTCTCTTTCGAAGGAATCTCCTTGGCGGCCTTTCTCGACGAAGCGGAACCCGTCCGAAATCTGACGTCCATTCCCCGATCCAGCGGTAGAATTCTCCCGATGGCCACGACCACCGCGCCGCGCCGCATCCTCATCGTCGACGACGAACAGTCCATCTGCGACGTCCTGACCATCGCTCTCAAGAAGGACGGCTATCAGGTCAGCGCCGAGACCAACCCCCGCAAGGCCCTGGAGCTCTTCCAGCGCGAGCGATTCGACCTCGTGCTGCAGGACCTCAAGATGCCGGAGATGGACGGCATCGACCTGCTGCGCGAGATCAAGCGCCTCCGCGAGGATTCGATCGTGGTCGTGATGACCGCCTACTCGACCTGGGAACGCGCCGTCGAAGCGATGCGGCTGGGCGCCTTCCACTATATTAAGAAGCCCTTCGACAACAACACCGACATCCGCGCGGCCGTCTCCAGAGCCTTGCGGGTCAAGGAACTCGGCGCCCAGCTGACGCGATCTTTCGACGAGGCCATGCAACAGATGGGCATCCTCATGGGGGACAGCGCCGCCATCCGGGAGGTGCGGGAGCTCGTCCGCCGCGTGGCTCCCACCGATTCCACCGTCCTCATCCAGGGCGCCAGCGGCACCGGCAAGGAACTCGTCGCCCGCGCCCTCCATTACGGCTCCCCGCGCGCCGGCAAGCCTTTCGTCGCCGTCAACTGCGGCGCCATCCCGGAGCAGCTGCTGGAAAGCGAGGTCTTCGGCCACGTGCGCGGCGCCTTCACCGGCGCCACCGCCGACAAGGTGGGCCTGCTCGAAACCGCCGGCGGCGGGACGTTCTTCCTCGACGAGATCAGCGAGATGCCTTGGGCGCTGCAGGTGAAGTTCCTCCGCGCCATCGAGGAACGCGAATTCAAACCCGTCGGCAGCTCCCAGACGCGCACCGCCGATGTGCGCTTCATCACCGCCACGAATCGGGACCTCAGCGCCGAGACCAAGGCCGCCCGCTTCCGGCCGGACCTCTACTACCGCCTGAATGTCATCTCCATCATCATTCCCCCACTGAAGGATCGCCGCGGCGATATCCCGATCCTGGCGGGCTACTTTCTGCGCAAGTTCTCGCAGGAAATGGGCAAGCCTGTGCGCCAATTTACCGCCGCGGCGCGCGAAGCGCTCGAGCGGCACGATTGGCCCGGCAACGTCCGCGAACTGGAGAACGCGATCCAGCGCGCCGTCGCGCTCTGCGACGGCGAACACATCGACGCCGGAGACCTCAATCTCGAGGTGTCGCGCCTGGAGCCCATCCGCGTGGAAGCGACCTCCCACCTCCCCGAAGAAGGCCTCGACCTCGACCGCACGCTGGCGGAGATCGAGGTCGGTTATCTCAAGGAGGCGCTCCGCCGCACCGGCGGCAACTACACCAACGCCGCGCAAATCCTGCGGATGAGCCTGCGCTCCCTGCGATACAAGCTGCAGAAGTACGGGCTGGACAAAGACAGCTACTGATCCCGGCATGCCGGGGTGGCCAATCGCCGAGCGCCTCTGTACCATGTGGGCGTGAAGCCGCCCCCCATCACCGTCGACGAAGCCCGGCGACGCCTCGCCGCGGAAACCCCTTCTCCCCTCGAAGAGGAAGTCGCGCTCCTGGACGCCGCCGGCGCCGTCCTGGCCGAAGACGTCGTCAGCGACCTCTGCATGCCCCCCTTCGACCGGGCGATGATGGACGGGTACGCGCTGATCGCCTCCGATACCCCCGGCGAACTGGACGTGATCGACGAGATCCCCGCCGGCCGGCGATCCTCGAAGGTCGTCGAGCGAGGCCGGTGCGCGAAGATCATGACGGGCGCTCCCCTGCCCCAGGGCGCGGACGCCGTGCAGCAAGTCGAGAAGACCTCCGCGGCCGGCCCGCGCGTGCGCATCCTTGAAGCCGTGCGGCCCGGCCAGAACGTCGCGCCTCGCGCCGGCGAGCTGCGCGAAGGCGAGACGGTGTTGCGTCGAGGACATTCCGTTCGCCCGGTCGAGATCGCCGTCCTGGCGACGGTCGGGCGCACACGCGTGCGCGTGTATCGGCGGCCGAGGTGCGCGATGTTCTCGACCGGCGACGAACTCGTCGAACCCTCGGTCCGACCCGGCCCCGGCCAGATCCGGAACTCCAACACCTATGCGGTGGCCGCGCAGCTGCGCACCATGGGGCTTTCGTGCGACATCCTCCCCATCGCGCGCGACGACCTGCACGAGTTGCGAGCGCGAATCCGCGACGGCCTTTCCAGGGACGTCCTCATCATCTCCGGCGGCGTCTCCGCGGGCGATTGGGATTTGGTCGTCCCGGCTCTGCAGGCCGAAGGCGTGTCGGCCGCGCTGCACCAAGTCCAGATCAAGCCGGGACGGCCGTTCTTCTTCGGTCGCCGCGGCCGCACGGTCGCGTTCGGACTGCCGGGCAATCCTGTGTCGAGCTTCGTCACGTTCGAGGTCTTCGTTCGACCGTTCCTCGGACGCATGATGGGCGCCGACACGACGCGACGGCACGCGCGCGCTCGGCTGACGGAAGCCCTGCCCAAGACGGTCGATCGCGCGCAGTACATGCCGGCCGTCGTGACGGACGAACCGGATGGACCGAGGGTGCGTCCGCTCCCTTGGCGCGGCTCGGCGGACATCTTCACCGTCACGCGGGCGAACGCGCTGGCGATTCAGCCGCCGGCGACGGCGTGCCGCGCGGGAGATATCGTGGAGGTCATGCTCCTATGACCTCCCGCTTCCGGCTTCTGCCGCCCTTCCTCTCTTCGCTCCTGCTGTGGCTTTCCTTTCATCCCGCGGATTTCGGTTTCCTGGCGTGGATCGCGCTCGTCCCGTTCATGGCGTGGGCCGCCACGGAGCCGAAGGGATGGCGGGCCTTCCTCGTGGGGTGGGCCGCCGGGTTCTGCTTCCATACGGCTGCCTTCTGGTGGATCACGTATACGGCGCCCGTCATCGGGCCGATCGGGCTGGGCGTGTACAAGGGACTCTACTGGGCGGTGTTCGCGGCCGCGCTGCGATGGGCGGTCCGCGGGGGATTCCCGCTGACGATCACGGCGCCCGTCCTTTGGGTCGCCCTCGAGTTCGCGCGCGCTTACGCGCTCGGAGGGCTGCCCTTCTGGATCCTCGGGTACGCGGCGCATCGTCTCGCCGCCTTCATCCAAGTCGCGGACATCGGCGGCATCTGGTGGGTGACCTTCGTGGTGGCGCTCATCAACGCGACGCTGGCGCGGGCTTTCGTCCCATCCGCGAAGCAACGCGAGATTCGATGGGCGGCGGCCGTCTCGATCGCGGTTCTCCTGGTCTCCGTAGGCTACGGAATCGTCCGGCTGGCGACGATCGAGCTCGAGGACGGGCCGCGCATCGGGATCGTCCAGGCCAACATCCCGCAGGACATCAAGGAGATCGCCAAGGGGCACGACCTGCAGGAGCGGATGCGGATCTACCGCGAGCACATGGAACTTACGCGCGCGCTGGTTCCGGAGAAGCCCGATCTCATCGTGTGGCCGGAAGTGGCGCTCCTGGACGAGGTGTACATCCAGGGCGAGACCTGGGTGAAGGAATACCGTTTGGAGCGCGGGATGGAGTTGGCGCAGTCGCCCGCGTCGGAGACGGGAATCCCGACGGTGCTGGGCATCATCGTGGTGGAGCTGCCGCCGGGCGAGAGGATTCCGGATCCGATCATCGAGCACGACGACTTCATGGGTTTTCTGGACCGCGGCACATTCACCAACAGCGCGCTGTATTTCGACGGTCAGGGCCGGCCCATCGGACGCTTCGACAAGATCAAGCTGGTCCCTTTCTCGGAGAAGATGTTGTTCTCCGATTTCCTGCCGGTGGACAAGGTGGTGGCGTGGTTCCTCAAGGTGAACAAGGTCTACGAATTCCGGCGGGGGACTCGGCGGCCGGTCTTCGAGCACCCCAAGGGGCGATTCGCCGTCTCCATCTGCAGCGAGAATTACTACCCGGAAATTTCGCGCGAGTTTGCAAGGAAGGGCGCGGGGATCATCGTCAACATATCAAATGACGGATGGTTCCGGGAGAGCGCGGAGCTGGACGCCCAGATGGTGATGGCGAAGTTCCGCGCCGTCGAGAACCGTGTTCATTACGTGCGGGCCACCAACACCGGCATTTCGGCGCTGATCGAGCCCACGGGGCGCCTCGCCGCCGTGGTGGAGGGGTCCGAGGGCAATCGGAAGGGCGTAGCGGGCGCGCGGTGCGCGGTCGCTCGGGTGACGCGATCGGCTTCGCCGTATCGCGCGCTGGGGGACTGGGCGGCGTGGCTGTGCGCGGGGTTGTGCGTCGGCGGACTGGTCGCGCGGAAACTGCGGCGGGCCGGATCGTTGACAGCGACATAGGGCATCCATAGGATGTGGCGAACTTAGCGGGGGTACGACATGAGCACCCTGTCGAAGGTCTTCGTGGTCCTGGTCTTCATCGTGGCGTTGGTGAAGCTGGGCGTGGACGCGACGCTGTTCGCGCAGCGGGTAGATTGGAAGGACAAGTTCGTCAAGGAGCGCAACTACCACTACCAGACCGAGCAGGTCAAGAACACGGAGATCTCGGACCTGATGCTGCAGCGGGACAACCTGAACGAGTTCATCCACATCCTGCAGGAGAAGGTCCAGACGCTCGAGAGGGAAGGCTCCGCCAAGAGCATGCAGATCGCCAATCTCCAGCGGCAGTTCGACGCGGTGGACGCGAACTTCAAGAGGCTCATCTCCGACATGGACGTGTTCGTGCAGAACCTCAACGTACAGCTCACGCAGATGCAGGATATGGCGAACAAGGTGGACGAGTGGCGCGTGAAGGTGGCGAAGGCCGAAGCGGAGCGGCACTCGGCGCTGCAGGGCGAGCTGTACGCGCGGCAGGAACTGGAGATCATGGAGAAGAGTCTGAGCGCCAAGGAAGAGGACTACATCTCCCTGGCCCGCGAGAAGAAGCGCCTGGAGGAGACCATGAAGACGCTGAACGACCGCGGCGTCGACACGTCGATGGTCCCTCCGCAGAAGACGCTCGAAGGCAAGGTGACCGCGGTTTCGCCCGAGATCGGGTTGGTCATCGTCTCCATCGGGAAGGATGACGGCGTGCTGGAAGGCAACGTGTTCACGGTCTATCGCGGAGGCCAGTTCGTCGCCAAGCTGACGATCGACCGGGTGGATGCGCGCTGGAGCGCGGGCCGGGTGAATCTGAAGGGGCAAGCCGGCGATCCGCGGGTGGGCGACGACGCGTCGAACTCCATCGCCGTGAGTTCGTTCAAGAGCAATCCGTAAGGCGGAGGACGCCATGGCCGAAGAAGAGAACATCGAGGAAGGCGCCGCCGAAGAGGAAGTTCAACAGGCGGAGTTCGTCCCCGAACCGACGGTCAAGCCCAAGCCCGACGTCTTCACCGCGCTGCTGGCGGTCGCGTTCGCCGCTTTCTTCATCGGGACGCTTCTGGCGGCCAACGAGCTGTACGACTTCTACGACGTCCAATTCTGGATCTTGTCGAAGTAGCCACAACTCGTTCGCCCGTTCAGCCGTTCCTGCGCTCGTCTGTTCGACCGTCCGGAAGTTTCTCCGGTCGGGACTCCTGAACGCGCGAACCGTGCCGGAATTCCCCTTGCGTATTGTATTTTACGTAATATAATTTACGTGTCAGAGAGGGGAACGTCGGGCCCCGCTCCAGGAGAGGGGCGAGGCGATAGGAGAGAGGGCGGACGCGGAGCCGTGCCCCGCCAGAGGTGCGCGCCTCCGGGTCCCCCAGATGGAGAGGGGGAAATCAGGCCATGCTCGGCATCGTGAAGCGCGCTTTCGGCATGTTCTCCAAAGACATGGGCGTCGACCTGGGGACGTGCAACACGCTCGTCTACGTCCGCGGCGAGGGGATCGTCCTGTCCGAACCTTCCGTCGTCGCCGTGCGAAAGGGCACCAACAAGGTGCTCCTGGACGGCAAGGCGGTCGGAAACGTGGCCAAGGAAATGCTCGGCAAGACGCCCGGCAACATCGTCGCGATCCGCCCGATGCGCAACGGCGTCATCGCCGATTTCGACATCACCGGCGCGATGATCTCGTACTTCATCCAGAAGGTCCATGACCGCAAGTGGGGGATCATGCCGCGCATCGTCATCGCCGTCCCCAGCGGCATCACCGCCGTCGAGAAGCGCGCCGTGATCAACGCCGCGGAGAATGCCGGCGCGCGCCAAGTGTTCATCATCGATGAACCCATGGCCGCCGGCATCGGCTCGGGACTTCCCATGCTCGACCCGGTGGGCAGCATGGTCGTCGACATCGGCGGCGGCACGACGGAAGTGGCGGTCCTCTCCCTGGGCGGCATCGTGGCCAGTCAGTCCATCCGCATCGCCGGCGACGAATTCGACGAAGCGATCATGCAGCACCTCCGCCGCGCGTACAATCTGCAGATCGGCGAGCAGACGGCGGAGCGGATCAAGATCCAGATCGGGTCGCTCTACCCTCTCGAGCAAGAACTCACGCTGGACATCGCCGGCCGCGATCTGATGGCCGCCATGCCGCGCAAGGTGAAGTTGACCTCGGAGGAGATCCGCGAATCGCTCAAGGAACCGTTCGAGCACATCGTACGCGCCATCAAGGACTGCCTGGAGCAGACCCCGCCGGAGTTGGCGGCGGACCTGGTCGAACGCGGCATCGTGCTGGCGGGCGGCAACTCGCTGCTGCGCGGAATCGATCAGGCGATCCGAAAAGAGATCGACGTCCCCGTGCGCCGCGCCGAGGATCCGTTGACGTGCGTCGCGCGCGGCACCGGCCTCGTCATCGAGAACCTCGATAAGTTCAAGGACGCCTTGGAGTCCGGCGAGGACCCCGACTGATCCCCGACCGTTCGACGATCGCCACGGCCGTCGCGGTCGATTCGGAGTGACTGACCGAAAGGTGCACGCGGCCGTCGCCGGCGACCTCGAGGACGCGCCCCGAGAGCCTCACGGCCGGCCTGCCCGCGCGTTCGCGCACCACTTCCACGTCGTGCCAGCGCATGTCCCGGGTCAGCCCCGTTCCCAGCGCCTTGAGCACCGCCTCCTTCGCCGCGAACCGCGCGGCGAAATGAGCCATGGGGCGCGGCTTGCCTTCGCACGTGCGCCGCTCGCCCGGCGTGAACACCCGGCGCAGGAATCGCCCGCCCTGACGAGCGACGACCGCCGCGAAGCGCGCGATCTCCACGACGTCGACGCCGACTCCCGCGATCATCTCAGTTTTGCCGGCCTTCGATCCCGCACAGCAGGACCCCGGCCGCAACGGCCAAACGCGGATCAAGCGAGCCGTTGTTGCCGGTCAAATCCATGGTGTAGCGCAGGATGAACGGGTTGAAGTGCTGGTGGATGTGGGCGGCTTCGCGATCGCCGACCTGTAGAGTGAAGTTCTGCGGGATGAGATTCGTCAGGAACCGGCGGATCAGCGCCATGACGGTGCTGTCTTCCAGCAGCTTGCCGCGCTCCTGTCCCTGGGCATCGAAAACGAGCCAGGTGTCTCGCAGAAGCGACGCCAATCCCTTGCGCCGCAACGATCCCACCACTTCCCCCGTCGTCGCATCGGTCACGTCGTAGGTCGCCCCGAAGTCGATGATCTGCCGCGCCTTGATGACGAGCAACTCTCGCTGCATCGATTCGTCCGCATAGATCCTGATGTCTTCGCGAAGCTTGAAGGCTTTCTGTTTGGAGAACATCACGACGTTCCAATTCTCGTCGTACACGTGGAAACTGGCGCCGAACAGCTTGAAGACCTTGCGCCGGAAGATGTACGAGGCAACGTGAAAGCGCGATTGAGTTCTGGCATGACCCCATCGTATATTCGCGACGCGGGGTCGACAATCTTTTCAACGACCCAAGATGAGGTGGAGAGAAAGGAAGAGATGGGGAGTCGAATTCTATTGAGAATCATCCGTCCGAGAGGGTTCTCTCCCTCTCCATCTCCCTTTCTTACACGTTCTTGGCTTTATCACGACTTGCTGGATCTTCTGAAGGGCCTCCGGTCCGTTTCCAAAGCGATCAAGAAAGGGCCTGGACGTGTCGATAAGTCACACAAACAGTCTTGACGAGTCAAATTGGACTGCTATAATTCCGCGCCAACGGTTTGTAGGTGTTAAGGAGGAAGCTGGAATGCCTACGGGGACAGTCAAGTGGTTCAATGACCAGAAGGGCTACGGGTTCATCAAACAGGAGGGGGTGGCAGAGGACATCTTCGTTCATCACACTGCCATCAAGATGGAAGGGTTCCGCACGTTGGCGCCCGGTGAGACCGTCGAGTTCGAGATCAAGAAGGACGAGAAGGGCCTCAAGGCGATCAACGTGATGCGGGCGAGCGCCAACGGCACCGACAAAGCAAACGCGGATGCCGAGGTGCACGTCTAGGCACGTCTCCGCCGACCAGAACCCCTCGAGCCCCTCGAGGGGTTTTTCTTTTGGAGGACTCAGGGGTACAGGCGACCCGGAGGAAGAATCCAACACCGGAGAACGCAGTGCGGCGACCGCAACCGAACTCGGGGATCCTCCGTTTTCCGTCCGGAGAAATTACGAGGAAGCCAGGAGGAAGGCCGAAGGATAGGACGACCGACTTCCTTTCCTGGTTTCCTGCCTTCCTCAGAGATACTCCGGCGACTGGCCTGGAGGTTCATGAAAAATCTTGTCGCAGCACAAAGATTTGATCGATTAGCACAGCAGAGATTCCTTTCGAAAACGGACGCAATCGCTTGAGACCGAGT
>JACPRB010000092.1 GCA_016190155.1 Planctomycetota bacterium
TCGCCGCGCTGCGTCCTCTGTTCCCCTCCGTGTCCTCAACCGGAACCATGCCGAATGGCGTAACCGCATCAATCAGGCGAGTGTTATAATACTGAAACGTTTTCCAGAAATGGACGGATTCTGAAATTCCATTTACGAGGAACGAGGACATGGTTGAATCGCTCTTGGCCGTAGTCCTGCAGTTAGAAGAAGACGGCGCTGGCTCCGGCGGCCTTGTTACCGACGTCATCATGCTGGGGCTCGTGGTCGTCACCCTTGCCGGGATATGGAAGGTGTTCGCGAAGGCCGGGAAGCCCGGGTGGGCGGCCATCGTTCCGATTTATAACCTGGTTGTGTTGCTCGAGATCGCAGGGCGGCCGCTTTGGTGGATCGTTCTCTTTCTTATTCCGTGCGTGAACTTCGTAGTTTTCATCATTGTGGTCCACGACGTCGCCAAGAAGTTCGGCAAGAGTGCCTTGTTCGGCGCGGGGTTGTGGCTCCTGAGCTGCGTCTTCTGGCCCATCCTCGGCTTCGGCGACGCCCAGTACCAAGGCGCGAAGCCGGCGGCGTAGAGGAACCCCGGGCAGGAGCGCCGGCGGCGCGATATACTCCCTGTGATGCCATTCGTGGCGCTGCTGGCGCTTCTGCAGGACGTCACAGTCCAGTCCGGCTCCATCGAGGTCCGCGTCGATCCGTTCGGCCGATTCACCGTCCTGCGCGAGGGGCAGCCGGTTTTCCAGGACGTCGAACTCACGGTCGGCGCGCCCGACTGGCCGGGCAGCGAGTGGGAGATCGCGGGGGCGTTGCCGCCGCTCTGTCGGGGGGCGCTGGCGGCGACCCATGTCCGACTCCTCCGTCCTGCGATTCGTGACGTGCGCAAGACGGCTCGCGGCATCACGATCCGATTCGCGCGCGGATTCGAGGTGAGCCTCGAGCCCGCGTCCGAGCGCGTCGCCTGCGTCGTGCGGGTGAGCCTGCAGCCGGAGCGGGAGATGGCCGTGGAGGTGCTTCGTCTGGCGGGGCGAACGGATCCTCGGGGGGTGGCTCTGACGAACGGCTTTTCCTCCTGGGACACGATCACGGCGGGCTCCGCGTTGGAAGGGCGCGTCACCAGCCACAGCGTGCTCGTCTGGGGCACCGAGAGGTCCGCGACGCTCGCGGGCTTTCTGCGGCATCGCTTGGGGCTGAACATGCTGCGCTTGGATCCGACGGGGAGCTTCGAAGCCGTGTCCTGGTTCGGGGCGTACGTCGCGAGGGAGACGCTGGAGTTCGATCCGTTGGAATTCCGGTGGGGACCGGACCCGCAGGAACTCCTGGAGGAGTACGTGGAGAGCCACAGGCGACCTCTTCGGATGGAAACGCCCCCCACAGGCTGGATGAGCTTCCATGCGTTCGGCGACAACGTGCACGAAGAGGGCGTGCTGAAGCAGGCCGAATTCATCGCCGGTCATCTTCCGCACGTTCGATACGTGCAGTTGAATCGCGGCTACCAGCGCGCCTTCGGCGATTGGGAGATGAACGACAAGTTCCCGCACGGTCCCCGTTGGTTGGCGGACAAGATCCGTTCCCTGGGGCTCAAGCCGGGCTTGTACGTGGCTCCGTTTGGGGTCTCGCCCGCGAGCGACGTCTATGTGAGGCATCCGGACTGGTTGGTGCAGCATCAGGGGCGTCCTTACCTGATGGACGGTAAGGTATACTGCCTCGATCCAACGCATCCCGAAGTCCAGGAGTGGTTGCGCGATCTCATGCGCCGCGTCGTCGGCGAGTGGGGCTACGAGTTGGTCAAGCTGGATGCCCTTCGGGCCGTGGTGACGGGAAGGAGCTTCCGCGGCAACGTCACGCCCGTGCAGGCGTACCAGCTCGGTTTGAAGTGCATCCGCGAGGGCGCGGGCGACGCGCTTCTCATCGGCTGCGGGGCGCCGATGTACGAGTCGATCGGATTCCTGGACGGCATGTACACCGGCTACGACGTGACGATCGACGACAACGGTCTGAACGGGACGATGGGCGGGCGGACGTCGCGATATGCGCTTGACGGCCGCGTGTGGCGGAACTTGTCGGAGCCTCTCTTGGCGCGCTCGGCCTTGTCGATGTCGCGCGCGCGCTTGCTGTTGTCCTTGGACTGCTGCACGGGCCAGTCGGCGTGGCTGGGCGACGACTTTCCGCCGTTGGATGCGGATCGTCTCACGATGTTGCAGCGGGCGCTTCCCCCTCCTCCGGTCAAGCACGTTCGGCCGCTGGATGTGTTTGCTCGTTCGTGGGGCGGCGTTTCCACGTTGAGGAGAGGATCCGAACGGATCCAGCTGCCGCCGGTCTGGAAGTTCCGCAGGGGAGACGACAAGGGCTGGTCCGCGGCCGACTTCGACGAGGCAGGGTGGGAGGACATCCGTCCTCCGCGTCCGTGGGAACCGCCGCATGAAGGCGTCGCGTGGTATCGGGTCAGGTTCAAGGCGCCGCCGGGCGAAGCGATGCTCGAATTGGGGAAGATCGACGACCGCGACGAGACGTATCTCAACGGGGAGAAGATCGGCGAGACGACGGGCTGGAGGGAGTTCCGCAAGTATCGGGTCGCCCTCAAGGAGGACAACGTCCTGGCGGTGCGCGTGCGCAACGAGAACGGCACGGGCGGCCTGTATTCGACCGTCGAGGAAGTCTCCGCCGAGGTGTGGCGCGCGTCGATCGACGACTACGACGTCTATACGTTGCTCAACTACTCGGATGTCCCCAAGACGCGCGTCGTGAAGCTGGAAGGCGTCTCGTGCGCGTACGAGACATGGAGCGGGGAGTTCCGGCGCGATATCGAACGTCTTGACGACGCGGTCGAGCCGCGGGACGGGCGGGTGTGGGTGGTGAGGCGCGCGTCGGATCGGCCGCGACTCATCGCCAATCCCGGGCACATCGCCGGTTGGGGTTCGTCCGCGGAATGGCGGGATGGAACGTTGAGCGGGTCGGGCGAGGCGCTGATCGATCCCGCGGGGTATACGGCGGATCCGCCGCTGGAGGCGCGCGGGAGCCTCCTTTATGTCAACGGGGAGCGCTGGTCGATTCGGTTCGCGAAATGAGGGACGCCGTGACCGACCGCGTCCAGGTGAAGGCGCTCGTGGTGCTGCTGGACTTGAGAGACTCGAATCAATCCTGACTCGCTCGTAAATAGTCACTTCCCTACGAGCGAGTCATCCTCCGAAGCTCGCGAAACCTCGAAAACGACGCGAAAGCGAAGGAGGATCTCCAAGAAAACTGACTGAGCATTGTTTTTACGAGAGACTCAATCCTGGCGGGCGGCGTTGGGAGACAAGGGGCGGAACGGTCAGAAGGGGGACCAATCTCGCCGGCTTCGTAAGATGGTCTTGTCTGTTTTGCGACGCCCTGCTCGCCGAACATCTGGCCACGCACCGGCAGATGGCCTTCGTCAGCGGTCCGCGCCAAGTCGGCTGGCGGTCGAAGCCGATTTCGTGGACGCGGACTGCTTTGCCGAGCCGTAACCGTTCACTGGTTCACCCGTTTGTCCGTTCGCCCGTTCCGGGCTTCTGGTCCGCGCGGGCATCTGTTCTCCGCCGGCCGCACACGACCTTTCGCAAAGGCCTTCGAGCGCAGGAACGGGTAAACGCAAGAACCGGTGAACGGAAGAACGAAGGAACGGCTGAACGGTTACGCCGAGCCGAGAGGTCCCTTGGTGGTTCCGGCGAAGACCTTCCTGTCCCAATTGCTGTAGGCGTCTATGGATGAAAAATCCGTCGCTGAATAGGAGACGCGCCGACCGGACTTACCACGCCCCCGTCTTGAGATACTCGTCCATCGACTGCGCCGCCGCGCGGCCCGCGCCCATCGCCAGGATCACCGTCGCCGCCCCCAGCACGATGTCGCCGCCCGCCCAGACGCCCTTGAGCGACGTCTTTCCGGAAGCGTCGCGCGCCTGGACCTTGCCCTTCTTCGTCTCCAGACCCGGCGTCGTGCGCGGGACCAGCGGATTGGGGCCGTTTCCGATGGCCACCACCACCGTGTCCGCGGGAAGGCGGTGTTCGCTTCCGGCGATCGGCACCGGCGAACGCCGGCCGTCCGGTCCCGCCGGCCCGAGCTCCATCTTGATGCACTCGACCTCGGTCACGCGACCGCGATCGTCGCCGATGTAGCGGATGGGGTTGGTCAGCAGCGTGAAGTTGATACCCTCCTCGATGGCGTGCTCGACTTCCTCGGCGCGCGCCGGCATCTCCTCGCGCGAACGGCGATAAACCAAGCGGACCTCCTGCGCGCCCAGGCGCAGCGCCGTGCGTGCCGAGTCCATCGCGACGTTGCCGCCGCCCACGACCACTACCCGCCGGCCGCGCACGACCGGCGTGTCGTTCTTGGGGAAGTCGTACGCGCCCATGAGGTTGACGCGCGTGAGGTACTCGTTGGCGGAGTAGATGCCGCCGAGGTTCTCGCCCGGGATGTCCATGAAGTAGGGCAGTCCCGCGCCGGTGCCGAGGAAGATCGCGTCGAACTCCCGCCGCAAATCCTCCATCGACTTCGTCAGGCCGATCACGAAGTTGCAGACGATCTCGACGCCCATCTTCTCCAGCCCGTGGATCTCGTGCGCGACGATGGCCTTCGGCAGCCGGAACTCCGGGATCCCGTAAAGCAGCACGCCGCCCGGCTTATGGAGCGCCTCGAAGATCGTGACCTTGTGCCCTTGCCGTGCCAGATCGGCCGCGCATGTCAGACCCGCCGGGCCGGAACCCACAATGGCGACGCGCTTGCCCGTCGGCGGCGCGCACGGGGGCGGCTCGTCCGCTCCGTGCTCGCGCGCCCAATCGGCCACGAAGCGCTCGACGCGCCCGATGGCCACGGGCTTGCCCGTCTTGGAGCCGGCCTTGCACACCTTCTCGCACTGGTCTTCCTGTGGGCACACGCGGCCGCAGATCGCCGGAAGCAGGTTCGTCTGTCGAAGGGCGCGCAGCGCGCCCGCGAAGTCGCCCGACTCCGCGGCGTGGAGAAAGCCGGGGATGTCGATTCCGACGGGACAGCCTCCGACACACGTCGGCTCCTTGCAGTAGAGACAGCGGTAGGCTTCGAGCTTGGCGTTGTCGCCGGCGAGCCCTCGCGCGACCTCTCCGAAACCGCAGCGGCGCTCCTCCGCCGATCGACACGGCATCTCCTGGCGGGGCGTCTTGTAACGCTGCTTGAGGTCCTTGGGAATGGCGGTCCCGGAGCTCATGGGTGTTCCTTCGTAAATCGTTCGTAGGAGAGCTTCTCTTCTTCGCGGTAGACGGCCTGCCGGCGCACCAGCTCGTCGAAGTCCACCTGATGGCCGTCGAACTCCGGTCCGTCCACGCAGACGAACTTGGTCTTGCCGCCGACGGTCACGCGGCACCCGCCGCACATTCCGGTGCCGTCGACCATGACCGGGTTGAGGCTTACGACGGTCGGGATGCCGAGCTCTTTGGTCAGGCGGCTGAGGAATTTCATCATCGGCACGGGGCCGATCGCGACGACGAGATTCGGCCGCCGGCCTTCTTTCACGAGGTCGTTGATCGCGTCGGTGGCGAGCCCCTTCTTGCCCTCCGAGCCGTCGTCGGTGTAGATGCGGACTTCGTCAGAGGCGCGGCGCATCTCCTCGCGGAAGAAGAGGAGGTCGCGGTTGCGCGCGCACAGGAGCGAGATCACCTGATTGCCCGCGGCATGCATGCCCTGCGCGATGGGATGGACGGGGGCGATGCCGATTCCGCCGCCCACGCAGGCGACGAGGCCGACGCGTTCGATGTGGGTCGGCGAGCCGAGGGGGCCGACGACGTCCGCCACCGCGGTGCCCACGGGCAGACGCGCCATCTTGGCGGTGCTCGTGCCGACCTCCTGCACGACGAGCGTGATCGTCCCGTTCTTGGGGTCGGCATCGGCGATCGTCAACGGGATGCGTTCGCCGCCTTCGGCCACCCGCACGATGACGAACTGGCCCGGTTTGCGCGCGTCGGCCACGGCCGGAGCCAGGATGCGATAGAGCGTGACGCGAGGGGCGAGTGCGCGTTTTTCGATGAGGGTGTGTACGGCCCGTTCGATTCCTGTCGTCGCCGTCATGAGAGACCGTCCTTTCCTCGGTGGAGGGAAAGATAGCCCAAATGATTGACCAGATCAACCGTTCGGCCGTTGCCCAGTACGCCCGCTTTTCGGGTTTCGAGGCGCCCTGAACGCAAGAACCAGTGAACGGGTGAACGGTCGAACGCCTACAGGGGCGCCCTCAACACCGATACAAACCCTACCGCCCCCGGGCCGCCGATGTTCTGCGTGATGCCCTGGCGCGCGCCGGCGATTTGGCGGTCGCCCGCCGCGCCCTGCAGTTGGCGCGCGACCTCGTAGACCATGCGCAGTCCCGTCGCGCCGACGGGATGCCCGCACGAGAGCAGGCCACCGCCGGCGTTCACCGGCAGGCGTCCGCCCAGGCGCGTTACGCCATCTCGTACGAGACGCGCGCATTCGCCGGCCTTGCACAGCCCCAAGTCTTCGTAGGCGATGAGTTCGTTGATCGAGAAGCAGTCGTGCACCTCGACGAGCTGGACGTCTTTCATCGGGTCGTCCATTCCCGCCTGCGCGTACGCCTTCTGGGCCGCTTGCCGAACGGCGGGGAATCCGATGAAGTCGAACCGCTCGTCGTGGAACGGCTGGTCCCAGCCGGAGCTGACCGAGAAGCCGATGCCGGCGACCAGGACCGGCGTGGGGAACCGGCGCGCGTCTTCCTGGCGCACGAGCACGACGGCGGCCGCACCGTCGGTCGTCGGACAGCAGTCGAGGAGCGTCAGCGGCCACGCCACCATCGGAGAGGCGAGCACCTGTTCGGCCGTGACGGGCTTTCGGTGATGCGCCTTGGCGTTGCGCGCGGCGTGCGCGTGGTTCTTCACGGAGACGGCCGCGAGATCCTCGCGCGTGAGCCCGTGCTCCTTCATGCGGCGCGCGGCGAAGACGGCGAACGTGCCGGCGGCGGTGAAGCCCTTCTGGTAGAACGGGTGCCCCGTCTCGACCATGAGCTTCACGATGCTTTCCTGCGGCGCGCGGTCGCGCTGCTTCTCGACGCCCACGGCGAGCGCCACGTTCACCTCGCCCGCCAGCAGCGCGTTGGCCGCGTTGCGGAGCGCGTCGCCGCCCGTCGCGCAGTAGTTGGAGACGCGGGTGATCGGGATCCCCGCGTGGCCGAGCGACTCGGCGAGGTCCATGCCGGATCGGCCGCGATAGACGCCGACGTCGGGAAACGCGGTGCCGAGCCACGCGGCTTCCACATGCTTCGGCGAGAGTCCCGCCTCGGCGAGCGCCTCGTGGCACGCCTCCGCCGCGAGGTCGGTGTAGGAGCGGTCGAAGTGCTCGCCGAACGGGGTGCAGCCGGCGCCGGCGATCGCGACGCGCCCGGTCATTCGAGCACCGCTTTCCAGTAATAGTTGGGGATGCCGCCACCCATGTGGAGTCGGCGAAGCGTCAACCGGACTCGGGCGCCGATCCGCACGTCGTCGGGCGCGGCGTCCGCGACCTGCACGAGGAGGCGTCCGCCGCCGTCGAGGTCGACGACGGCCATCGTGACGGGCGGCGTGGGGCTGGGCACGTAGTGCTCGTGCGTGAACGTGAAGATCGTGCCGGCGCGCGACAGCGGGACGCGCGTGAATCCCTCGGAGGCGCCGCAGCGTGGGCAGGCGGGCGCCGGCAGCGTGTGCGTGGCGCCGCAAGAGGCGCAGCGCGTGCCGCGAAGGCGCATGAGGAAGTCGGCGTCGCGTTGCTCCAGGGCGGGCGACGAGAAGGCGTTCGCGGTGGCGCCGTTTTCGAAGAACGACCGCGAGGCGAGCCATCGGCCATACTCGTTCATCGGGCGCGCGCGTTCGAGCGCGGGACCGAACGTGCGGGTCGGCGTCGCCGTGATCTCGAGGGTTGCCGATTCGCTGCCTTCGGCGCAGGTCAGCCAGAGGGCGCGTTCGCCGGGTCGCGCGGTCTCGAGGAGTTCGACGAGCGCCAGGAGCGGATGCGCCGTGCCGCAGAAGCCGATCTGCTCCATGGCTCCGAGGGAGGAGGGCAGGTTCAGCGCGCCGGCGGCGGCGCGGGCGGCTCGCGGGCCGGGGGCGGAAACGGCGGCGCGGGCGCATCCGTCGCGTGGAGCGGCGGAGGCCAATCGGGATGCATGCGTCGCGATAAGGCGCGCGTCCGGCGTCTCCCATTCGATGGGTTCGCTGGTTGAGGTCCACGACGCGATGCGCGCCAGGCCGGTTCCCGGGCCGACGAGCACGGCGGCGGCGCCGTCACCGAGTTCGGTCTCGCGTTCCGAGCCGGGTGGCGCGGTCAATCGGTCTGCGGCGACCACGAGCGCGGGCCAGGTGGGGCGCGTGAGGGCGATGTGCAGCGCCGTCGCGCCGCCGCGCCAGGAGCCGCCGAAGGTGGCGATCTCGACGGACGGCGGCAGGTCGAGGGCGGCGGCGAGTCGTTCGGCCTGGGCGGCGGCCGCGCGAGGCCAGGTGGTGGACGCGACGTAGAGGGCTCGAACGTGTGACGGGGCGGTCGCGCGCAGGCAGAGCGCGGCGGCGTCGGTAGCGAGCGTGAGGGCGTCTTCGTCGTAGGCGGCGAAGCGGCGAGCGCCGCGGCTGGGTGGGCGGCCGTAGGCGCGGGCGACGGCCTCGGCGGAGAGCGCGAACGGCGGGACGCGGGCGGCGGCGTTCAGGATGGCGGGGGTGTCGGGCACGCGGGCATGATAGCGGGAAAGGGCGGGGAAGTTAATGATCAGGAATCTTGCCCCTGCGAAGCCGCTGCGCGAGCAAGACCAGGAGCATGGCGGCCAAACCCGAGGCGATGAGCGAGAGCGCCCACGCGCGCTCCTCTTCGAAGTGATTGAAGGTCAGGCGCTGCACGGAGACGGCCACATAGGCGAGGCCCGCGTACAGGAAGGCGCGGATCTGCAGTGGGACGCTCAGGATCGCGAACGCCAGGGCGGCCGCGGGCAGGAGCAGCTCATAGAGGCGAAAATCCCCCAGAACGACCGGCCCGTCTCCCTCCAAGAGATGCAACGGCACGAGGACGCTCGGCGGCGTGGCGAGGAAGAGGAAGACCGCGAAGAACCGCATCGGCTCGTTTCCCCATCGGTCGCATGACAAGGCCATGCCGAAGTAGATCGCCGCCGGCGCCATGAAGAGAAGTTTCGCGATGGTGACGGCGTCGGATCCGCGTTCACCCAGCCACTCCTCGGGCGCGTGGCCGGCGATGAGAGAGAGGCCCCCGAAGAGGCCGGCCAGACCGAGCGCGTAGAAAGGCGAGGCGAGCTTCGGGCGCGTCTTCCCGATCCAGCGCGTCCCGACGACGCCGAGGATGATCGGGAGCGGCAGGATCCTCAATCCGACGGCCGCAAATTGTTCTTCGTCGAGGAGGGGCTTGAGCCCCAGCACGAACCAGGCGGTCATGTACGCGGCCACGGCGAGGATCGCGACGAGGGTGGAGAAGGCGGCGGCCTTGAAGCGATGGAGCATCCACAGCGCCCAGCCCAGTCCGAGCGCCGAGGCGATCAACATCTGGCTGTTCGTGAACGTGCGATCGAACATCTCCCAATCGGATTGCTTCCATCCGAACCAGGCGAACTGGGAGAAGACGACGGCGAAGCTCGGCGCGACCAGGAATCCGCTTGCCAGGAGAAAGGCGACGCCCGTTCCGGTCCGTCCTTGTCTCCAGAGATACAGCCCGATTCCGTAGAGGATCGCGCAGGGGCCGACGAGACCGATGATGCGTTCCGCGCTCGTCAGGATGTCCCAGTACTGGATCATCCACGTTCCGCATCCCAGGAGGATCAGCAGACCCCCAAGGTAGAGGAAGACCTGAGACGCGCGGATGCGGCGCAGAGCGCCGAGCCATTCGATCTCGCCGGGCAGGATTCTTTGGTAAGTCCGGACCAGTCGATCTCTCTCCCGATGGTCGATCAACTGTTCGCCGTGCCAGCGAGCGATATCGTCGAGGTGCAACCGCACCTTGCCTTCGAGGGCGGAGTCATAGAGCGTGGGGCGCGCCAGGACAGGGACTCCCTCGATGAAGCGGCGCAGGTCATCCGCCATCTCCAGCGCCGTCGGATAGCGTTTGCGCGCGTCGCGCTCCAGCGCGTTGAGGCAGATCCGTTGAAGCGGCTCGGGCACTTCGGGCGCGCGCTCGCGAGGGAACATCGGATTGTCGTGGCGGATCTTGTCGATGAGATCGCTCGTCGAGGTTGCGACGAACGGGGGGTGGCCGGTGAGTTGTTCGTAGAGGATCGCGCCCAGGCCGTAGATGTCGAGGGCCGGGCCGTGGGGCGCCGCCGGGTCGAACTGCTCGGGGGCGGCGTACAGGGGAGTCCCTGCGAATCCGTCGGTTGGCGGGTCTTGCGACTGGCCGAGTCGGGCGATCCCGAAATCGAGGATCTTGGGTTCTCCGTTCTCGCTGAGCGCGATGTTGGAAGGCTTCAGATCGCGATGGACCACGCCTCGCGAGTGGGCGTAATGGACCGCGCGCGCGAGCTTCTCGAGCAGCGCGGCGACTTCGAGGGCGCCGGGTCTTCTCCTCGATTGGGCCAGTGTGGCGCCGCCGATGAATTCCATCACGAAGAACGGCGGATTGTGACGCTCGTTGACGGCGTGGGTCTGGATGATGTTGGGGTGATTGAGTCGCGCCGCCGCGCGCGCTTCCTGCAGGAGATGGGAGGTCGCGTCGCTTCGGAGGATCTTGATGGCGACGACGCGATCGAGTTGGGTGTCGCGCGCCTTGAACACGGCCCCCATGCCGCCCTCGCCGAGCTTCTCGATCACCTCGTAGCCGGGGAAGCGAATCTCTTCCCGGCGGTCGCGTTCGTGCTCGCGGAGGGCCTCCGTCATCCGATCCACCCAAGGGTCAGGAGTTGTGGAAGGCATTCCATTCCTCCTCGAGGGTCTGGGGATCGGTGACGAGATCGGAGAGTTCCGCGCGGACTTCCGTGCGGACGCGCTCGCGCGCCAGGAACAGGTAGTTGCGCACGACGGCTTCGGTGAGGCTGAGGCGCTCGGCCACCTGGGCGTAGGTGGGGCGGTTCGCCGCCAGGTCGATTGCTTCGAGGACGCGGAACTGGATCTCGCGACCGCGGCAGGAGAACCAGCGGCGTGCCGCATCCAACGCCCGTTCGAACACTTCTTTCTTCCACGCTCGCTCGAAGAGGGCATCGGGAGGGATCGATCCTGGATCTTTCGGGAGTCCCTCGAGGGAGAGCGTCTTCGTTCCTCCTCCGCGTTTGAGCGCGCGTTCGAGGTCGTGGCGGTCGGCGGCGAAGTTGCGCAGGATCCCCTTGAGATAGGCGCGGAAGCTCCCGCGTTCGGGCGCGTATCGGCGCAGGGCGTCGCCTTCGAGGAGCGAGAGGAAGAAGGCCTGCGTCAGGTCCTTGGCGGCTTCGTTGTCCTTCGACCATGCCGCGCGGATGGCGTGATAGACGGGTTTCCAGTATCGGAGGCAGAGGTTCTCGAGGGCTTCGCGGCGGCGGGGCGAGGCGTCGTCGCGGACGCCGGCGACCATTCCCCAGGTGGTGGCGGGAAAGTCCCTGCGGTTTCCTCCGAGGCTCGTCTCGGATTCATTTTTCGGCAAGCGAGACACGTGGGGTGCCTGACTATAAGGGAAGCGGGAGGAGGATCGCAAGTGCAGTGTGGAGTCGGAGAGTTCTTGGGGCTTACTGGGCGCTCCGTTTCACCGGTTCACCCGTTCCCCCGTTCTCCGCCAGCCACACACGCCCTTTCGGGAAGGCCTTCCAGCGCAGGAACGGGTAA
>JACPRB010000097.1 GCA_016190155.1 Planctomycetota bacterium
AGCTCGCTCATCGCGCCTTGAATCCGGTTCCTGGCCTGCGGGAGGCGGCGTTCGTGCAGCAGGCGTGCACGCGCGCGCAGTTGCGGGTCGCCGCGGAGGTCGCCGGCGCGCTCGCGTCGGCCGGCCTGCGCGCGGTGTTCGTCAAGGGTGTCGCCATGGCGCTCAGCGTTTATCCCGCTGCCGCCCTGCGGCCTTTCGGAGATCTCGACGTGCTGGTGGATCCCCAAGATCGCCGGCGCGCGGACCAGGCGCTACGCGATATGGGCTTCGTCACGGCGCCCACGGACAATCCCATGGAAGTGGACTACCATCGTTCGTCCCCGGGCGGCATGGACATGTGCGTCGACCTCCATTGGGACTTCACGGGGCGGGACGGTCTGCAGGCGTCCGTCCGTGTGCCGGTGACGGACGTGATCGCCCGCGCGCGTTCCGCCGGCGGGATTCCCGTGCCGTCGTTCGAAGACGATCTTCTCCTGGCGGCCGCCAACCTGGTGCGGAGCGCGGCGGATCGCCTGATCCTGTTCGTCGATTTCGCCCGGCTGTGCGCCCATCCGCTCGACTGGCCGGTGACGCTGGAGCGGGCCCGCGCATGGGGACTCAAGTGCTCCCTCTGGGTCGGGTTGGACGTGGCGCGCTCTCTCCTGGCCGCCCCCGTGCCGCCGTTCGTCCTGGAGGAACTCGCCCCGCCGCCGTGGCGCCGGCGCTGGATCCGCCGGTTGACGGTGCCGGCTGAGCTGTGTCGTGCGGATCGAGAGCAGGAGCCGCGGTATCGTTACTTGCTCAAGGCGCTGTGCGTGGACTCTTGCCGTGAGTTGCTGGACGTGGTGGCGGCCGGTCCTGCGCGATTGAGGCGGGCGCTCGGCTAGCCCATGCCCATGCCCATGTCCATCGGCGGCTTCGACGGCTTCGCCGCGGCGAAGCTGCGCATGGACATCGCCGTGACGAGAGGGACCGTATAAGCGGTCGTCCGCAGCGCCTTCTTCAGGAAGTCCCTGCGCGAAGCGGCGATGTCTTTCGAATCTTCCTTCATGTGCGGTCCTCGATCTTGTTGATGTCGGGCCGTCTAGCCCATCATGCCCTTTCCCTTCCATCCCGGGTCCGACGGCTGCGCCACCGCGAGGTTGCGCATCGACATCGCGGCGATGATCGGGGCCGTGTAGGCCGTCGTCCGCAGCGCCTTTCTCAGGAACTCCCTGCGCGAGGAGGCGCAGTTCTTCAAATCTCCCTTCGGGTTCTTCATGGGCGGTCCTCGATCAGCCCCGTCGAGCAACTCAGGGCGTCCAGAACGAAGTCCAGCGCCTCGAGTTCGCTCGAAAAACGCGGAGTGCATTTATTATACACTATCCGCGCGATTTCGGAAAGATTCCGCGTCCCATCCACCGCCTGACACAGCGCCGCGACCGCCTCCTTCCGCGAAGAGGGCCGGGGGACGAATTCCGGCGAGCCTCGCCGCAAGAGCGCCGCGCCCCCCGGAAGCGAATTGAGGGTGCACCCCTCGCGCGCGCCGGTGGCGCCGTGCAGCCGCCACCGCCACAAGAGCGCCTTCGAGTCCGGCCCCCAAATCGTCTCGACGGAGATCTCCAGCGGCTCCCCCGGCCGACAGGGCAGTGGAGTCTCAAACGGGAAGAACATCTGGCCCCAGGCGAACTTGGTTCCCGGCGCCGTCTCGATCGAGGCGCCCCCCGGCAGCTCCAGCCGCATCCACCCGGCGATCCCCGTCGCTTGTGTCGTGCGTCCGGCATGTGTCGTGGCGGAGTGCACCGAACGTTTGGGCAACGGTTCCGACAGATCGAGCCGATGCAGCACGCAGGCCGATCCCGCCAGGTGCGTGGGTTCGAGACGACGAGAGGTCGGGACGTTGAGAAACCGCTTGCGAAGAAGGGACAGCGCTTCGTCCGAGAAGGGCAGCCAAGCGGAGTCCTCGGGTCCTACCGCGTCGATAGGCGCGTCCACCGGCGCGGCGAGAAGCTCGACCGCCGACGGAATGTACCGCGCCCCAGGCCGGGCCAGGCGACCCTGAACGTGCGCCAGGAGCGCGCGCAGTCCCGGAGCGACTCCGAAGCAGCTGAAGTCCTCAAAGAGAACGACGTCCGCCCGCTCGGGCAGCTCCACCTCCTCGACGCGCTTCTCGATGAGACGAACGTTCTGTTTCTCGACGCCCATCTCGCGGGCGAGCGCGATCGCCACGGGATTGAAATCGATCGCGTCGACGCAGGCCGCGCCAGCGCGAACGGCGGCGAGCCCATACGTCGCGATGCCGCAGCCGACCTCGAGGACGCGGTCGCCGGGCTTCACCGTCGCAGCGATCGAGCGGAGGAAGGACTCGATGCGGAGTCGGTCCGTGAGGAGAAACGCGTAATACTCGACGCTCATGAAGCCCTCCCGGATACGAAAGTCTCGACCGCCGCGCACCGTCGCGCGAGCGAGCCGCCTTCGAGATGAAAGACCGACGCGCGGCGCGCCAGCGACGCCAAGCGCTCCAGCGCTTCCGCCGGACGGTCGCGGAAGTTCATCACGAAACGGGCCAACCGCGCGACGGCCTCTCCTTCGCCGAGCCTGCGAACGATCGGCTCGGAGGGGCCGGACGGCCCTAGAATGACGATCGCGCGCGGTCTCGGCGCGGGGCCGGAACTCCTGCGGAAAGCGCGCAGGGGCACGAGCAGCGGCCACCCGGCTTTCCAAGGGCCGAAGCCGACGGGCAAGCGCCGGACCTCGGGCAACGCGGAGGCGATGCCGGGTTTGAGACGCACCGGACGATCCAGCGGCCGCACCGTTCCTCCCGGCTTCACGATGACGACGTCGTCTCCCAGCAGGCGCCAGCGATGTCGCAGGGCCATGGCGACGGCGAGCGTCGTCTTCCCGAATCCGTGCGCGCCGGCCAGAAGCACGCCGTCCCGCCCGCGCGCGATCCATGCCCCATGGAGGAGGAACGCCCGCGGTCTCCAGCGCCGGATTGCTTCGCCGGCGAGGTGCCACTCGACGAACTGGAGGAGTTCCTCCCGCGAACGGGCGCGTTTGATGAGACGGCCGTCGTGCCGCAGAATCCCTCGACCGGGATTCCAAGACACGTGGACGGGAGCGGCTCCGCGGCCGTCCCGGCTGATCGGATAGGTCTCGCGCACCCATGCGGCCAGAGAGGAATCCCCTTCGACACGAATGGGGAAGGTCAATTCGGCGAGCACCACGTTCACGCGGATCGGCGGCACTTTGTTCAAGGGGGCTTCTCTCGGTTCTCAGCGTCCTTTGGTGTTAGGTCTTTCGGCTCTGCGTCCTCTGTTCCCCTCTGGGTCCTCGCCCCGGGGCTCGGCTTCACGCGTCCGCCAGCAATCCGTTGCGCCGGAAGTGCTCGATCGCCTTGTCGATATCGGCGCGAAGGGTCGTGCGGTCGGGAGCGCCCGGTCCCAGAGAGGCGGCCAGCTCGTCGAGCATCTCCTCGCTGGAATGCGCGCCGTCGCAGCAGTTCCACACGAAGGCGGCGCTGGCGTTGAGGACGTACACCTTCTCCCCGTCCGGGTCGAACAGGACGCCCCCGTCGGTGACCTCCTGGTACAGCAAGTCTTCGCGGCCGCGAGGCCGGTTCCCCTCGCTCACTGCCATGATCGCTCCGTAAGTGATTCCACGAAAGCTAAATCGCCGTTCACGATCCGTGAACATCCGTGAACGGCGGGTTTACCCTGGACACAAGCCCACGCCGCCAGCGGCGTGCTTTCCGCTCTGCGGAAAGCGCCCGCGAAGCGGGCGAGGCTTGTGTCCAGGGTAAATGCCCGCGCGCTCTTGTTCAGTATTCGTGCACGGTCATTTAGTGTACCGCAGCCGAAGGGAGAAAATCCCAAATCCCAACTCACAAATCCCAGATGACGGCATCTCTCCCGCAAAGCGTCGAGGCCCAGATGGTGCGATCCCAATTGGCCAGATCGGCCGCCTCCATCGGCTCGAACGTCGAGGAAGCCGCCGGCGCGATCACCCAACCGGATCGGCGCCGCACACTGGTCGTGGCCAGGAAGGAGGCTCGCGAGACGCGCTTCTGGCTACGCCTCCTCGAACGCCGATGGGGGCTGGATGTCGGCGCTCTGATGGGCGAAGCCACAGAACTTCTCAATATCCTCAGCGCGATCATCAGCAAGCTCAGTTGACCATCTTGGGAGTTGGGATTTCCTTGGGAGTTGTGTTCCTATCAGCCGGATTCTTGCTTTATTGAGAAGATTCTCATGCGACTCTCCGAGACTGTTCGAGCATGCCCCCCTGGGCCTCAAGAGATGTCATCGGAGTACCTCTGAGGAAGGCGGGAAACCAGGAAAGGAAGGCGACACCTCCGATGGAAGAGGCATCCTCACCTTTCGTGCGAAGAAGCCCCCTCTTCCTCCTGGCTTCATGCCGAGCACAGCATTTTCGGCTCGTGAACGTGCCTCTTATGGGGCACGGGCCCGAGCAAGATCACGGCATTGCTAGACAAGCTC
>JACPRB010000098.1 GCA_016190155.1 Planctomycetota bacterium
GGCCAGCACGGCGTGGCCACCGCCACCGGCTGCGCCCTCTTCGGCCTGGAATGCGTCGTCTACATGGGCGAGGAGGACTGCCGCCGCCAAGCGCTCAATGTCTATCGCATGAAGCTCCTCGGCGCCCAGGTCGTGCCGGTCGGAAGCGGCACCAAGACCCTCAAGGACGCGATCAACGAGGCGATCCGCGATTGGGTGACGAACGTCGATACCACGCACTACGTCATCGGATCCGTCGTGGGCCCGCATCCGTATCCGATGATGGTGCGCGACTTCCAGTCCGTGATCGGCCGCGAGGTGCGCCGGCAGCTCGCGCCGCGCCGTCCCAACGCGATCGTCGCCTGTGTCGGCGGCGGCTCCAACGCGATCGGGATCTTCCACGACTTCATCCGCGATCGCGCGGTGCGGCTGATCGGCGTCGAGGCGGGAGGCGCGGGAATAAGGACGGGCCGCCATTCCGCGACGCTCGGCGCGGGACGCCCGGGCGTGTTGCACGGGAGCATGAGCTATCTTCTTCAGGACGAGTGGGGCCAGATCCGGCCTACGCATTCCGTGTCGGCCGGGCTCGATTACCCGGGCGTCGGCCCGGAGCACGCCAAGCTCAAGGACAGCGGTCGGGCGCAGTACGTGTCGGTGACGGACGGCGAGGCGGTGGCGGCATTCCATCGCCTGACGCGGGAGGAGGGCATCATGCCCGCGCTGGAGAGCGCGCATGCGGTTGCCTACGCGGAGACGCTGGCTCCTCGGATGAAGAAGGGGTCGATCCTCGTGGTCAACATCTCCGGTCGCGGAGACAAGGACATGGACATCGTGGGGGGCGCATGAGCCCCAAGCTCCTCATCCCCTTCCTCACCGCCGGCTTCCCCACGCGGGCCAAGTGCTTGGATCTCCTCAAAGCCTGCGCCGCGGGAGGCGCCGACCGCATCGAGCTGGGCATCCCCTTCAGCGATCCCCTGGCCGACGGACCGGTCATCCAGGCGGCCAGCCAGGCCGCGCTCCGTCGCGGCGTGACGCTCGTGGACGCGTTCGCGCTGGCGGAGAAGTTCCGCGAGCGGCCGCTCATTCTCATGGGCTACCTCAACCCCATCCTGCAGTTCATCCTCCCGCGCTTCTTCAACCGCTGCCGGCGGACGGGCGTTTCGGGCGTCATCGTCCCGGACCTCCCGCCGGAAGAATCAGCCGAGGCCCGCGCCGCAGCAGCGATGGCGGGAGTGCCCCTTATCTTCCTGTGCGCCCCCACCACCACGGATGCGCGTGTGCGGCTCATCGATCGCCTCTCGCGCGACTTCATCTATCTCGTCTCCATGAAGGGCGTGACGGGCGGCGCGCTTCCCCGCGACGTGGGCGCCTTCGTCCGGCGTGTGCGGAGGCTCACCCGACGGCCGCTGTGCGTCGGGTTCGGCATCTCGACTCCCAAGCAAGCGCGCGCCGTGGCGTCGGTGGCCGACGGCGTCATCGTCGGCAGCGCCCTGCTGCGGATCGTGCAACAGGGCGGCGGGCCGCGCGACGTCGAGCGCTTCGTCGCCGCCGTGCGTCAGGCGATCGACATTCAATAACGTGCATTCGAATCACGACCCGTATACGATCGCCCGATCATGTCTCGCGGGTCTTTTTCGAAGAGGCGAACCATGCTGCTGATCAAAGGAGTTCTGGGGACGTTCCTGTGCGCGGCGTTTCTGGCGGCCACCGGAGGATCTATCTTCTTCCAACAGGCCACGCCGGGAAATCCCGACGACGTCGCGGAACTCCTGCCGAAGGATACGATGTTCTTCGCGGAGCTTTCGAGGGGCCCGCAAGTTCTGAAGGATTGGAAGGAGTATGTCGGCGCCTTCTGCACGCAGGAGGGCAAGTCGGAGGTTTGCCAAGCGATCGAGAAGGCCGTCGGCGGCGGCTTGGACGCGGTGCCCGAGAAGTTGCGGAAGGATTTGGAGAAGGGGCTCCCGTCGTTACAGCGCCTGGCGGTCGGGCTGCTGCCCTCGGAGAACGAGGAGGGTGCGCCGGGATGGCTGGTCATCGCCACCTCGTCCGATCCGGAGTTCTTCAAGCGAATCGTGGATGAAGACCTCAAGGTGTTCGCCTTCGAGGAGCGCGCGCATCAGGGCGCGAAGGTGCAGGCGATCCGCAAGATGGGCGAGATGCGATTCGACGACCCCCTCCTGGTGACGGCGTTGGAAAACCGATTGATCATGACGACACAGTGGGACGTGTTGACGGGCGCGCTGGACCGCGCCGCCGGACGGCGCTCCACGGAGGACCTTCGCGCGAACCGCCTGTACAAAGCGTTCTCGTCGCCGCGCGGCGAAGCGCCGATTCTGCGCGCCTTCGCATCATTCAGTCTCGACATGATGGAAGGCTTCGGAGGATCTCGTCGTTCGATGGCGTTTTCGATGGACCAGACGGACGCGGTCCTCGATCTTCGCAAGATCCGGGGCACGATGTTGGAAGCGGCGTTCGAGCCCGGTCGCGTCGCCTGTCGGACGCGGGTCCACGTCGATCCGCCGTGCCGGCTGCTCGACGTCTGGCGCCAGCCTGCGGGGCCGAAGGAGACGCTGCGCTACGTTCCGGCCGACGCGCAGCTCGTCGCCCATGTCGACGTCAAGAGCGCCCAGGAGCTGTGGACCTCCATCGAGGCGCTCATCAAGCGGGCCGGGGAGATCGAGAAGCAGGCGCGCGGCGAGCAGGCCCAGGATGTCTTGGCCGAGATGAACCGCGAGATGGAACGCGAAATCGGTTTTTGCCCGGCTGATCTGGCCCCCGTCATCGGTCAGGAGGGCCTGCTGGCGTTCGTCGGGGACGACGCGTTCACGTCGGGGCGAGAGACCGAGAAGGCGCTCCTGGTCGTGATCGGGGTGTCCGATACCGAGAAGGCGCGGGCGCTGGTGGAGAAATGGGTGCAGAGAGCTCCGGAAGGGTCGTACGAGAGAAGCGCGGACGGCGACGCCACGCTTTACATCGGCAAGAGCGAGGGGGAGCTCCCCTGCATCGCGCTGCACGGGACCGCCTGCCTGTTTACCGGGAAGAAGGCGACGCTGGAGGCGGCGCTCCAGACGTTCAAGGAGGGTCCGGACATCCGCAAGAATCTGCCGCAAGGGCTGGCGTCGGCTTCCAAGCTTTTCGCCGTGAAGCATCGGGCGCTCTGGCAGCTTCTTCAGCAGGTTCTCAGAGGAGGCATTGCCGACGTCTCGAAGAGTCTGAATCTGGACGCCTGGTCGACGGTGTTGCTCTCGGAGGACGCCGACGGCGCGACGGCGGAATCCTTCGACAGTGGGTGCGGCATGTTGGCTCAGACGGGCACATTGATGTTTCCCGTCGGGTTCTTCCAGCTGAGGGTTTCGTACCGCCCCGGTGGGCCTCCGGTAGTCCGTCCGGCGGCGACGGAGGAGCCCGAGCCCGCGGCCCTTCCCCCCGAGCAGCTGGCCGAGCGGGTCAAGAAGCACGTCGAGGAATTGCACTCCGACGAGGTGTCGGTGCGCACGGGGGCGATCGAGGGCCTCAAGGAGCTCGGTCGCCAATCGGTCCCGCTGGTGCTGGAGGTCGTGAAGAAGGAGACGGACCTCGAGACGCGCGAGCGCCTGATGGACCTCTTGATCGGATGGAAGGTCTACGACGCCTTTCCGGAACTGATCGCTCGCAAGGTGGACGGTTTCTTGCGCGAGCTGCAGGAGGCGCTGCCCCAAGGGGAGTACAGCGGGTGGGGAGACGGCCTGGTCGCCTGGCCGCGAGAGCACGATGCGGGATTCCCTTGGTGCACGGAGCCGTATTACACGAACCCTCATCTGCTGTCCGGGCTTTCTCATCGCGACGTGTTGGAAGCGCCAGCGATGCTCAAGGCGCTTTGCGAACGTCTCGCCGACGACAAGCTGCCGCTGGAGACGCAACGTGCGCTGGCCCAGGTGTTCATGCTCGTGGACGTTTCCAAAGCCGGCGAGGCGTTGGTGGCGGCCTACGAGCGGGCGACGGACGAAGAAGTGCGGCTTTATCTGCACATCGCGCTGGGATGGATCGGCACGCCGAAGGCGCGGGAGCGTCTGCTCAGCGGATTCAAGGACGCCAATCGATGGATGAGCCGGGCGTCCTTCTTGGCCGCCGATCGGACGCGGGACACGGCCGTGATCCCGAAGCTGATCGATCTGCTGCGGGATCCGGATCTGGAGACGCGCTGGAACGCCTCCTTCACTCTGCGGCGGCTCACCGGTGGACAGGTCTTCGTGAACATCTTCCGGTCGGAGGACGGGGCGGCCGCGGCGCAGCAATGGTGGGAGAAGCACAAGGAGACGCACAAGATCGGCGACTGAGCCGCCGTCACCCCAGCGTGTCCCCGACGCTCAGCTTGTGGCCGTTGAGAAACTCCGTGGCCGTCATGCGGCGTTTGGCCTCGGGCTGAAGTTCGAGGACCGCCACCTCGCCGTCTCCGCAGGCGACTTTGAAGAGGTCTTTTTCCACGGTCGTCACGATGCCCGGCCGTTGGGACGATTTCCCCCGGACCGGCTGGACCTCGTAAAGGGTCAACCGCGTGCCGCCCAGGAACGCGAAGGCTCCTGGAAAAGGCTGCAGCGCCCGAACGAAGCTGTGGATCTTGAAGCCGGGCTTGCGCCAGTCGATCCGGCCATCGCCCTTCTCGAACTTGCGCGCGTACGTGGCGTCGCGTTCGTCCTGCGGAAGCTCGACCACCGTGTCCTTCTGGATGTCGTCGAGCACTTCCACGAGAAGGTCGGCGCCGACCTCCGCGAGTTTGGCCTCCATCTCCGGTGTGGTCGCCGTCGGCGGGATTTCGACGCGGCTGACGCCGAGGATCGGGCCGGCGTCCATCTTTTCGACCAGCTTGATGATGCACACTCCGGTGACCGTTTCGCCGTTGAGGATGGCGCGCGCCACCGGAGCCGGCCCGCGGTATTTGGGCAGGAACGACGGGTGGATGTTGACGCAATACCGGCGGGCCAAGGTCAGGAGCTCATTGCCGAGCTTCTGGCCGTAGGCGGCGACGACGATGGTGTCCGGCGACAACGCCCGCAGCTCGCGCATCGATTCATACGCGTTGACGTCCTCCGGCTGGAGGAGATGGAGGTTGCGCTTGAGGGCGGCCTCTTTGACGGGGCTGGGCTGCACCTCCAACCCGCGCCCGCGCGGGCGGTCGGGCTGCGTGACGACGGTCATGATCCGGTGAGGCGACTCCAGCAGACGTTCCAGAGCGGGCACGGCGAACGGCGAAGTGCCCATGAAGACGAGGTTCATCGGTTCATCCGTTCAAACGCTTACTCGTTGGTTCCTTCGTTCGCCCGTCGACCCGTTCATCCGTTCGAACGGAAGAACGGGTGAACGGATCATATGACGTGGGTTTCCTTGATCAGATCGCCTTCGCGGAAGCGGCTCCAGCGCAGCGGGCGCAGGTCCAGGGACGTGCGGCCGGTCGTGAGCAGTTCGGCGACGAGCTGTCCCGTCGCGGGCGCGTGCATCACGCCGTGGCCGCTGAAACCGGTGGCGAGCGTGAAGCCCTTCACGCCCGGCAAGTCTCCGATGATGGGATGGTGATCCGGCGTCACCTCGTACAGCCCGGCCCAGCCGGTACGGACCTGGGCTTGCTCGAGGATCGGCACGCGCCGCATGGCCAACTCCGCGACTTTCTCGACGAACGACCAGTCGATGTTCTCGTTGAAGCTCGGCGGCTCATCCTTGTCGGCCAGCCCGATGAGGACGCCTCCCGATTCCGAGTGCATGTAAACGCCGGTCGTGTAATCGACCGTCATCGGGATCGGATGAGGCAACTCGCGGATCGGCTCGGTCACGAAGCACTGCCGTCGGACGGGCTGGACCGGAATCTCGACGCCGATCATCTCGCCGATCTTCCCCGAGTACGCCCCCGCCGAGCAGACGACGCGTTCGGCGTGGATCTCTCCGGCGGCGGTTCGCACGCCGGCCACGGCGCCGTTCTGGACGATGAGGCCGGTGACGGCGGTCCCCAAGAGGATGCGCACGCCCATCTCCTTGGCCCGCTTGCAATACCCCATCACGTAGTCCGCCGGGGGCGCGTATCCGTCCTTCTGATGGAAGGTGCCGCCCAAGACGTCGTCCATCCGCACGTACGGGGCCTTTCGGCGCACGCCCTCGCGGTCGAGCAACTGCACGTCCAGGCCCAGCTTGCGTTGATCCGCGACGTTGCGCTCGAACAGCCGCAGGTCTTCCGGTCGCGTGGCGATCCAGAGGTAGCCCACCTGGTTGAAGACCACGTCCACCCCCATCTCCTGCGGGAAGCGTTCGAATGCGGAGATGGACATCTGAGACAGTTCGACGTTGATGCGCGAGTTGAATTGGGCGCGGATGCCTCCGGCGGCCTTGGAGGTGGAGCCCATGCCGGGATTGATCTCTTTCTCGACGACGACGACGTTCGTGCAGCCTCGCTTGGCGAGGTGATAGGCGATGGAGGCGCCGACGATGCCGGCGCCGATGATCGCGATGTCGTAGGAGTGTTCTGTCATGGGTGGCTCATTCTAGCAGTTTGGTTGGGGATCGAAAGGGTTCGTGGGGGGCGGCTTTCTCTACCGCCGGCGCTCCACCACCCAGAAGGCGGGTAGGTCCCTTCGCTTGACGTCATCAGTCGTGCCGGCCGATCGAAGGGCATCGTCGCGCCTTCGCGCATGTCGGAGAGGTTCGAGGATCAGGTGATGAACCTCCCCGATGGACAGATCCTCGATGCTCGTGAATCCTCCATCATATTGCACCCAATCCACGACGAGCAGCTCTCGGCGCGCGTAATCCCCCGCCAGAACCTCCTGGATCTCGTAGAGCAGCGTGCCCAACGTGTCCGGATAGATCTCCTCTTCGTCCGCCACCGGTGGGGCGGTCTTCCGGACCAGTTTCGCCTTCACCTCCAGTCGATCCGGCAGGGCCTCCGGTGGCATCGCGTCTCCCGACGGCGGCGTCTCCCAGTCGGCTTGCGTCAATTCCCTCGCCAGGAATTCCCAGATCACCAGACGCCGGCCGGCCAGTCCTTCCTCGAGGAGACGCCGGCGCACCTGAGTGGCTGCTTGGCCGTTGACGGCGATCCAGTGGATGGGCCTGCCGAGATTCAGGCACAGATGCTCCGCCAGCCCCGCATGCCGGCCCCACCGCAGGTTTTCCGCGGAGTAGATGTTGACCGCGCTGTCGCCCAAGAGAACCACCGGACTGCTCTCGTCGTCCACGACCGGTTCGCCCGTGTCCGTGTCGCACACCTGCTCGATCGTCACGGTCGTCTTCGGCCGGACGGGCAGCCGGAGCATGTCGAGGATGTCGCCCGTGTTGGAGACCTCCGCCGGGCGCTTGACGTAGGATCTGACGCCGAATCGGAGGTACTCGAACCGCTGCCGCAGCTCGCGGGTGAGCGCTTGGGCGAAGAGGCTCATCCCCTGGGGAGTCCAGTGTGCATCGCGCGGCAGGTAGAGCGGTTCCTTGTCGCGTGCCTCCCAGAGGTCGCGCGTCAAGTCGATGACGGCGACGCCACGCTCGGCCAACCGTCGAGTGAAGCGCGACAGCTCGGAGTTGACCGGCGGCCCTGAAGCGGCGTCGTATCCTGGGGCGAGGCGTTCGGGATAGATCGAGGGTTTTACCGGCACGGGCACCACGACCAGATCGATGTCGAGCGCCTTCAGGTCCTCGTGGAACTTCACGACGGCGGGGAGCGGGTCGCGGTCGGGCCATCTTCCGGTGATGAAGTCGACGTCCGGGCGGTAGAA
>JACPRB010000099.1 GCA_016190155.1 Planctomycetota bacterium
CCCGTCTGGCCGCTACCGCTCGCGGCTCATCTCGCACCCCTGCAAGGACCCGCGTGGAAAGCACAAGGCGGACGTCTTCCTCGACGAGTTCGCCCACTACGGCCACAAGCAGCGGTCGATTTACGTCGCGGCCGTGCCCATCGTCTCGCGCGGCGACGGGCAGCTCACCAGCGGGTCTACCCCGCTCACCGTCGGCGACCTCTTCCACGAGATCATGAAGCAAGAACGGCGGAAGTATCCGATGTTCACGCGCGCATCGATTCCGTGGTGGGCCTGCCCGGAGTTCTGCACGGACGTCGCCCGGGCGGCGAAGGAAACCCCAGGCCTGGACACCGCAGAGCGGGTCCACGCTTTCGGCCAGCCGACGCTGGTGGACATCTTCCACACGATGGAGCTGGACGACTTCCGGCAGGAATACGAACTCTCGTTCAATGACGAGAGCCAGACGTTCTTCTCCTACGACCTCATCTTCGCCTGCTGCCAGGACGAGCTGGACACCTACGACACCATCGATTCTCTCCTGAAGAACACCGAGGGCGATCTCTTCGCCGGGTTCGATGTGGGCCGCACGCGGAACACGTCGGAGCTGATCGTCCTTGAGAAGACCTCCAAGCGCGTCACCTACCGCATGGGAAAGTCGTTCGACCGATCGCGCTTCCAGGCACAGGAGGCATTCCTGCGCGAGCTGCTCAAATCGTCGACGCGCCTGCGTCGCCTTTGCATCGATCGGCACGGGATCGGCATGAATCTCGCGGAGAACCTTCGCACCGAGTTCCGCTCGCGCGCCGAAGGGATCGCCCTGATCGGCCAGGTCAAGGAGTCGCTGGCCGTGAACCTCAAGATCGCCTTCGAGAGCGAGGCGGTCGCCATCCCGCGGACCCGCGAACTCACAGCCCAGATCCACTCGATCAAGAAGACGCCGACCGAGGCGGGTTACGCGCGCTTCGACACGGAGAAGAACGAACGCCACCACGCGGACAGGTTCTGGGCTCTGGCCTTGGCGGTCCACGCCGCTGGCTTGGGCACGGAACGCCGGCGGACGCGGGAAAGGGTTTCAGCGAGCATCATCTGACGCGGTGCCTCCGCTACAAAGAGCGGCCGCTGCGGGAACCCTGCGGCCCGATGTCCGCGAAGGGCAGCGGGCAAGTTTGGCCGGGCGGCATCTTGATCTGAAGTTTTCAGGACGCGCCCTTACGTAGTGTCTTTGACACGACGGCTCGGAAGGCCCCCAACGCCCGACGGGCCAAAGAGTTGCGCCCTGGGGGCCACAGGGCGCGCCAGGGCGCGCCGTGGCGGAACCCTACCCCCAAAATCCGTTAGAAAATCCGCCCCCCGCCGGCCACGGCTACCCCCGAAATATGACGCGCTCCGTTTCAAACGGCCCTTTTGAGGACCGGGATGATACCTCTATCTGGCCTCCACGACGCGTGCGCGATATCCCGCCTTTCCGACCGCCGCCACGAGCGATGCCCTGTCCGGCGGGTTCACCGCGTCGACCGTGATGGTCGCGCGGGCGTCGGAGTAACTCACCCTTGCCCCGCGCACACCCGGCACCGAGGCCAGCTCGTTCTCGACATGGACGGCGCACGCCTCGCAGGTCATGCCCTCGATCCGGAGCGTCACTGTCTCTGTTGGCCCACCCGTTTCCGCCGCAGCGGCCGGCGCGCGGCGGAGAAGCAACCCCACGTAGTTGGGGAAGAGCGCGACCACGGCGACGACCGCCGCCGCTACCCAGAGCATGACCCGGTTGAAGCGCTTGAGCTTGCGGTTTGGGGTGGCGCACGCGCTTCCAGGAACGCAAGCCTCCTTCCTGAAATACGCGAAGTAGAAGCCCAGCCCAAGGAAGACGGGCGCGATGACGAGGAAGAAAGGTCGCACCCGTTCGAACGCGGCCGAAGCGCCCGCCGCCGAGGCTCCGAAGGTGACCAGGAGGAGCGGGAGCCAGCAGCAGGCTGACGCCATGATCGCCGAGAAGACCGACGCGCCGGCCGCAAGAAGTCCGGCGCGCTCCACACGCGGGGGCCTGCCTGTGGCCGGTTTATCCTCGGGTCGATCCGCGCAGCAGTCATGCCCTCCCGACGTCTCGATCACGCAGGTGGGCGCCAGCCCTGGCCGGTCCCCTGCAAGTGAAGCAACCTCCTCCTTGACCACCTTGTTGATGTCGCCGAGGCAGCAGCTTCCTTTCGGGTTCATGGTCTCACAGCGGCACTCGCCCGCCTTGACCTTCGCGGTGATCGAAGCCGCGACGGTGCTCTTGCCCGTCCGCTCGATCTCCTGACGGATGCTCTCGATCGTGTGGCCGAAACAGTAGCAGACCATGCGGGGAGACACCTTCTCCTTCGCTCCCACGCGGATCGTGAGGTCGTCCTTGAGAAGGGTCCTCCCGTCGGACGCGAAGTAGACCACCTCGCAGTCCGGGAGGTCGCAGTAGAACCACTCGTGCCCTTCAACCCCCGCAAGATGGTCGCTGTGGACCAAGCTTTGGAGGGTCTCCTCCGCTACGCGCTTCCCGGGCTTGCCGGCGACCGGACAGAGATTCGACATCGTGACCTCCTTCAGAATGACGCCGACAAACCGACCGTCCACAGTTCGCCGGGGACGAGCTGGGTGCGATCCACGTCCCGGTAGATGGGGATTCGGACCGCCCCGTCGAGGTAAAGATGGTCGACGATCCGGACCGAAATGGCCGGCGTCACGAACCAGAACGAGGAACCCGTGTTGTTGATGGTGTCTCCATTCAGTTCGTCTTTGTCCCGGAAGAGCGCCTCGATAGCCAGGCTCGGCGTGACGCGGTCGAAAAGCTCGTACGCCACGCCCGTCGCGGTCTGGAGAACATTCCCGGGCTTCAAGCCCGCCTCGCTCGCACCCCCCGAAAGCTGGACCGATGTCCGGTGGAAGACCGTGAAGTCACCGGTTCGACCCCGATACTGAAGCCCCAGAAGCGGGTCGTATGTTCCCGTGCCAAGCTGTAGAAGGGAAGGCGGCGTCACTCCCGGCACTACGTCATCGTTCTCCTCGCCGGTGGGGAACTTCAGGCCCACGATGAGAGCGAGCCCCCTCGGATCAAGGAGGCTCTCTTCTTCGGTCTCGGCCCTGCGTGTACCTCGCCACGGACCCCAGTCCACGAACAACGAGACGTCGCCCAGACCTTCGAGGTCCACGTCCTCCTGGCCGACGGACTCGTTGTGAATCTCGACCCGTGGCAGGAGCAGGTTGAGCTCAATCTCGTCGAGCGCTTTCCAGCTCAGATGTATCGTCTCCTGCTGAAAGGTCGTCGAGACATCGTCCGGGTTCGCTTCTCGTCGCCTCCCCCGATACAACTCGTCGCTCTCCTGCCATGAGTAGAGCAGTTCCACGCGGAATCGCGTGGAATCACCGGCTGTCGTCATCTGGGACCCACCAACTGGCGGGTTGGGGTTCTTTCAGCCCGCTCACTGCCCGTGGGCGATGGCCGGCCAGAGCATCAGGAAGCCGACTATCGCAACGGCTGACACAAGCGATTTGGACACCACGTGTCCTACCTACCTTCCTTGCGCGCAGCAGCTCGGAACCGTCCCGGTCCTTCCCTCTTCAGTGCCGATTGGGCACCGGTCGCGGCAGACGAGATCGCCTGTGACTGGACACACGATCTTTCCGGGACAGTCTGACCGATTGGGATCGATCCGCGGGCACTGCTCCCTGCAGATCTCCGCGCCGGTGCTGGGGCAGGTGATCTTGCCGGGGCAGTCGGCCCTTCCGCCGCTCGCGAAGGCGAGCTGGTAGGCGAAGAGCCCGCCGGTCAGGGACAAGACGGTCGCAGCCGTCCAGAAAGCAGTTCTCTTCATGACATGTCCTCCAGGGCAGGTTTTCAGGTCTCGGTCGCCGGGACGCCCCGGCGGAGCACCTCGACCCTTCTGGAGTGGAGTCTACACCTTGAACTCAAGTTCAAGGTCAAGGGGAAATCGGAGAAATCGGAAAACTATTTGGAGCGGCTGCGACGAGCTGCTCCCGCGGTCGGAGAGGATGCCGCGACCTTCAGTTTCTCGATGACCTGGCACTTTCCTGTCCGCTCGGCTAGACGGCACCTTCCCAGGGAGGACTGCAAGACCTTCCGCACGTGGTGCAGCTCTTCCACGCGCTTCTCGAGTTCCGTCAGGCGATCCTTGATGAGCTCTTGCACCTCCTTGCACGGAGCGGTCTTACCGTCTCGGAAGTCGAGCAGGGCCACGACGTCGTCGAGCGTGAACCCGTTCGCCTGGGCGGCGCGGATGAAACGAAGGCGTTCGAGCGCCGGAGCACCATAGACCCGATAGTTCCCTCCGGTGCGACCATCTGGTCGAAGAAGGCGCGCGCGCTCGTAATACCGCACCGTCGAGGTGGGGACGCCCGCGGCGCGTGCGAGTTGACCAATTGTGAAGGAATGTTCCATGCGACGCATATTACCACACATTGAAGCCAGATTAAAGGTTGGCGTCCGGAGCCAGATTCGCTTGCCATGCCATTGCATTGATGAAACGAGCTTGCCTTCCTTGGGACCCCACGCCCTCATGTGACCCGAAAGGAGGAACGACGATGCGATACGGACCCGACGACAAGTTTTGGGTCGTCACCGACCCGACGCCGGAGAGCGAGGCGGCGGACATTCTGTTCCAGGCCTCGCTGAAGGACCTGGAGCTGCAGTTCAAGGGCGGGCTGACGATGGACCAGCACCCGACGCTCTTTACCGAGAAGGCCGAGGCAGAGGTCGAGGCCTACGGCCGCATGGTGGCGATGCGGGCGTCGCGGGCCATCGCGCGGCGCGTCGCGGAGGGCAAGCCCCTCAACGGCGCGAACCGGATCGAGGTCCTCGACGGGAATGGCAAGGTTCTCTTCGAGGCCGAGCTCACGTGAAAGGAGGCGTGATCATGTTCACCGTAGAGTTGAGGGCCTGCCAGAATCCCGACTTCCCGCGGCGGTACGATCTGCCGGCCAAGAGCACGGTCCAGGTCGCCAGCCTTCGAGAAGCCTCGGAGGTCTGCCGGCGCTTCATCGAAGAGCACGCCTTGGGCGGCGGCAACTGGGCCGGCGGCCGGGTGCGCGACGCCGCCACCAGCAAGGTGGCGGCCCTGGTCAGCTACAACGGCCGGGTCTGGACTCCCGAGCGCGATTGGAGAAGGCGCACGGAGATCCAGCTGGAGGGTGCAATCCGATGACGACCATGCAGACGGCAGAGGCCGTCCGGGCCGCCGGATACGTGCGTGTCTCCCAAGAACGCGCCGCCCGCAACGGCTACGGATTGGGTGCGCAGGAGCAGGACGTCCGGCGATTCGTTGAGTACAAGAACTGGCCGTTCGTCGATCTCTACCGGGAAGAAGGCGTCTCGGGCTACCGGAAGGATCGGCCCGCCCTGGACCGGCTCCTGGCCGACGCCAAGGCTGGACGTTTCAACGTGGCTGTCTTCCCGTCCATCGACCGCGCTGGCCGATCCGTGCGCGACGTGATCGAGATCGACCAAGCGCTCCGCGCCGCCGGCGTGGACACGGTCTTCCTGCGCGAGGGTGTGGACACGTCCACGCCGACCGGCGAGCTCTTCCGCAACATCATGGCGTCGCTCGCCGAGTTCGAGGGCCGCGTGATCTACGAGCGCCTGTCGAAGGGCAAGCGCCGGAAGGCCGCCGAGGGTGGCTACACCGGGGGCTGGGTTCCCTACGGCTACCGGCGGACGGACGAAAGGACCATCGCGGTCGTGCCGGACGAGGCGGTGGTGGTCGAACGCATCTTCCGCTTGGCGGCCGATGGCCGGAGCCTTCCGTCCATCGCCAAGACCCTGCGCGACGAGAACGCCCCGACACGGAACGGCGGCGCATGGCGGCCCTCCACAATCCAGGGCATGTTGCGGAATCGCTTCTATACGGGCCGGGTCGAGCATGAGGGAGACTTCATTCGGGCGCAGCACGGTGCCATCGTCTCCGATCCCTTGTTCCAGGCCTGCATGTAGGTAGCCTCGAGAACAGTCGCCAGTTGCTTCATTCAGCGTGTGATCGGTCGCAAGTATCCGACCATATCTTGCGTTCGGCAGCCCAGGATCATGTCGAGTTCGAGATTCATCGTCCGACTTTCCGGCATCGCATTGGTCTGCCTGATGTGGTCAATGGGAATCGGAAAGGCATTTGCACATGAGCGCCCTTGAAGCCGGACGTGGTACTTGTCCACCCTGACGATCGTGAAGGGAAGATTCTCAGCAGGCCATTCCCCGTGAGGAGTCACGGTGGCCCTCCAATTTGCGACGCGCGCTCGTTCCAATTCCCGTCCCTTTTCCAGACGCGAAAGCGCTTCCTGGCTTACGGATGACAGATAGCACCAGCGATCTTCTTGCGCGTTAATATCGATACACCCGCGATTCAGGTGGACTTGTATGGGCCTACCTGCAGCTGCAGGAGTGATTTCAGCAATCGCCGCCAACGGTAGGGTTACCTCTGAAGATGAGGCTTGGCGCTGAAGCGTGATGCTCTGACCGTTCACGGCAATAATCGACCAGGTCGAAGGTTCCCGTCCCGCATCGAGGATTGGCTGAACGATACAGCCTGCAGTCCGTCCTGCTTCGAGTAGACGAATATGCTCGCGCCTTACTGTGTCTCGGCGGATGCCCTCAATAATCTCATCAAAGCGCATTTCACGCTTGCTGCGGTCCTGTCTCACCCACCATTCGTACCGTCCAGTGGCGATCCGGACAGCGTGAGGGTTCTTGTCGCTGGGAGGAATTTGGACGACGATGACGCTGCCGTCCGCGATGTTGACAGGGAACACCTCAATGTCGCTAAGCCGCGGCTCTATGAGATCGCTGAGGATATCACGGAGGCGGTTTGCTACTTGGTGTGCATCGGCGATCGGACTGAAAATGAGAGCGGCTCCAGTGGTCCGGTCCTCTTCTACCCCGACGAGAATGAATCCACCACGGTGATTGGCAAATGCAGTCGCATCACGGCGGGCCTCCTCGTGGTCATTATTCCGATACGGTTCACGCTTGTAGTCGAGGCAGGGCCCCTCGCACACATGATCGTTCATCAGCCTCTGTAAGCCGCTGGAATCATGGGTTACGGGTCGAAGTTCGTCGAAGGTACGCATGATGTTTCCTCACTCATCCGGCCCGCGATGCGAGACGGCATCCTGATCGACCCAGTCCTCCTCCTCCTCCCAGCTCATGCCCTTCCGGCCTGGCACTTTGCGCGTCGGGCCCGCCTTGTAGAGCGGGCATGAGAGCGGCCCGTAGCAAAAGGTCTCCTGCCGGTAGCGCCGGTGGCTGGGGTTCCACTGGTCGATGATCATTTCAACGGCCATGCGGCAGCCCCAGATACAGTTCATGCACCTGGCATCGTAGGTTCGTGCGTCGAGGCGGCGATGGCCGCGCTGCCGGTAGACGGGGAGCTCCGGAGGTATGCCGATCCACGGCGGCGATGTTGGGGTCGCTTCCGGCCCGCGTTCAAGCACCTTGAGCGCGCTGACCTTGTAGACCTCCGCCACTTCAAGCCGCGGGTCAGCGACAAGGACGCCCTCGCCGCCCACCCGGTCGTCGGCACGGAATAGGTGCTTGGCGTGCGCGGCCTCGCCGATCGCGACGAGGAACTCCCTTTGCTCAGCTCCGAGGCTGCCTTGTACCCGCAGAACATATCCCTGATAGGTGTGGCTCCGCTCGTCGAATGAACGGGTCAACCGGATGCGTGGCTGGACCGACATGAGAACGCCACTCCACGGGATCTTCGCCCCGGTCATGACCGCCCCCGCTGTTCCCAGCGGCTTCGCGCCCGATCGAGGAAGGACGGTTCGTCGCTCGGTCCGTTACCGGCAACGAGTTTCTCGAAGCCATCCATGACTCTCGCCTTGCGATAGTGGTCCTTCCGCACCTGCGCAACGACGGCCTCCCACTCGCGGGCCAGGCCGGCTCGCTCATAGCACTTCTTGGCATCTTCGAAGTTCGAGAGTGCCGCGTCGTAGTACTTGCTCTTCTTCGCGTTGAGGACGCGCATGCCCAGCGCCCGATAAATCCTTGCCGCCACGTCGGGATGGTCCTTCGTCAGACGCTTCGCTGCGGGCTCCGTCGTGTAGTGGCTCAGGTCCTCGAGCTCGGCGTCGTTCGCCTTGCGGAGCCGCGCGATGAGCCGCTCGATCTCCTTGGTCTTGAGCCACAGCTCGATGACCGAGTGGAGGTCAGCTTGTTCTGCGGCCTCCATCGCCTTGGCGTGCCACGCCGCGCGCTCGGCCTTCGGGACGAAGCGCATGAGCTCTTCGTAGCTGAACGTGCTCGGGTCCTCGCGGAACTCGGCCCAAGCTTCGGCGAGTGCGTCGCCACTCCGGCCGAGCTTCGTGAGGAGTTCGCGCTTCATCTTGGCGAGGTCGTATTCGGCCGTGGATTCGTTCGGACGCTTCTTCTGCGCGATCCCGCGCTCCACCCAGGCGAGGGCCTCGTCGGGCTTGCGGCGTGCCCTGAGCAGGGTCGCGACCGCGAAGCAATCATGCGGTGAGAGATCCGTCTTCTCGCAGAGCGCGACGTAGGCCGTGACGTCGCCCTGCTGCGCGTAGATGGCCCGAAGCACTTCGCCCCTACGGCGACGAAGGTAGGCGCCAGGGCTGTCCTGCGCTGGCGGTTCATCGAAGCGGGCACGCACCTGGCGCTCGAATGCCGCGAGTCCCACCTTGTCGAAGGCCTTCACCGCGTCGCCTTCGATCTGGTGGCAGAACCCGTACTCGTCCTTGTCCATCCAGCCAAGGAGCGTCTTGGCCGTCTCGTCCCGGTCTGCGCCCGCCGCCACTCGCGCTCTGATCCACCCGCAGAAGAGGCTCTCCACGAACATCCCCAGGTTCCCGCCGGAGTCATCGATCTCCTCGGCCTTCTCGTAGCAGCCAGCGATGAAGGTCTCGTAGAGGCGAGCGGCGCGGGTGCCATCGGCGCGCACGATTTTCTCGATCTCACTGGCCACCTCCTCGAGGCTGGAGACGAACCCGTGGCTGGCGTTGTAGGAGATGAAACCGCCGGGCTGAAGGGCAGATTCAATCGCGCGTTCCAAGGAGTCATCGCCGTGCGGCTTCCGCGTTGCCATGCTCACGCTCTCCACGGCCCGTTTGCGGGCCACCTTCTGTCGAATGGGCGTCCTTCAACGAGCGCGCTCGTCGGGGGCAAGAGGAATCCTCGGAGCTTGTCGACGATGTCCGAAAAGGGCGGTGGCTCCGCCAAGAGACGCCCTTTGCGAATGAAGCCCTTCCACTGCGCCTGCTTGGTGCGATCGTCGGCGAACGATGGCGAAAGCGCAAGCGGCTCCTCGGTCGGCAAGGGAGTGCGTCGTCGCTCGAACGTCGCCTTGATCGACTTGCTGAGCGTCCCGCCGTCAAACGCGAAAGCACGGGCGAGGGCCCAGACGTCGTAGAAATCCTTCATCCGGCTGTTCGCGATCCCGAGGACCACCATGGCTTGGAACTTCTCCGCGACGACGGACTCCCGCGGATAGACCTTGAGCGCGGGAGCCGGAAAGTCGAGAAGCGTCGGAAACGCGACCTTCTGGGGTCGCGGCGTTACGGCATCTCCAAAACCGACGTCGATCTGGAGCGCGATGCGGGCCACACCGAGTCGGCCGTCCAGATGGATGCGAACGCCCTCGTACTCGAGGTCCTCCCGGATGCGCTCCCCGCGCACGCTCTTTGCGTCGAAGGCGAGGCCATCGTCATCGACCTTGATCTCGCATACCTCGCGAAACACCTTCTCCAGCCGCGTGATGTCGATGGTGCCTCGTCCGAGGAGATCGAGGTCCCATGTGGCGCGATGCGGCTCGCCTGTCCAGAGCGTGAAGAGCACGGCGCCCTTCAGAACGAACTCATTGCCATGAGGGGATCGAGCCAGCCGGTACATCACCCGCTCGATCCCATAGCGGGTGAGAACAGCCTGGAAGTCCTCCTTGCGAGTGCGCGACAGGTTCAAAAGACGTTGCCGCACGGAGGCTGCGATATCTCGTGGCTTCCGGGTCATGCCACGGACTCCAGGTACGGGCGCATCACGTTGGCGACACGGCAGATTTTGGCGAAGCGCCATAGATCGTCGAGACTTCGGCGGCGATCGCGGCGGTAGTCCCGCAGCGCCTCGAGGGCTACGTCGAGCCCGAGCTTGTTGCGGAATTTGAAGCAGTCGACGACGGTCTTGGCGGCACTCGTGATCCGGACAGGCACGCCCTCGATCGTGTGCTCTTCGATTCCCGCCTCGCGCGCTTCCCCCGTCATCCGCACAATGCGAAGCGGAGGGTAATCTAGACGAGGCTTTCGGGCCGAGGGATCGATCGCGAGCCAGACCTCAAAGGGCGCCTGCGTCGTGAGTTTGTGGAAGGATAGTGCCGAGAGCAGACAAACCGCGCCGTGCGGCACGCGCTTCACAGCTTCGGCCAGGGTATGATGCTCCGTGACGGCGGCACCCGTAAGCGTGTATAGGCCGCGGCCCACCTGCTCCAGGACACCCTTCTCTTGAAGTCGCTTCAGGTAGACCCGCGGGATTCCCTGCGCGGCGAGGTCCCTCGCTCGGATCACACCGGCGCGCTTGGCGAGTTGAATGACCTGCTCGCTTCTGGACGGACTGTTACTGTACGTCTGTCGACTCATATATATACAGACGAATAGTAACAAATCGCCCGGGCACGTCAAGACGTACCGTCCCTCCTTCCTGGGTTTGAGGGCCTTTGGCCTGTAGCGAATGGCGAACATCGTCAAGGCTCACATCCTGGGAGCTGAAGACGGCGCGGTGGACGCCGCTGGCCGATCGACGCAGCTCCCTGAGGACACATGGGACTACGGCAAGACCGGGGCGAAGGAGCCGCCCTACAACCTCGACGCCCTCTGCATCTTCCTTGAGATCAACACCTGGCACTACCGCTGCGTGAAGTCCAAGGCGATCTCGACGGCCGGCCTCGGCTTCGACTTCGTGGTGCCTGAGGGCGTGAAGGAACCGGACCCCGAGCACAAGCGCGTCCTCAAGGAGTTCTTCAACCACCCCAACGATGAGATGACGTGGGGCGAGATCCTGGAGAACGTCCTCACGGACTTCGAGGCGCTGGGGAACGGCTACTTCGAGGTCGTGCGGAATCGATTCGGCACCGGCCGGCCGACGGCGATCTACCACATCCCCGCCGTCACGATGCGCGTCCGCAAGGACAAGAAGGGCTTCATCCAGCAGCGCGACAACAAGGTCGTCTACTTCAGGAACTTCGGCAGCGACCCAAGCGATTCAGACTCGTTCGACCCGCGCGACCAGGACAAACCGGCCGAACTGCGCCGTCTGCTCAACGAAGTCATCCACCTCAAGAACTACCACCCGCGCTCCAGCTACTACGGCCTGCCGGACTTCCTGCCGGCGCTGCGGGCGCTCATCGGGAACAAGAAGGCGGGCGACTTCAATATCACCTTCTTCGAGAACAACGCGGTCCCGCAGTACGCGATCATCGTGAAGGGCGGCGAACTGGCACGCGGCACGCGCAAGCGCATCGAGGAGTACTTCCGCACCCACATCAAGGGCAACGCGCACAAGACGCTCATCCTCGAGGTGGTCCAAGAGGAGGGCGA
>JACPRB010000108.1 GCA_016190155.1 Planctomycetota bacterium
CAGGAGGATCCGGCGAGTCGGATCGATCGGGTGCTGGCGCGGCTGGGCGGCGGGGACTTGGAGGAGCGCGAGGCGGCGTCCAAGGAGTTGATCGAGATGGGCGTGGGGGATCGCGGGGTATTTGCGCGTTTGGAAACGCTGCGGGATGAGTCGGCGGATCCTGAACTTCGCGGGCGCCTGGAGGGGGTGATCCGTGAGGTCGACTCTGAATCGGCGCGGCGGGTGCGGCTGGTCCCGCAAAGCTGGATTCATGGACACGGTCAGAGCGAGCCTCGGAAGCTTGCGCTGAGCGGCGATGGGAAGCGGCTTGTGACGTGGGGGGATGATCGGCGATTGGTCATGATGGCCGCCTCGGATCTGCGCGAGCTGGGGGTTCTTGGGACGACGGAGAAAGAGGTTAAGGCGTTGTGCTTCGACCCGGCGGGGGTTCATCTGGCGGTGGCGGAGGAATCGGCCGTGAGGATCCTGGAGGTGGCGACGGGAAAGGCGGTCGCGACGATTTCGCAGGAAGAAGTCAGCGCCATCTGCTACTCGCGCGATGGCGAGCGGATCTTTGTCGCTTCCAGGAAGGGGTTGCATGCATGGAATCCGCGAACCGGTGTTCGGGAGCGGGAGCTGACGGGTTCGTGCGTCGGCGATGTGGTCGTGAGTGCGGATGGAAAGGCCATCGTGGCTCAAGGGGTGGATGGGACGGTCTGGCGGTGGTCGATGAGCGACTGGGAAGAAGAGACTCTGCTTGCAGGCGATGGCGACATCACATCCAAGGTGTTTCCCTGGAATATCGCGCTCAGTCCCGATGGGAGACATTTGGCGCAGCTTCGAAAGATGTCCGGTACCGGGTCGTTCAGCGGGGACTTGGTTGTTTGGGATCTCACGACCACGCTCCCTGTGGAGCGCCTGCGAATGCCGAGCGATGAGATGGGCTTGTTCGGGCCGATCAGGTCCGGCCGAGATCATTTCGTCGTTGGAGGCGCGTTTGAAGCTCCTGTGTTCGCCTGGAAGGACTTAAGAAAGGTGTGTTCGGTTCCGGACGGAGCATTGGGCACTATTTTGGCTCCGGATGACGGCTGTTTGTTCGCAGCAGTGATGGGTGAAGTTCGCCGGATCGAGTTTCCGTCAGGCCGGGTGCTGTGCGCAAAGCAACCGCATCGTGGGCAGGTATCCGCGGCCACTTTTCACCCGGACGGGAAGAAGGTGTTGACGGGTGGGTTTGATAAGCTGATTCGGGTCTGGGGTATTGAGCAAGGGAACGAGATCGGCGCCTTCGAGCGGCCGAAGGGTCTGCCGGGGAAGATCGCGGTCTCTCACGACTTGTCCTGGGTCGCGCTGCCCTCCTTGATCGGGTCCGCCGATGACAGCGTGACCGGATCGGTGAGCGTATACGATCTGGCCGAACGACGTGTCGTGAGGTCGAGCAAGGTGAGGGGGGAGTTTGTCGTCGGGCTGTGCCTGACAGCCAATCGCAAAGTGCTGCTGGGGCACACGGACGGCGCCGTCAGCATCGTCGACGTCGAGAACGGCACCGTGGAGGAGCCTGTGCAGGGGGACGTCGTATTCGCTTTCGGATTTGCGTTCTCGGGGGATGGGCGATTCGTGGCGCGCGCGGTCACGGACCAATTCACGGTTGAGGTGTGCGAGATCAGCAGCGGCAAGCGCGTGTTCCGGTGCAAGGCGCGCGTTCATGGGCCGGTAGGTTTGTCGGCGGACGGCCGGCGCTTGTACTACATCAATGAGGGGCGCATGCTTGCGATGGCGGACGTCGTTTCCGGAGATGCGATCGCGAGCGTGGAGTTGCCGGAGCGCGTCGACGCGATCGCGGTCGATCCTTCGGGGCGCTATGTGGGCATCGTGTGTCCGACGAAGCTGGTCGTGGTTCACGCTCCTTCGCTCAGACCGGTTCGGGAGCACGAGGTCGCGAACATGAAGAATCTGGAGTTCAGCCATGATGGGGCGCAGATCCTGATCCAGGGGCCGTCTTCGGTGTTGGTGATGCGGATCACCCCTGAGCGGTAGGCTCCTTCTGGGTTGGCCGGGCGGAGTGGTACGCCCTGCGATATCATGGAGCGGGGTCGGCGAAGGTGATGCGATGACGGAATCGACGATCGCACTGGTCGCGTTGCTGTGGGCCCAGGACGCGCAGGAGCCGCGCGTGCGGCTGACGGTCAGCATCGACTGGGAGGGGCGCGATCTGCTCGATGAGAATCTCGTCGCCATCGACAAGTTGCGTGAGGAGCTGCCGGACGTCCCGATCACGCACTTCCTGAATGCGGCCTATTACACGAAGCGGCGCGCCGACGCGAAGACGGTCACGGCGGCCATCCGGCGCGCCCTGCGCGAAGGCGACGAGACCGGGCTGCACATTCACGCGTGGCGCTCGCTGGTGGCGGCGGCCGGCGTGAAGTTCCGGCGGGGTCCGACGTTCTGGGGCACGGACGTCGAAGGCGACGGCGAGGTCGGCCACGAGGTCGAGCTCGAGGCATACAACGTTGCGGAGCTGCGGAAGATCGTTGCGAAGTCGCGCGCGATCCTGAAGGAGGCCGGCTTTGAGCTGACGGGGTCGTTCCGCGCCGCCGGCTGGATCGCGGGGCCGAAGGTGCTGGAGGCGATCCGCGCCGAAGGGTTTTCCGTGGACTCGTCCGCGACGGATGCGGTGTGGCACGACGAGCTGGAACGCTACCCGCTGCGAGCGCGCATCCGGCAGACCTGGCCGAAGGTGACGGCCGAGAGCGCCCCGTTCACGGTCGATACGCCCACGGGGGCGGTCGTCGAGATGCCCGACACGTGCGCGCTGTCGGACTACGTCACCGCGCAAGAAATGGAGAACCACATTCTCGCTGCGGTGGAGCGGTTGAGGAGCAGGGACGTCTACGTCCACATCGGGCTGCATCAGGAGACCGCCGCACGGTACGGCCGGCGCGTGACGGATGCCGTGAAAGCGGTACCCGACAAGGTGTCGTTCGAGACGCTCGAAGGCGCGGCCAGACGCACGGGTCTGCTGAAGTGAAGGACTTCAGTGGTCCCCTTGCCTTTGTGATACATCATCTTGGCACCCCCGCGTCTGCGACACGGCGCTGGACGCTGGACGAGTTGAACGGCGGGCACCCGCAGCACGGTCTGAAACTTCCGCAAGGCCGGGGCGACCGTCTCGTCGCTTCCGATGTTGTGACGGGAGAGTTACACCTCGCCCGAATCGTCCTCTTCGCCCGCTTTCTTGACCAGGGCGTTGAACTTCGCGACAAGCGCGGGGGCGCTCGCTTCCAAGGACTCTCGAACGGCCGTGGGATCAACCCCCGCGCGAAGCAATTCGACGACGTCCGCCGCATCCTTCAATCTGGGCGATTTCAATTTCATATAGATGAGACCATCGATGGATACCAAGGGTATTCCGTCCACCACGCGGGGATGATCCAAGGCTGCTACCAGTGCGATTTCGTTTTCCATGACGGAAATCGGATCAACGGCGACTCCGCCGAGATTCAAAGGCACCCCCTCGCGGGTCGTGATAATGCCGCCTTCATGATGACGAAATGCCTCGTCTCCGACGATGAAGTCCACGTCCTTCGTGTTGCGAGGATATCCGTAAGCGCCCACCGCAAGCCCACCCACGAGGGCGTGCCTTACGCCGAGCTCGGAAAGCATCTCGTGGGCCTTTTTCATCGCCTGCAGGACCTTTTCCGTGACCACGTCCCGAAGCGGGGCCAAATCGGGTTCCTTCGGCATCGTGTTCTCTCTCCGAAAGAGGATCTGTCTTTTCATGCGGATCATGATACCGTTCCAGCACCCCCAAGGCGAAAGAGTCTCGGCGGAGACTTCCGCTTGCCACGGGGGCTTCGCCGCCGCAGAGCTGTTTCCACGCCGCCCGGCGATAGCGTCGCGCTCGTTCCGAGCCGACTCTCGCGATGATGGATCGCGCCTCTTCCTCCGGCATGCCCGCCTCGATCATCTTGCGAAGGACACGGGGAGCCGACACTGAGCCGTGGAGGTTCCGCGCGGTCCAGGACTCGCATTTCGCCGTCGTTTCCAGCGTCATACCGCGCTCTTTGAACGTTAGGCCACTCACTCGTTCATCGGTTCGTCCGGCCCGGGTTTTCTCTTCGCGGGGGTCCTTTTCCTCCTCATCCTTCTCCTCGACAGGTTCGCCGTCTTCTTCACGGAAAATAGGTGTTGAGAAATGTAAAGTGCCGCTTTACAATTCTCATTATGGCGTACGTCGTCCGGCTTCTCGAGCCCGAGATCGCGCGCGCGGCCCGCGGATTCCCGGCCGTCATCGTCACGGGGCCGCGGCGGGCCGGCAAGACGACGCTCCTGAGGCATCTATTCCCGAAAGCCTCGTATCACCTGATCGAGGATCCGGACGTCGTGGCCAGGCTTCGAGCGGATCCGCGCGGGTTTCTGGACGAGATCCGGACTCCGGCGATTCTGGACGAGGTCCAGAACGCCCCCGAGCTGCTGAACTACCTGCGGGCGCGCATCGATTCCGCGCCGCAACACAAGGGACGGTGGTTTCTGACGGGATCGCAGGAGGCGCCCCTCATGAAGGGAGTGACGGAATCTCTGGCGGGACGCGCGGCCGTCTTCCAGCTCCTGCCGTTTTCCACGCGGGAGACGTCGAAGGTCTCTCTCTTTCGTGGCGGATTCCCTGAGGTGGTTGCTCGTCCGGCGTCCGCCGCGCTGTGGTTGCGCTCCTACGTCCAAACGTATCTTGAGCGGGATGTCCGGGCGGTGACGGCCGTTCGAGACCTGGCCACGTTCCGGCGGTTTCTTTCGCTCTTGGCCACCCGTTGCGGCCAGATCCTCAATCGCACGGATCTTGCGGCCCCGATGGGGGTCTCCGTTCCCACGGTGTCATCCTGGCTGGGAGTCCTCGAGATCACGGGAGAGATCATCCTGGTCCCGCCGTTCTTCGAGAACTTCGGGAAGCGTCTCATCAAGTCGCCGAAGGTGTACTTCACCGATTCGGGCTTGGCCTGCCATCTCCTCGGGATCGACTCCGTGAAGATGCTCGAGAGTTCGCCCTTTCTCGGACCGCTGTTCGAGGGGTTCATCGCATCGGAGATCGTCAAGCATCAGCTCGGCGTGGGCCGTCGGAAGGAGATCTACTTCTTCCGGGACCAGCAGGGGCTGGAGGTGGACTTCGTGGTGCCGAAGGCCGCCAGGGAGCTTCTATTGCTGGAGGCGAAGGCGTCGCACACGGCCGATCCCGCGATGGCGGGCTCCCTTCTGCGTCTCCGTGAGGCCGTGAAGCGTTACGAGACGCGTGCGTTCGTGGTGCACCGCCCCGCGCGCGAGCTTGATTCCTTGTCGGCGCTATCTTCCGGAGTGCGTGCCGGGTCGTTGGAGAGGTTGCTGCGGACGCTGGAAAAGTGATACCGGGACGCTCGTCTATAGGCCGCTCGGACGGTCAAACCGGATGCCGAGATACCCGGATGGGTTTGGATTGAGCCCCCTCGACCGCGCTCGCGACCATTCCTGTTCGGTCACAAGGGTCGGCGAGAGGTTGACCGATCCGGCGGGTGTCGCGCCCCAAGCCCAGTACGTTCCGTCTTGCTTGGACACGAGGCTGGTGTGGCCCACGGCCCACACGTCCGTGATCCCCGTCATGACTTGCACGGCATACGCGCGAGGCTCGGTCGCAGTTCCCTCGCCGAGTTGGCCGATATGGTTGAGTCCCCAGGTCCAGAGGGAACCGTCCGCCTTCAGGGCCATGCCGTGGCCGATGCCCCACGCCACTCGTCGGACATCGGTCAGCGGGGTACCATCGCCGGTAAGAACGGGGATCAGGTTTCTCGTCCAGCTCGTTCCGTGGAGGTTCCCCCACTCGTAGACCGTGCCCGTATCCGAGGCATCGCTGCTGGGCACCAGCGCGAGTCCGAAAGGCGCGTTCATCATGTTCGGCTCGTACGTCACTTCGTAAGAAACGTCGGAGTGGTTTCCGGCTCGGTCTGCGACGCTGATGGTGAAGACGTTGCGCCCGGGAATGAGATGGGCATTGGTACTGAGCCAGATGTGGCCTCCTCGCCTGTTCGAAAGCAAGAGCGGGTGATGCTCACGAACGCCGCTCGACTCGTTGGAGTAGGTCGCCTCCTCCATGAACCCTCCATCCAATGTCCAGACCTGGAGGTTGATGGGGGTGACGTCGGTGAACTCCGGAGCGCTCTTGTAGAAGATCATCGGGGGTCTCTGGTCCAAGACTTCCACCCGGATTCTCGCGACGGGGGAGCGCGTCCAGCTGCTGGAATCCGCCGGATTGCCCAGAAAGGCGCGGACGGCGTAATGGTAGACGGCGTCTTCGCCGACTTCGTCGACATACTCGGTTTGGTTGGCGTTCGTATTCACCACGACCCGCCACCTGTCCGGGTCGTCCGCCGGCAGGTTGCTCCCCTCTTCGTATCGCAGGATTTGGAAGCCGGTTTCGTTGGTGCTGTTGTCGTTCCACCGGAGGCGGACGGTGGCGGGAGGGTAGGTCCACTCGGGCGCCATAGCGGTGTTTCCCGGCCACGGTTGAGGCGTGACCTCGGGTCGAGCCACTTCGGCCTGCAGGTTCGACGGGGCCGGGAGTCCGCCCATGCAACTGGTCATAAGACCGCCGAAGAACAATCCGGCTGCGAATATTTTCATGTGATGCGCGCGCTCGCCCATCGAATGGCCTCCTTAATCGTCTTCTCTACGACACCATTCGAAGCGGGCGGTGTTTCGTTCGCGGGAATGAACGCTTCCCCCGCTTTCAAAACCCCCCGTCCGGTGCTAGAATTCCTCGCCCGAAACGAAACCGCGGATGACGCTGAGTAAACGGATTACGCGGATTGAAACGTGTTTCTGTCGCGGCTGTCTGTAGCCTCTTCGCGGCCCATTGAAACGAAACCACCGATGCCCCTGGAACGCCTCCACAAAGTCCTGGCCCACGCGGGATTCGGCTCGCGCCGCGCGTGCGAGCAACTGATCGCCGCCGGCACCGTCCAGGTCGACGGCAAGGTCGTCACCCAGATGGGCGTCAAGGTCGATCCCGAACGCCAGAAGATCAGGTGCGGCGACCGATACGTCAAGACCCCGCCGAAGGTCGTGTACCTCCTCAATAAGCCGCGCGGCGTGATCTCGACGACCCGCGACGAACGCGGGCGCCGGACCGTGCTCCACCTCCTGCGCGGCGTGCGCGAACGCGTCTACCCGGCCGGCCGGCTCGACGTGGAATCGCAAGGCATGATCATCATGACCAACGACGGCGACCTGGCGGCCAAGCTGACCCACCCGCGCTACCGCATCCCCAAGACCTATCACGTGATCCTGCGCGGCCAACTCTCCCCGGACGTCATCGAGAAGGCGCGGCGCGGCGTCTGGCTGTCGGAAGGACGCACCCGACCCTCGCGCCTGAACATCGTCAAGCGCACGCGCGAGGTGACCGTGCTCGAGGTGACGCTGCACGAGGGGATGAATCGCGAGGTCCGCCGCGTCTTCGCCCGATTCGGCTACAAGGTCCGTCGCCTCAAGCGCGTCCGCATCGGCGGGCTCTCCCTGGGGAACCTGCCGGAAGGTCACTTCCGCGAGCTCAATCCCGAGGACGTGCGGCGATTGTTGCTGTCGGAGGCGCCGTCGCGCGAACCCGCGGCCGCGGGGCGGGAGGAAGAATAGATGAAAGCCCGGATGCTCGCGTTCGCGCTCGTCGCGTTGGCTTGGGGCTGCGGAACCGGCCCGGATCCCGTGCCGCCTCCGCTCCCGCCGGACCGCCTGCCGGAACCCCCGCCGGCGCCCAAGATCGATTACGATGCGCTCGACCTGCTCGCGGGCGTCGAGACGCGGACGCTCGACAACGGCCTGAAGCTCTTCGTCAAGCCGGATCGCCGCTTGCCCGTCGTCGGCGTCGTCACCGTCTATCGCGTCGGCTCCGTGCACGAACCGGAAGGGACGAGCGGACTGGCGCACTTCCTCGAACACATGCTCTTCAAGGGGACCGACCTGTACGCGAAGGGCGACATCGACAAGATCACCGTGCGCGGCGGCGGCGCCAACAACGCCTTCACCGCATGCGATTACACGCTGTACTGGTTCCATGTCGCGGCGGAGGCGCTCGACGACGTGTTGAAGATCGAGGCCAGTCGCATGCGTCACGCGACGCTCGATCCCAAGGAGATGGACGCCGAGCGCAGCGTCGTGACGGAGGAGCTTTACGGCCTCCTCGACGGCCCGCAGGGGAGGCTCCAGTACGAGATCGATCAGGCCGTCTTCAAACGCCATTCGTACCGCCGGCCCGGCTGGGGCTTCGAACACGATCTCAAGACGGTCCCGCACGCCGTCATGAAGGACTTCTACGACCGGTACTACGGGCCGAACAACGCGGCGATCGTCATCGTCGGCGATGTGGACCGCGACAAGACGTTCGCGCGGCTGCGGGAGCTCTTCGAGCCGATCGAGCGCGTCCTCGAGGCGGAGCCGCCGACGCCGCCCGAGCCGCCGCAGACGCGAGAGAATCGCCTGGAGCTGCCGACGGAGAAGTCGGTCGATCGAATCGGGATGGCCTGGCGCACCCATCGGATCGGCAGCCCTGAGGACTTCGTGCTCGACGTGATCGATCGGCTGCTCGTGTCGGGCAAGGATTCGCGCTTGTACAAGCGGCTCGTGATCAAGGACCGCGCGGCGTTCAGCGTCTCCGCCTGGAACGACGCGCGCCGCTACGATGGCGTCTTCTACGTCTTCGCGGAGGCGAGCGAGAAGAAGGGCGCGAAGGAGGCGGAGAAGGCGATCCTGGAGGAACTGGAGGGACTGCAGGAGGAACCGGTCGGCGGACGCGAGCTGCAGAAGGCGAGGAATCAGATCACGGCCGACTTCATCTTCGGCAAGGAAAGCACGCAGGACCTGGCCCAGAGCATCGGCGTCTACGAAGGGGTGAACGCGCCGGAGTATCTGCGGGAGTACTTGGCGAAGGTGAACGCGGTGACGCCTGAGCGGATCCAGGAGGTCGCGCGTCAGGTGTTCCGGCCGGAGAATCGCACGGTGGCGATCGCGCGGGCGAAACAGGATCGCGCGACCCGACAAGACGTAACGCCCACCGTCGCGGAATTCGGCGAGTATCACGAGCACCGCCTGTCGAACGGGCTGACGATCTTGATCAAGCCGCGGCGGGGCGTGCCCGTCGTGAGCATCGCGGCGAGCGTCGATGCGGGGCCTTTGAACGAACCGGCGGAGAAAGCGGGGGTCGCGACTTTGACCGGGCGGCTGCTCGACCAGGGGTTCGAGACGCCGGACGGCCGGTCGATGAGCGCGGAGGAGATCGCAGAGGCGATCGAGTTCACCGGCGCGCAGTTCTCGACCTCCTCGGAGGGGATCGAGATCAAGGCGCTGACGCGCGACATCGAGCCGATGATGGATACCCTCCGCGACTTGCTCCTTTATCCGTCGTTCCCCAAGGACAAGGTGGAGATGGTTCGCGCGCAGCAGCTCGACGAGATCCAGGCGGTCGGCGATTCGCCTTCGGATCTGGCGTGCGAGCTGTGGTTCAAGGAGGCGTACGCCGGGCATCCGCGGCAGCGGCCGGCGCACGGATTGGCGGAGACCGTGGAGAAGCTGACGCGCGCGGACGTGGTGGCGCACCACCGCGCGTTCTACCGGCCGGACAACACGATCATCGCCGTCGCGGGCGACGTGGATCCGGCGGGCGTCCTGCGCGAGGTGCGCCGGCGTTTCGCGGAGTGGCCGTCCGCGGGGACGACGGAGATTCCCGCGTTGCCGTCGGTTGCGCGGCCGGAGAAGGCGAAGACGGTGATCGAATACCGGAAGTCCAAGCAGATCAACTTGTGCTTCGGGCACGTGTCGCTGCCGTATACGCATCCGGACTACTTCGCGATGCGGGTCTTCGAGCAGGTCTTCTGCAGCAGTCCCGGGTTCACGGATCGGTTGTCGAAGGTCGTGCGGGAGGATCTGCATCTGGCGTACTCGGTGTGGGGTCAGGTGACGGGTCTCGTGCGGTATCCCGCGCCGCTGCTGGTCTATGTGGGCACGGGCTCGCAGAACGGGATGCAGGCGCGGGACGCGGCGCTCAAGATCCTGGGCGACCTCCTGGCGGCGGGACCGAAGGAGGAGGAGCTGGACGTCGCCAAGGGGTACCTCATGCGGAGCGTCGCGCTGCGATGGGAGGAGACGGCGGAGCTGGCGCGTTATATGATCACGACCCGCCGGCTGCGGCTGGGAATCGACTGGCCGCTGCGGGCTCGCGGGGCCATCGCCGCGGTGACGAAGGAGGATGTCCTGCGGGCGGCGCGAGCGCACATCAACCCCGAGGCGTTCATCACGGCGATCGTGGGGCCGGTGGACAAGGACGGGAACGTGATCGAGGAAAAGGACGAGTGACGACGCGAACGGCCAAACTGGCGCTGGAGGACGGCACGATCTTCGCGGGGCGCGCGTTCGGCGCCGACGGGGAGCGCGCGGGAGAAGTGGTCTTCAACACCGCCATGAGCGGCTATCAGGAGATCCTCACCGATCCGTCGTACAAGGGGCAGATCGTGGCGATGACGTATCCGCACATCGGCAACTACGGCGTGAACGAGGAGGATCTCGAGTCCGCCCAGCCGTGGGTCGAGGGGTTTGTCGCGCGCGAGTTCTCGCGCATCCACAGCAACTTCCGCGCGTCGGCGACGCTCGAGGAGTACTTCAAGAAGAACGGGGTCGTCGGGATCGACGACATCGACACGCGGGCGCTGACGCGCAAGCTGCGCATCACGGGCGCGATGAACGGGGTGCTCTCGACGACGGATCTCGACGACGCGAGTCTCGCGCGCAAGGCCAAGGCGGTGCCGAGTCTGGTGGGGCTCGACCTGGTCAAGGGGGTGACGGGCGACCGGCCGCGTCCGTGGCGCGAGTTCGTGAAGGCCGACACGAATGGAGTGCCGTCTCCGAAGTACCGCGTGGCGCTCATCGACTGCGGGGTGAAGTGGAACATCGTGCGGATGCTGGCGCAGGGGGCGTGCGACGTGACGGTCTATCCGGCGCATGTGGGGGCGGGGGAGTTATTGGCGAAGAAGGTCGACGGCGTGGTGCTCTCCAACGGGCCCGGCGATCCGGGGGCGGTGACGTACACGATCGAGACGGTTCGCGAGCTGATTCGCAAGAGCGTGCCGCTCTTCGGGATCTGTCTGGGGCATCAGATCCTGGGGTTGGCGCTGGGGGCGCGCGTGTACAAGCTGAAGTTCGGCCATCACGGAGCCAATCACCCCGTCAAGGAGGTGTCGACGGGGAGGGTCGAGATCACGAGCCAGAACCACGGGTTTTCCGTCGACGAGCGCACGTGCGCGCAGGCGGGCATCGAGGTGACGCACGTGAATTTGAACGACGGGACGGTGGAGGGCTTCCGGCACCGGCAGGAGCCGATCTTCTCGGTTCAGTACCATCCGGAGGCGTCGCCGGGGCCGCACGACTCTCGGTATCTGTTCGCGGAGTTCATCAAGATGATGGGGGGGACCCGAGGACCCTGAGGGGTGCGGAGGACCCAGAGAAAACCCGAACCCCAACACCAGAGGACGCTGAGGACGCAGAGAAGAAGACCCCGAGAAAGTGAGGATTGTGAGCGGGGAGCGCGTGGCTGCCGGGTCGTGTTGAGGCTTGGGATTTCCTTGGTGTGCTAATCGATCAAATCTTTGTGCTACGACAAGATTCTTCATGAACCTCCAGGCCAGTCGCCTGAGTATCTCTGAGGA
>JACPRB010000105.1 GCA_016190155.1 Planctomycetota bacterium
GCGCCCCTCCATACCGCTCATGCCACCCTTCGGCGACGATCCTGCCCCCGCGCACCACGACCGCGCCGACGCGTGGATTGGGTTCCACGCGACCCACCCCCCGAAGCGCCAATTCCAGGCACCGGCGCATGACTTGTTCGTGAACTTCCACGGGCGAGAGTCTACCATTTCCGCCCGGTAACCGTTCACCAGTTCAGCAGTTCAAACGTTCGGCCGTTCGGTCGCGGAGGGGGAACGAACTGATGAACGGTTAGCCGTCCACAAATGGAGACCGGTCAGGGAAGGAGCACCTGACCGAGAAGCGAAGAGAAGCCCGCCCGCGCCCAGGTCAAGTTCCGGGCGCGATGAGCCCGTAGAGCGCCAGCGCCGTCGCCTCCGTAATCTCCACCGTCACGAACCGCCCGCGCAGATCGCGCCCCGCATCGAAGTTCACGATCAGGTTCGTCTCCGTGCGACCCGTCTGACGCATCGGATTCGTCTTCGACGGCCCCTCGACCAGGACCTCCAACCGCTGCCCCACTCGTCCCTGATTCTTCTCGCGGCTGATCCGCTCCTGCATGTCCAACAAGACCTGGTTGCGCCGCCGCTTCTCCTCCTCGGACACGTCCTCGCGCACCGCCGCCGCCGGCGTCCCCGGCCGCGCGGAGTACTTGAATACGTACGAGTTCTGGAACCGCACCCGCTCCATGAGCGCTACCGACCGATCGAAATCCTGCGCGGTCTCGCCCGGGAATCCGACGATCCAATCCGACGCGATCTCCACTCCGGGCACGCGCTCGCGCAGTCGATCGACAAGGGCCAGGTACCGCGCGACCGTGTAGCCCCGGCGCATCGCCTGCAGCACCGCGTCCGATCCCGATTGCGACGGCATGTGCACGTACTTGCACACGCGCGGCAACTCGCGCATCGCCTCGATCAGCGACTCGCGCACGAACGACGGATGCGACGTGATGAATCGCAGGCGCCGGAGCCCCGGCACCTCGTGGACGCGACGGAGCAGCCCGCCCAGATCGATCGCCGGCTTGAGGCCGTGGCCGTACGAGTCGATCGTCTGTCCCAGCAGCGTCACCTCGACGCAGCCCTGGCCGACCAATCGCCGCACCTCCTCCAGGATCGCCTCCGGCGGACGACTCGTCTCGGGGCCGCGCGTGGTCGGCACGATACAGAAGGTGCAGGACATGTTGCACCCTTCCATCGCCTTGACGTACGCCTGGAAGTCGTTGGAACGGCGCGCGGGAACCTCCGCGCCGTCGATGTACTCCTCGTCGGTCTCCTCGACCGCGATGCGCCGCCCGCCCGAGGCCTGGATCTCGCGCAGCAGCCGCGGGATGGCGCCGAGCTTGCGCGGACCGACGACCAACTGAACGTGCGGCAGGCGTTCGAAGATCTCTTCCTGCTTGTTTTGCGCCATGCAGCCCACGATGCCCACGATCACGTCGGGCCGACGCCGCTTGAGGTGCTTGAGGACGCCCGCGTGCGAGAGGGCCCGTTCCTCGGCGTGCTCCCGGACGGAGCACGTGTTGAAGAGGATGACGTCCGCCTCGTCCTGCCGGGCGGTCACTTCGTACCCGTCCCGCCCCAGCCGGCCCGCGATGAGCTGGCTGTCAAGCACGTTCATCTGGCAACCGAAATTCTCGATGTAGAGCTTCATTCGAGAGGAGGGATTCTAGGGACCGCGCGACGGGCGATCAAGACGCAGGCGCCCGCCAGCGCCAGGCCGGCCAGCACGTCGACCAAGTAGTGGTAGCGCAGGTAGATCGTGGACGCGATGATCGCCGCCGCTATCGGCACGCCGGCGACTGCCCAAGCCCGCAATCGGTGCCGTAGGAGGTAGTAGGCCACCATCGCCGCCACCATGACATGTCCGCTCGGGAAGGTGTGGCGAGGGTCCTTTGCTTCCAGCGCGTGAATGAGGCCCTTCGCCTGGGCGGAGACCGCCGTCGCCTCCCATTTCGGCTGCGGCACGCCGAGGACTTCTTGATGGTAGCCGGGGCCCACGGCCGGAAGGGCGAAGTAGCAGAGGTAGCTCGCCGTGAATCCCAGCACGAGCGCGCCCTTGGCTCGGTCGAACTCCCGTGGTCCCAAGCGATACAGCGGGACGAGCACCAAGAGCGGAAGGAAGTAGTAGCCGATCCAGGCGAGCTTCATCAGATCCGTCAGCCACGGTCGCTCGATGATCACCATCGCGCGCAGGAGCGCCACGCCCCCGATCGCTCGATCGATCCGCATCAGGACATCGTCGTAGTCGACGGGATGCACGCGATGCACGATCTGCATCGCCATGAAGAAGAGCGCCGGCACGAGCGCGACGGCGTCCCAGGAGCGGCAGAAGCCGACGACTCCGGACCGGTCAAACCTCGACCATGTCAAGACGATGCCGGCCACGGCCAGGTGCGCTGGCACGTAGACGAGGGTCTGCATGCGCGCGACGCAGAGGAGGGACACGACGACGCAGTAGCCGACGATGGCCCAGTCGCTGAGGTAGAGTCGTTCGCGCACAGCGCGATTATAATCGTTCGATTCGCCGGGGAGATACTCGCGCTGCGGTGTCACTGATGCGATGGAGTCCCCCTTACCGCCCCGCCTCCCTCGCCGCCCGAATCGTCTCCTCGACGTCCCGCTCCGTGTGCGCGGCGCTCACGAACCACGCCTCGAACTGCGACGGCGGCAGATAAACCCCCCGCTCGAGCATCCCCCGGAAGAACCGCCCGAACGCCTTCGTGTCGCACCCAGCGGCGCTGTCCCAATCCGTCACCGCGCCATCCGTAAAGAACAGCGTCAGGAGCGATCCGAAGCGATTGACGCGCCCTACCCCGAGCGCCGCCAATGCGTCCCCCAGCCTGGCACCCAACCCATCGATCCTCCGATAGACCTCGGGATGCGCCTTCAAGTATCTCAACTGCGCCAGCCCCGTCGCCACCGCCACCGGATTGCCGGACAACGTGCCCGCCTGATAGACCGGCCCGACCGGCGAGATCAGCGACATGATCTCGCGGCGCCCGCCGTAGGCCGCCAGCGGCAGTCCTCCTCCGATGATCTTGCCCAGGCACGTCAGGTCGGGCCGGATCCCAAAAAGCTTCTGGACGCCGCCGAACGTCGCGCGGAATCCCGTGATGACCTCGTCGAAGATGAGCGCGATCCCGTGGCGCTCCGTCAACCGTCGCAGTTCGGGCAGGAAATCCGGCCGCGGCAGCACCACGCCCATGTTGCCCGCCACCGGCTCGACGATCACGGCCGCGATCTCGCGCCAACGCCGCCGCACCGTCGTGCGCAACGTCTCCACGTCGTTGTAGGGCAGCACGATCGTCTTGCCCGCCAACTCGCGCGGCACGCCCGGACTGGTCGGCACCCCGAAGGTCGCCGCGCCGGAGCCCGCCTTCACCAGCAGCGAGTCCGCGTGCCCGTGATAGCATCCGGCGAACTTGACGATGCCGTCGCGCCGCGCGAACGCCCGGGCCGCCCGAAGCGCGCTCATGCACGCCTCCGTCCCCGAGCTCACCAGCCGGACCATCTCCATCGACGGAATCGCGTCGCGCAGCAGCTCCGCGAATTCCACCTCCGCCTCCGTCGGCGCGCCGTAACTCGTGCCGCGTGCCGCCGCCTCCCGCACCGCCCGAACGATCGCGGGATGGGCATGCCCCAGGATGAGCGGGCCCCAGGAGCCCACGTAATCCACATACCTCCGGCCGTCCGAATCGACGATGCGCGCCCCCTTCCCGGAGGCGATGAACGGTGGATTCCCCCCGACGGCTCCGAAGGCGCGCACGGGGCTGTTGACCCCACCCGGAATGACCCGGAGGGCACGGCTGAACATCCTATGGCTGATTCGGTTTTTCATGGAATTAAACGGGGCGTTGCCGACGTCTTTAAGTACGGGCGCCTATTCTACGGTCCATCGATCATCCGTCAACAATGCGGGGACGTGTTAAACTAGTGTTGGAGGTCGACGGGGAGGCGCCGTTATGAGCTACCGAAGGGTGGACAAAGGCGACCACATCTCGGAGTACACCCTCCTCGAGAAGCTCGGGGAAGGCGGATTCGGCGAAGTGTGGAAGGCCGAGCACTCGCAGATCCCCGGCAAGTTCGTCGCGATCAAGATCCCGACCCGCCCGGAATCCATGGACCTGCTCCACAAGGAGGCGGTCTTCCAGCACCAGTTGGAGCATCCCAACATCGTACGCACCATCGGCCTCGACACCCAGCACGATCCGCCGTACTTCATGATGGAGTACGTCGAGGGCAAGAACCTGCGGCAGTTCATGCAGCAGGAAGGGATCTCCCCGCCGCCGTACGCGATCGACATCGCGGTACAAGTCCTGGAGGCCCTGGCGTACGCGCACGGACGCGGGATCATCCACAAGGACATCAAGCCGGAGAACATCCTCGTCGAACGGAAGCGGATCACGGTCGCCGAGAAGGCCAAGGCGCTGCTTCATTACGTGAAGATCACCGACCTCGGCCTGGGCAAGATCCCCGACACCGGCAGAGCCGACATCACGCTCTCCGAGAACTCGCGCACCACCGGCGTGCGGGTCCTCACGGGGACGCTCTTCTACAGCGCGCCGGAACAGATGGTCCCGGGACGCGCCAGCGACGCGCGCAGCGACATCTACTCGGTAGGCGTCGTCCTCTACGAGATGCTCACGGGCGAGCTGCCTCTGGGGATGGACCTTCCCAGCGAGCTCAACCCGGTCGTCACCGCCCACCTGGATCACGTCTGCAAGAAGGCGCTCTCGATCGATCCGGATCAGCGATACCAGTCGGCCCGCCAGATGATCGAGGATCTGGTCCGCGCGAAAGAGGATTTCCTGATTCGGTTGACGGCGTCCGGCGCGCCACGCCCGGGAGCACACCCCGCATCCGCCGTCAAAGTGGAACCGCCACACGGAGTGGGGATGCCCCTTCCCCGATCGTCCACGGCCGTGCGGCTCTTCGAATGGACGTTGCTGATCTTCGTGATCCTCCTGTTGGGAGGCGCGACGCTTGCCTATCTCAAGGTCCGTCGATCCCTGAGCCGGGAAACCGCTCGCGAGAACGCCGCGGAGCAGCCGCTGGCCGGCCCCATCCGTTTCGAGACATCGCCGGCCGGAGCCGCCGTCCTCGTGGACGGCGACAAGAGACTGATCACTCCAGGCGAGGCGTCCCTGACGTTCGAACGGCATCAAGTCCTGGTCTCGAAGGACTACTACGAAACGCGACTGCTGGCGCTCGAACCGCGCATCGTGGACAACCGCCGTTTCTTCGCGCTGATGGACGAACGCGGCAAGACCGAGATCGCCCGCCTGCCGTGCGAAGAAGGGTGCGCCTTCGACCGGCTCGACCTCACGCGCCAGCGCGGACGACTGACCATCTGCACGCCGGATCTCGCCCCCGTCGCCGTGCACTTGAACGGCGAGCCCGTCGGAATGACGCCCTATGAAGACGAGGTTCCGGCCGGGCTGCACACGGTGCGCCTGACCAAGGAGGGTTACCGGCCGTTCGAATTCGAGGTGAAGGTCGCCAGCGGCGCGCCCGTCGTTCGCGAGCTCTCGCTGGCGCCGGACGGCCAGGGCAATCCATCCGGCGGGGCGCATGCCGTAACGATCTCCACGCAGCCGCCCGGCGCGACCCTGTACTTCGATGGAACGGCGTATGCGGAAGTCACGCCCTGCACGGTGCAACTGCCGGAGGGCGTCTACCAACTGCGCCTGGAACTGACCCATCACGAGGTCTGGGAAGAACGCATCACGGTCCGCGGCCCGGTCACCCTGCCGTATACGCTCGTCAAGATCCGCGGGCGGGTCGAGTTCGACTCCGAGCCGCCGGGCGCGGACGTGCGCCTGGACGGACGCCGCCTCGGCCGCACGCCGCTCGTCGACTTCGTCGAAGGCGGCGCGCACATGGCCGAGTTCTCCCTGGATGGGCACTTCCGGCAGTCGACGCACTTCGCCGTCGTCGACAAGGTGCAGTCGGTGCAGGTGAAAGTGACGATGCAACGGATTCCCCCCGGCTCGCTCCTGGTGGACTCCGAGATCCCCGGCCTGGAGGTGTTCGTCGACGGCAGGTCGATGGGCCGCGCAACCAGCGGGCCTTTGCGGCTGGACCCGGGTCGACACCGCGTCCGCGTGCTGAACGTCGAACGCGAGATCGAGCTGGACGCGGGCGCGGAGCGGAAGCAGATGTTTGCGCTACGCGATTTGGGCATGACTCTAGTGCCCGCGGGGGCATTCGAATTCGGATGCAACGCCCGCGAGGCCAGGCCGCCCGACCTCTTGGCCCGGCCCGTGGAACTTCCCGCCTTCTACATCGACGTCTGCGAGGTGACCAACGAGCAGTACGGGCTTTTCCTGGAGCACCTCCGCCGGACGAACGACCATTCGAGATGCGACTCCGGCGAGGGACGCCACAAGGACCACGCCCCGACGTGGTGGGATGCCCCCCAGATGAAGGAGTTCCTCGATCCCAAGCGGCCGGTGGTGGGCGTGGACTACTATGACGCGTATGCGTACGCGGCCTGGGCGGGCAAGCGATTGCCGACCGAGGAAGAGTGGGAGAAGGCCGCCCGCGGAACCGATGGACGGCGGTTCCCATGGGGCAACGAGTGGCGCGACGACGAGCGCCGCTGCAATTGGTACGACTTCAGGGGCGAGAAGGACGGCTACGGCGAGATGACCGCGCCCGTGGGCGCCTTCGAGGCCGGCCGCAGCCCCTACGCCTGCAACGACATGGCGGGGAACGTCTGGGAATGGACGTCCAGCTATCGCGACTACCCGCGGACGACCAACCGGATCATCCGGGGCGGGTGCTACCTCGACAAGGCGGCGCCGGTCTGGTCACGCGACTTCCAGCCTCCCAACCAGAAGGGGATCAAGACGGTCGGGTTCCGCTGCGTGGTGGATACGCGGTAGAGCCGTTCACCCGTTCAATCGTTCATCCGTTCGCGGGTTCGCCCATTCAAGACCCCCGCGCTTACTTACCCCCTTCCAACGCGTCGATCTTCTCCCGCCATTTCTCGACTTCCTGTTTCATCTTGCCCATCTCGCCGTCCAACTCCAGCGTTCGGTCAAGCCATTCCCGCGCCCCGACGTAATCCTTTCGATAGACCAAAATCTTCGCCAAGCAGCAACACCCCGTAAACCTGATAGGCGCGATCCAGGTGATCCCCCACGGTGCGGGCGAGATCGGCGTCCCCATAGACGTCGTAGTGCTCCGACCGGTACGCCGGCGCCTCCCGTGTCCCCAGCAGCAGAATCGCCAGCCACACGCACATGCCTCACCTCGCTCAAAGCTGCCCTGAAGATCGCAACCGCCCATCCAACATCTCCATCACCCTGTCCGCATCACGCGCCACACGCGGATTATGCGTCACCACGATGAGCGTCGCCGCGACCTGACGACGGACCGCCAAGAGCGTCTCCATGATTTGCTCGCCCGTCTTGGAGTCCACGTCCCCCGTCGGCTCGTCCGCCAGGATGAGCCCCGGCGAATTCGCCAACGCCCGCGCGATCGCCACCCGTTGCCGCTCTCCCCCGGAAAGCTTCGCGGCCACCGCGTCCCGACGATGAGACAATCCCACCGACTCCAGCAGCTCCTCCGCCCGCCGGCGCCGCTCCCTCCGCCTCAGCTTCGAGACGACCATCGGGATCTCGACGTTCTCCGCGCTGGTCAGCGCGGGCAGCAGGTTGTGAAGCTGAAAGATGAACCCCACCTCCCACGCGCGCACCGTATCGAGATCGCGCTCGCTCGACAGCGACCGGCCGTTCAGCCACACCTCGCCCGACGTCGGCCGATCGAGCGCTCCCACCAGGTGCAGGAACGTGGACTTGCCCGAGCCGCTCGGCCCCATGATGCAGAAGAACTCGCCGCGCGCCACGTCGACGCTCACTCCGTTGAGGGCATGGATGCGCCCGCCCTCGTACTGCTTCACCAGATCGACCGTTCGCACCGCCGGGTCACTCATATTTCAGCGCCTCGATGGGCGAAAGGCGCGAGGCCTGCCACGCCGGATAGAGCGCCCCGACAAGCCCCAGGACCAGCGCTACGATCATCGCGACCGCGAACAGCTCGGGAGAGTAGCGCGTGGCGAAGAAATCGCGCGGCGCGCTCCGGATGAACCCTTCCGCGGCGGCCCACCCCACCCCCAGTCCGGCGAGCCCTCCGGCGATGCTGAGCATCGTGCCTTCGGACAGGATGAGCCCGAGCACCCGGCCTCGGCTCCACCCTACGGCGCGAAGCGTCCCGATCTCGCGCGTCCTCTCGGACACGTTCATGAGCATGGTGTTGAGCACCCCCAGCCCCCCGATCATCAGGCTGACCAGGGAGATGATCCACACGTACCAGTCGATGTACTCGAACTGGTCGTAGAAGAGCGTGAACTCCTCGCTGCGGATGGCCGCGAGGTTGGGATACGCGGATTCCACCGTCTGCTTCACGCGCTCCCAAGCCGCCGTGTCCTTCAAGTAGACGAACACGATCGAGGCCGCGTCCCCCATCTGCAGTTCCTTCTGCAGAACGACGTTGCACAGGATCGCGCCGATCCGCTCGAACGAGATGCTCGATTCGTAGACGCCCACCACGCGGAACGTCCGACGAAACAGCTCCAGCGTCTCCCCCGGCTCCAGCTTGAGATTCTCCGCGGCCACGGTGCCGAGCATGATCTCGTCTTCCCCCTCGATCAGCCGGCCGCGGATGTTCGCCCTGAATTTCTCCAGCAGCGGATCGCCCGGGGTGCGGCCGTACACCAGGAGCGCGGGCATGAACGTCTTCACCTTGAGACCTCGCGGCGCCGCAATGGAGAACGTCCCCACCGAGACGTTCTTCACGGCAGGAAGGGACCGCACGAAGTCCTGCTCTTCTTTCAGGACCCGGCTGAACGCGGGATCCTGCACGGTCTTGTTGATGATGAGCAGCTGCGCCCCGGTCTCCCTCATGTGCGCGTCCAACGCATGCCGGAAGCCCTGCCCCAGGGCGTTGAACGAGACGATCGCCCCGATCCCGATGGCGATCCCCATCAAGGACAGCGCGGAGCGCACCTTGCGCCGCAGCAGATTCTTCAGGATCAGCATGCGTCGCGACGCGCGCTATTCCTGCGCATTACTGAGGAGTTCTCCAAATCCCCCGCCCCCCGGCACGATGTATTGATGATCGTTCAGTCCGCGCTCCTCGTCCCACCGCTCGCCCGCGATCGTGCGCAGCACGCGCGCTGTGGAAAGCCCCCGATCCAACCGCACCCCATAGACCACCACGTCCGGATGCTCGCTCGTCATGCGCCGGATGTACTCGGGCGTCACGATCAAGTGCGCCGCGATGACCTTCTTCGGACTTCCCAACCGCCGCCCGCGTAGATGCTTCAGGACGGTCGTCAGCGACGAGCCCGTCGCCGCCATCGGATCCGGCACAACGATGTACATCCCCTCGTACCGCCCGCCGATCTTGGAGGCCGCCAGATCCGTTCCCGTCACCCGTCCGTTTCGAGTCACCCGCTGGGCGAAGATGTGGTCCTGCCGCACGTGGTCGGGATTGAGCAGCTCGCAGAACGTCTCGAAGCACACATGAGACGGCCAAATGCCCGCCCGCGCGATGTCGACGAGCGCCACGCGCACGGAAGAATCGACGACCTGTCCCTCGTACACCCCTTGCCGATTGTAGCGATACATGCGGGACAGGATGCGTCTCTGCACCCGCGGCAGCTCGTTGTCGGCGATCAGCAACGCCATCGACCGGTACAGCGCCGCCGTCAGGCGATTGATGTCCGGCTGCCGCGTCTGCGGGCTGCACAGCCGCGCCAGCAGCGTCATGAGGCTGGGATGCCCCAGGATGTGCACGCGCGGGCCATAACGGTGTTCCACTTCCGACAGGCGATAGCTCAACCGAAGGTGGTGGATGTCGGGCATGAAGCACACATTAATCGGAAGGACGGGCGGGGCGCAAGGGACGCGTGGGGGTGGAAGATCCGGCTTCTGGTGTTGGGGTTCTCTCAGGATTCTCCGTCACCCTCAGTGTCCTCAAACCTCAACGTCCCGGCGCCGACGCCGCGACCCACGCGCTCGACCACGCCCACTGGAAGTTGAAGCCGCCGATGCGGCCGTCGACGTCCAGGATCTCTCCAACAAGGTACAGCCCCGGGCAGCGCCGCGACGCCAGAGTGCGCGGTTCGATCTCCGTCAGCGGAACTCCGCCGGCCGTGACCTCCGCGTAGTCGTACCCGCGGCTGTCGCGCACCGGAAGCGGCCACTCCAGCAGCGACCGGACGAGCGCGCGACGATCCTCGCGAGGCAAGTGCGACATCGGAGTCTCGCCTCTCAGACCGAGCTTCGCGACGACCGCGGCGGCGACCTGCGCGGGCAGGAGCGTCGCCAGCGCGTTTCTCAGTTGCGATCGAGGCTGCTCGCGCGCAAGCCCGACCAACCCCTTCTCAGCCGACGCGAAGTCCAGCCCGGGAAGGAGGTTCGCGGTCACCCTCGCGGACCGGTCGCGCAGCCAGAAGCGCGACACGTCCAGCGCGGCGGGACCGCTCACACCGAAGTGTGTCCAGAGCATCGCACCCCGCACGCGCACCGGCTTCGACCCCTCCGAGCGCACCGCAATCTCCACGGGCTGCGCAATGCCCGAAAGCGGCGCGTGGAAGTCTCCTTCGAGCACGAGGGGCACCAGCGCGGGCACGGGCGGGACGATCGTGTGACCGAGCGCCACGGCGAGCCTGTAGCCGGTCCCATCGCTCCCCGACTTGGGGACCGACATTCCGCCGGTCGCCAGGACGACCCGGCGCGCGCCGAAAGCGCCGCGTGACGTCTCCACACGCAACCGGCCGTCCGCGATCCCCACGCCGCTTACCCGATGTCCGGTCAGGAATCGCACGCCCGTCCGGCCCGCCTCGCGGACGAGCGCTTCGAGCACCGTCCGCGCGCTGTTCGAGTCGGGGAACAGCTTGCCGTCCTCCTCCTCGTGAAGCGGCACGCCGATCTCGCGGAAAAAGGCGACCGTCCGCCCGACGGGGAACGCGTCGAGAATCTGGCGAACGACGTTCGAGCTGCCGCCGCGGAAGTCTCCCGGCACCACGCGGGCGTTCGTGACGTTACACCGCCCTCCTCCGCTGACGAGAATCTTCGCCCCGAGCTTCGTCGCGCCGTCGAAAGCCACGACGGAGCGGCCGCGGCGGGCGGCGAAGATGGCGGTCGCCAGTCCGGCGGCACCGGCGCCGACGACGGCCACATCGAGCGTCTCGCTCACGGCACCCTCCTTGACAGCGATTTAACCCGGTCTATTCACGAACAGAGGCAACGCTTCAACGGTGTGTCATCAATCTCGCCTGGGAGGTGAATAATCCCGGTTAAGATGGTCGCCTTCCGCAAACGGGCACGGTTCAACCCAGGATATCAGCCGCCGCAAGCTTCTGGAACACGCCCGAATCGCTATGGATCCGGTGCACGTACCCCGTATAATCCCGCGCATGGACCTGGATTATGCCCGGGAAGTCCTCCGCACGGAGGCCGACGCCATCTCCTCGCTCATCCCTCGCGTCGACGACGCCTTCGCCCGCGCCGTTCGATCCGTCCTCGATTGCCGGGGCCACGTCATCGTCACCGGCATGGGCAAGGCCGGGATCGTGGGACAGAAGATCTCCGCGACATTGGCGTCGACGGGCACGCCGAGCCACTTCCTGCATCCAGCGGAGGCCTACCACGGAGACCTCGGCCGCGTGATGAAACAAGACATCGTCCTCGCCCTCTCCAACAGCGGCGAAACCGAAGAGGTGGCCCGGCTCCTGCCGAAGCTGCGCGAGATCGGCGCCGCCATCATCGCCGTCACGGCCGACCGGTCTTCCTCGCTCGGCAAGGTCAGCGACATCGTCCTCGAACTGGGTTCGATCGAGGAGGCCTGCCCCTTGGGCCTGGCGCCGTCGGCCAGCACGACGGCGATGCTGGCCCTGGGCGACGCCCTGGCGCTGAGCGTCCTCAAAGAGCGCGGCCTCGACAAGGAGGACTACGCCCGCTTCCACCCCGGCGGCGAACTGGGACGGCGGCTGGCCAAGGTGCGCGACGTCATGCGCGCCGGCGACCGCAATCCCGTGGTCACGGAGAACACCGCCGTTTCGGAGGCCCTCGGCAGAATCACGGCCGCTCGCGCGGGCGCCGTCTCGGTGGTCGACGGCCACGGCAAGTTCGCGGGCATCTTCACGGACGGCGACCTTCGCCGCCTCCTGGCGCGGAATCCCGCCGGAATATCGGAGAAGATCGGCGCCGTGATGACGCGAAAGGCGACCACCATCGAACCGGACCGGCTCGTGGGCGAAGCCCTGCGGATCCTGCGCGAAAGGAAGATCGACGAGTTGCCCGTCGTCAATGAGCGCGGCGAGATCGTCGGCATGCTCGATATCCAAGACGTGCTCGGCATCGGTGTGTCGTGATGCTCATCGGAGTCCTGCTCGCGGCCTTGCTGTCGGCGCCCCAGGAGGCGGGACAGCAGCCCACCGCCTCCGACAAACCCGTGCTGGAAGCCCGACTCTACGACGACGACGGCTACGTGACCGTCTCGATCCGCGCCGAGTCCACCTCCGGCATCAAGCGCGTCGGCCAGAACGTGGCGGGAGAATTCAAGCGCGTGGACATGACCTGGCATACCCAACCGAACGACCGGACCCAGCCGTCGCGAAAAGTGGGCCTCCGCGCGGACCGGGCGACCGTCGACTTCATCGAGAAGAAGACGATCGAGCTGCACGACAGCGTCGTCGTCGTGATGGAAGGAGGACCGAACGGGATCGGCTGGACCATCGAGGCGCCCGATCTCTTCCTCGACTGCGAAACGCAAATCCTCCGCACTCAGAGCGACGTCGTCGTGCGCCGGCCCGATGCCTTCCTGCGCGGAAGCGGCCTGGAAGCCGACAACGCGCTGCGGAGGCTGACCATCCTGCGGAACGGGACGTTGCAGATCACGGGCGCGTTGAGCGATCTGGCGCCCCCGACCGCTCGCCCATCCGAGCACTCCAACGGCGGCAAGCGGCCCAAGTTCGTCCACCGGCTGCGAAGCACCGGACCGCTCTCCATTCGGGACATGTCTGAAGAGAATCCAGGACCGTGGGGATTCGTGATGATCTCGGCGCGCGACGGCGTGCGCCTGGAACGCGAAGACGAGGAGCACAACCTGTGCGCCTTGGCCGACAGCGCCGTCATTCACGTGGCCGCGCGCCGCGAGAACGGCGGACGAAGCTCCGGCCTGTCGCCCTGCTCCGTGACGCTGCGCAAGGCGATCCAGCTCCAGGACTCCGCCGGGCTGCAGGCCCTCGCCGAGACCCTGGACTGGAATGCCGGGGACGACCTCCTGCGCCTGACCGGCGCCCCGTGCGTCGAAACTCGGCAGGGCGAGCAGCTCATCCGGGCTCGCACCGCCGTGATCGATCGCTGGATCGGACGCGTCGTCTTCAACGACGACCTCACCGCCACGCTGACGCCCGAGAACGGCCAGAAACTCCACATCCAGGCCGACCAGCTCGAGATCCTGACGGAGAAGCTCGCGGGCAAGGTCCAGCCGTCCCAAGTCAGAGCCTCCGGAAACGTGCACCTTCAAGGGGACGTCGATCCGAGCCGAGGTCGAATCGCGGCCGCCGGCTCGACCTTCGTGTGGAACGCTTCGGAAGGCCGGGGCCGGCTCGAGGGCGCCCCCTTCGCGCAGATCGACAACGGCGGCAGCCACATCCGGGCGCCCGAGATCGTCTTCGAAGGCCGATCGATGCTGGTCGTCAAAGGCCCGAAGGTCCTACGATTCGTGCGCGTGAAGCCGCCCGGAGGGCTGGAGAAGGCGTGGGCGTTCGCGGGCGACCGCCCCGCGGACGGCCGCACCGAGGAGGTGCTCGTCCGCTGCGAGGGCGATCTTTCCTACGACGGCACGAGCGGCCGCATCGCGCTGGCCGGCCGGTGCCGGGTGACGACACAAGACGTGCAGGTGGCGGCCGACCGGCTCTTCTTGCGGCTGACGGAGAAGGGCGACGACGTCTCGGAGATGCGGGGCTTCGGCGCGGTGCGCCTCCAGCAGAAAGGCGTCCGCGCGACGGGCGACATGCTCGCCTACGATCGCCAAAACGGAGAGCTCGAGATCCACGGCGAGCCGTGGGTCACGGCGTGGTTCGCCGGCCTCGAGACGCGCAACGCCGTCGTGCGTTTGGACCTCGCCACGAAGAGCCTCGAGCTCGTCGCGGGGCGCCATCGGGGACGGATCCAGATCCCGAAGTAGGGCCTACGTCCGTTTCCCCGCGAAATACCGCCGCCACGCCTGCTTGTCCCGACCGTAATCCCGCTTTTCCTGCTCCACCAGCACGCGATGCGCTTGGTTTCTCAGCGCGGGCGCGTCCAAGAGATCCACCAAATCCGCCAAGAGAAACCGCAGCTCCATCGCCCGAACCAGTTCCAGACCGAGTTCCTGATCGCGCGGGACCGCCGACGTCAAGAGCTCCTTGGCGCCGTCCACGATCGCCTCCCGCACCGCGCGGTTGGCGCCTCCCTTGTAGAGCTTGCACAGGATGCGGACCGCATCCTCGCGCGTGCGCGGAGACTTCAACAACTCGAACGCGCACCCGACGAGCTCGTCATCCGTGGGTTCCGTCCCGATCTCCGTGAGCTCCCATTCCTCCGGCGCCTCGCTCTCGGCTCGCGTCTGCTCGATGAGTCGCATCCGGACGGCCGGATCGGGGTGGCGGGCGAGGATCACCCCGGCCGCCGCCTGCGCCTGTGGAGCCCCGTCGCGCATGACCTGTTCCAGGACCGCCACGGCCGGCGCCCCGCCCTGGTGGATGCGCGTCTCAATCGCCCTCCGCGTCTCCGGCGACGTCGACGCCGCGTATTCCAGGACGAGCGCCGCCACGTCGACCGGCAGGGTGCACCAAAGCACGGCCGCCAGGGCCGCCGCCGCGGCCAGCGGCAGGAGCGCCTTCCAACGCGCCGATCCTGAGGCGCGCAGCCGCTCTCGCACGCGCGCCCCATAGTCGTCGACCCGTGGAGGATCATGCACGGGCGCCGCCTTCAGCAATCCCTCGAGCCTGCGCAACTCATCGAGCGAACGAGCGCACGAGGCACAGGCGGCGAGGTGTCTGCGCACCTCCTCGGCCGCGGCCGCAGGAAGCTCGCCGTCATGAAACTCCTCGATCGGGATTCCGCCGCACGCGATCATACGTACTCCCTGAGGTCTTCCCTGAGCTTCTTGCGGGCCAGCGACAGATTCACCTTCACGTCGTCATACGTGCACGCCAACACGACCGCGATCTCGCCGTGCGACAACTCGTGATAGACGTGCAACACCAGCACCTCGCGCTGCCGGTCCGGAAGGTCCGCAACGCGCTCCTTGACCAAGGCGCCCAGCTCCGCCGCCTCCAGCGCGCCCCCTTCCGCCGGCCGGCCGCGACGCTCAGCTTCGCTCCGCGCCGCCTCCAAGCGCGCCTCCTCGCGACGTCGGCCGCGACGCCGATCACGCCACCGGTTGACCAGGATCTGGAACAACCAGCTCCGAAAGCTCGACTCGCCCCGGAACGACGGCAGCGCGCGATAGGCCGCCACGAACCCTTCCTGCGAAAGATCCTCCGCCTCCGCCGCGCGCCCCGTCAGCCGAAAGCAGAACGCGTACGCCTCCGCCATGTGCCGGCGCACGAGGTCGTCGAACGCGACCGATCCTTCCCCAGGTTTCATCACCCGCAACTCAGCATCCACCATGATGCGACTTAAACGGTAAGCGTTCACCCGTTCGAGAGTCCCGCTTCAGCTCCCGGAACGAATGAACGGACGAACCCATGAACGGGTGAACCGATGAACGGGTACTCCTATTCGACGCCGTTCCTCGAAAAAAGGTAAAATGGTTGTTATAAGTCCTCATCGGCGAGATTCATGGGCAGCCTGGGATTCGAAGAGCTTCTGATCGTGGTCGTGGTGGCGATCATCCTCTTCGGCAAGGATCTGCCCTCCGTCGCCCGCAAGGCGGGTCGATGGTACACGAAGCTGCGCCGCCATGTCTCGGACCTGAGAGACGAGATCCAACGGCAAATTCCGGACCTCGAAGAGAATCCTCCGCCGACGGCCGAGAAGCCCTTCGATCCGGCCCTGGGAAACGTCCGCCCGACGCCTACGCGCCTCGCGCCGGCGGAGTCAGAATCGAAACCGCCTGATTCTCCGGCGCGAAGTGCCGATGAAGACGCCGCTCCAGCCCGCGAGCCGAAAGACGCGTGATCGCCTCGGGGATCTCGAATGGATCGATGTCCTTCGGATGGCACCCCAGGAAGAGAAACGCGAGCCCCTCGGGCGTATCCAACCCCCGCATGAACCTCCCCAGGCGCTTGCGTTTCGACCGCTCCACGTCACGTCGGGCGAGCTTCCCCCGAAGCGCCCGGCGGAGTTCCTTGCGGACCTCCTCGACGAAGCGCGCCGGCTCGTCGGTCTCGCCGCCGATCAGCGAGAAACCGAACTCCGCCTCGCTGTTGTAGGAGCCCGAAAACGAATCGTCGATCAGACCTCGCTCGTACGCGCGACTGTAGAAAGCGCTGCCCCGGCCGAAGAGCAGGTCCAGCAGGACCGAAGTCTCCAACTCCCGTTCCAACGCGTCACCGGCGGACACGACGGGATCCTTGATCCCGATGAAGACGCGTGGGCGGGAAACGACGGCCTGTCCGCTGACCTCGCCCCGGTCCACCCCCGCCGGCTCCTGCGGATAGAAGCGTTCGATGTGCGCGTCGCCGGCGAACGTCCGCGAGGAAAACGCCTTTTCCGCGCGGTCGAAGACCGTGGGGGGATCGAGGTCGCCCGCGACGACGAGGATCATGTTGCGGGGATGGTAGAACGTCCGATAGCACGACTCGAGCAGGTCGCGCGTGTTCTGTTGAATGCTCTGGACCGTGCCGCCGACGTCGATTCGAACCGGA
>JACPRB010000106.1 GCA_016190155.1 Planctomycetota bacterium
CCGGGCGCACGCCTCCACGGAGGGCGTGGCGCGGCTGTTCAAGCTGTCGGCGGCGGGATTCCTGATGGAAAAGGAGCTGCTCTATCTGGGCGACACATTGAGGGAACCGGCCAGGCCGTTCGTAGCGATCCTCGGCGGCGCCAAGGTGACCGACAAGATCAAGGTCATCGAGCACCTGCTGCCCAAGGTCGGCGCGCTCCTGATCGGCGGCGGCATGGCCTACACGTTCCTGCAGGCGATGGGCAAGAAGGTCGGCCAGTCGAAGGTCGAGCCCGACCACGTGTCGACGGCGCTCAAGATCCTCTCCGCGGTTCCCAAGCAGAAGGTGGCCTTGCACCTGCCGGAGGATCATGTGGTGGCGGACGCGTTCGACGCGAAGGCGCGCGTGCGCACGGTCACGGAGATCCTCGACGGATGGATGGCGCTGGACATCGGCCCCAAGACGGTCGAGACGTTCAAGAAGGTGATCGCGGGGGCCAAGACGGTGCTGTGGAACGGGCCACTGGGGGTGTTCGAGATGGAGCCGTTTGCGGCGGGCACACGGGCGATCGCGGAGGCGCTGGCGGCATCGCAGGCCACGTCGATCGTCGGCGGAGGCGACACGGCGGCGGCGGTCGAGAAATTCGGGGTCGCCGGGAAGATGACGCACGTCTCGACGGGGGGCGGAGCGTCCCTGGAGTTCCTCGAGGGGAAGGAACTGCCGGGGATCGCGGCGTTGACGGAGAATCCGCGGACGGCGCTGGGGGCGCCGGCGTGGAAGATGGGCGGCTGAGGCGATGCCTCCCATTAGAATCGCTCCCTCGCTCTTGGCGGCCGATTTCTCGCGCCTGAAAGATGAGATCCAGAAGGTGGAGGCGGCGGGGGCGGACCTGTTGCACCTCGACGTCATGGACGGCCATTTCGTCCCGAACCTGACGATCGGGCCGGTCGTGGTGGAGTGGGTGCGCAAGGTGACCCGGCTGCCGCTGGACTGCCACCTCATGATCCTGCATCCGGAGGAGTATGTGGGGGCCTTTGCGGACGCGGGCGCGGATATCGTCACGTTTCACGCCGAGGCGGTGGCGCAGGACTACGCGCTCAAGCGCAAGGATCAGGGCTATGCGATGACGCTCGTCTGCAAGCAGCTCTACGACTTTCCTCGGGTAGATCGCATCGTCAACACTCTGAGAGGCAAGGGGAAGCGCGTTGGGCTGGCCGTCAATCCCGACACGGACGCGGAGGTGGCGGCGGAACTGCTTCCGAAGGTCGATATGGTCTTGGCGATGACGGTTTGGCCAGGCTTCGGGGGGCAGAAGTTCATTGAATCGGTCGTGCCGAAGGTGGGAAGATTACGGGCGATGTCGCCGACGTTGGACATCGAGGTGGACGGGGGGCTCAACGCCGACACGGTGAAGCGGGCGGCCGGAGCGGGCGCCAACGTGATCGTGGCGGGCACGGCGACCTTCCGGTCCGACGACGTCAACGGGGTCATCCGGACCTTGCGGGAAAACGCGGAGGCGGCGAGCGCGAAGAAGTGAACCATGGCATTTGAGAAGATCAAGAAGATCCTGCGCCGAAAGAAGGAGCTGCCGGGCGGCTTGTGGATGAAGTGTCCCGACTGCGGGAACATGATCTACAAGAAGGATGTCGAGAATCGCAAGATGGTCTGCCCGGACTGCGCCTACCATTTCTCCATCGCGCCGCAGGAGCGCGTAGACCTCATGCTGGACCCCGGGACGTGGACGCGCCTCTGGTCGAACCTCGCCCCGGTCGATGCGCTGCGCTTCGAGGGCATCACCAGCTATCGCCAGAAGATGGCCGCGGCGCAGAAGGAGACGGGCGAGAAGGACGCGATCTGGGCGGGCACCGGTCGCATCGAGGGACGTCCGGTGGTCTTCGGCGTGACCGACAGCCGTTTCATGATGGGCAGCATGGGATCGGTTCTGGGCGAGGGGGTCACGCGGATGTTCGAGTACGGGCTGCAGCGGCGCCTGCCGGTGCTGCTCATCTCCGGCTCGGGAGGCGGCGCGCGCATGTATGAGGGATGCCTTTCGCTGATGCAGATGGCCAAGACGAGCGCCGCGATCGCCCGCTTCTCCGACGCCGGCGGGCTGTACATCTCCGTCCTGACCAACCCCACCATGGCGGGGGTGATGGCGAGCTTCGCGTCGTTGGGCGACGTGATGATCGCGGAGCCTAAGGCGCTCATCGGCTTCACCGGGCCGCGGGTGATCGAGCAGACCATCCGCCAGGAGCTGCCCAAGGGGTTCCAGACCTCGGAGTTCCTCCTCGATCACGGCTTCGTGGACATGGTGGTGCCGCGCGAACGGCTGCGCCAAGAAGTGGCGCGGTTGCTGGACTACCTGGGGTAGGAGAATTTCTTGATGCCGGGGCGAAGCCCATTTAAGATTTCCCTCCGGGACTGACGATCAAGAAACAGGCGGTGCGCAACGTATTCCGGAGGGGTGCGTTTCTCGTCTCGGGGACGGACGCCGCGTGGGGCGCGGAGGTGGTTTTACTCCGCCACGAGCCCGCCCGAGGTCCGCTTTCTTACGGGGCGCTATTTTGAATTATTTAAAGGGAGCCGGACGATCCGCGGTATGAGCTATAGGGCAAACGTGAATTGCATCCGGCCGACGCTTTTGTATAATCAACTGCCGTGCCAATGACCATCCTCCGTCAGGAAATGGGCGTTGAGCAGTACCTGAAGGAAATTCAGGACGTGCCTCTTCTTACGGCGCAGCAGGAGTGCGAGCTGGCGCGCCGGATGAAGCACCTGCGGTCGAAGGATTCGACGAAGCGCGCGGACGCCGTGGCGGCCCGCGAGCAATTCATCAAGGCGAACCTTCGACTGGTGGTGAGCGTCGCGAAGAACTATATCAACAAGGGGTTGGCCTTTCTCGACCTGATCGAGGAAGGGAACCTGGGGCTCCTCAAGGCCGTACAGCGGTTCGATCCCAAGCACAAGTGCCGCTTCTCCACGTACGCCACGTGGTGGATCCGCCAGGCCATCCGCCGCGCGCTCGTCAACACGGCCAAGACGGTCCGCATCCCGTCCTACATGGTGGAAGTCATCGCCAAGTGGAAGAACGTGATGAGCGAGCTGTCCCAGAAGCTCGGCCGCAAGCCCGACATCGAGGACATCGCGCAGGCGATGGACTTGGGCCCCGAAGGCATCGAGATCCTCAAGCGCGCGATGAACGCCTCGGACAATCTCGGCCGGCCGGTCTCGCTGGACGTGATGTGGCCGACGAGCGAGGTGGCCGACGTCAAGGACTCCAGCTCGCCGGACAAGCAGGTCTTCACGCAGATGGACGCGGAGCGCATCGACAGCCTGCTCAAATCCATCAACGAACGCGAGGCGTCGGTCCTGCGGCTGCGCTACGGGCTCTACGACGGCCAACCCATGACGCTGGGAGACATCGGCAAGAAGCTCAAGATTACTCGCGAGCGCGTCCGCCAGATCGAGAAGATCGCGCTTCGGAAACTCTACAAGCGGCTGGTGGCGAAGGAAGAGGACGGGGAGTTCTGATCACCGCATGACCATGCGGTGCACGACCTTGATTCAGGCGTCGCGCACCACCAGGAGCCCCGCTTCTTCGGCGCGTTTCACGGCCGCCGGATGGGCGGTTTCCAGCTGGAACCACACCGCCTTGGCCTTGATCGCGATCGCGTCTTCCACGATCGGCGGCGTGTGCTCCGGGCGCCGGAAGATGTCGACGATGTCGACGCTCCCGGCGATGGAGCGTAGGTCGGGATAGGCCTTCTGTCCGAGGATTTCCGCTTGGCCGGGGTTGACGGGAATCATGCGATAGCCGGCGTCCAGGAGGTACCGGGCGACGGCGTGGCTGTCGCGCTCCGGATTGGGCGAGGCGCCCACAACCGCGATCGTGCGGGCGGTCTTGAGGAGGTCGCGGATCTTCTCCGGCTCACGGGTGATGTCCATCGAAACCGTTCATCCGTTCAACAGTTCATCCGTGCCGCCGTTCAAGAATCCCGTTCCGGCGTCCGGCTTTCGGACGGTTGAACGGCTGCGTCCATCACTTCCTTGTACCGAACTGATCTTGGAGATCCTACACCCGCCGCTGCCGGCCACCCCGCAGCACCCGCGCCTGGTCTTCCTGCACGTCGTACTCCAGGTGCGATTCGCAGATAGGGCAGTGTACGTCGAGGTAGCGCGGCTGCAGGTTGAGGCCGTCCTCCTCGTCGCGCATCGTCTCGGGCTCCGGATCGTCCTCGGAAGGTATGTCCCCTTCCTCGAACGTCCAGTGGGTGCGCCAGTCGGCCAGGAGCGGGTTGGTCAGGTCGTCCGTGCCGCGGGCGGCCTCCAGCGCTTCTCCCAATTCGGGCTCCCGCGATCCGAACCGATGCGCCTCGCGTTCGATGGCGGCCACGGCGCCCGGATCGCGCGTCTCCGCCAGCGCCCAGGCTACGGACCCGACGCAGTCTTCGTCACGGCGCAGCTGGGCGATCAGGTACTCGATGGCCCGTGGGGTGTGGCCGGCGGCGAGCACGGAGTAGAGATGCACGCGTCCATCCAGCGCCGGGTTGTCGTCCAGGAAGCGCAGGATCGGGTCCACCGCCGCCTCTCCGTACCGCAACAGCGCGAACTCGACCGCTTCGTGGACAAGATCCGTTCCCGACCGCATGCACTCCAGGATGGCGGGCAGGGCCCGCATGGAGTGACGCTCACCCAGCGCAATCAGCGCCCAAACAGGCGCCCACGACTCATCTCGCACGGCTTGCGACCGCACGACCTCGATCAGCAGATCTTCGGCGTGCTCGTCTCCCGCGATGAGCGCCTCGATGGTCTTCACGGGGAGCTGCGAACCCGCCAGGAACAGGTCAAGGATCGCGCGCAACGGCACAGCCGTCGGTTCACCCATGTCCCCCCCTCCTGAGGCCGGCCGCAGGTCCGACCTGCGACTCCCTCTGCATCCCTTCTCCAAGAGTATTATAACCCCTTCATAGGTCTCTTGAGGCGGATTAGCGCTTCCGTTGCACGAATTCCTCGTACGCCTTGACGTCTTCCGTACTGCCGAGAATGAGCGGGACCTTCTGATGCAGCTCCGTCGGCTGGACCTCGAGGATGCGCTCCCTTCCGGTCGTCGCCCGCCCGCCGGCCTGTTCCACCACCATCGCCATGGGATTGGCTTCGTAGAGGAGACGCAGCTTCGGCTTGGGCGACGCGGGGTACATGAAGATGCCGCCGTTGATGAGGGTGCGGTGGACGTCGGCCACCAGTGTTCCCACGTAGCGCAGCGAGTACGGCCGGTTCGTCGCCGGATCCCTTTGCTTGAGATGATGCACGTACTCGGCGGTGCCGGGGTCCCACGCCTGCGCGTTGCCTTCGTTGATGGAGTAGATCCTGCCTTTGGGCGGGATCTTGATGTCCGGGTGCGAGAGCAGGAACTCTCCGACAGTGGGATCGAGCGTGAAGCCGTGCACGCCATGACCGACCGTGTACACGAGCATGACGCTCGAACCGTAGATGACATAGCCGGCGCCCGCCTGCTTCGTGCCGGGCTGCAGGCAATCCTCCAGCCGACCGTCGTCTCCGGGCGTGATCTTCCGGTGGATCGAGAAGATCGTCCCGATCGAGATGTTGACGTCGATGTTGGACGACCCATCGAGCGGATCGAAGAGCAGCACGTACTTCCCCTTCCTGTATCGTGTCGGGATGGGGATCAGCTCCGCGCGCTCCTCGCTGGCCATGCAGCAGAGATGCCCGTTCTGGCAGAGGGACTCGGTGATGCGCTCCTGGGCGTATTCGTCGAGCTTCTTCACCTCGTCGCCGTGGACGTTCTCACGGCCGATGGCGCCGAGGATGTCGATGAGGCCGGCGCGGCGCACCTCGCGCGCGATCATCTTGACCGCCAGCACCAGGTCCCACAGGAGCGCCGTGAAGTGGCCGGAGGCCTCCGGGTGAAGCTGCTGCTGTTGAACGATGTGCGTCTGGATCGTGACGAGTTTTCCGTCCATGGCGGCCTCCTCTCTAGAATCCCGCGGGCCGGGAAGGCGCGACCGGAACGGGTTTGACGAACTCGCGCACGATGCCGCGCGTGCCCTTGACGTTCACGAGCGTCATGAGTCGCGTGAACTTCTGTTCCAGCGAGGACATGATCTCCTGGAGGTCGCTCGCCGGCATCGACCAGAGCTCCTTCTTGTGCGGGCCCCAGGCGCGCTTGATGCACTTCTCGATGTTCTGCGCCTCCGAGGCGCCTTCCTTCCACTCGGCGGGCTTCGTCTCCTTGACCCATTGGTGCATCTTCTGCCGCAGGTCCTTGGGGAAGCGCGGGTGGTCGAAGACGATGCGCTGGAACTCCGTCGCCAGGTGGATCTCCACGGCGTCGTGCTTGGGGAACTGGTCGAAGAGGTTCTCCGGCAGCGTCGACGCGCCGTGCTGCACGGATCCGGCCAGCCCGACCTTGCGGCAAGCCGCGGTGATCTCCTTGAGGACGTTGAAGTCGATGTCCACTTGGGCGCGCGAGCCGTCGGGCAGGATGACGCCGCCGTGGCTGGTGCCGGTCTGTACGCTCATCTTCGAGATCGGCTTGCCCTTCCACTTCTCGCGGTAGCCGGCGAAATAGGCCTCGAACTCCTCGACGGTGGAGTTCTTCTTGCCGACCTCGCCGATCTCGCCCCCGACGCTGATCGTCACGCCTTTGGGCTCGATCGAGCGGATGACCTCCGTCATCTGCGCGCAGCGCTCGTAGTTGTCGCGTTGCTGCTCCTTGACGGTCGGGCGCTCCAGGACGACGAGCGTCGAGGAGTCGATATCGATGTTGAAGAAGCCCGCGTCGATCGACTCTTTGGTAAGTTTCTTGATTCCTTCGGTGGTCGCGTCCGGGTCCTTGTCGTAATCCTTCTTAGAGAATTGGTAGTGGTCGCCTTGGATGAAGACCGGGCCGTCCCATCCTTCCTTGATCGCGGCGGCCAGGACGCACGTCGAGTATTCCGCGGGTTTGAGGGCGCAGTATCCTTGTTCGCTCTTGGCGATTTCGAAGATGAACGCGCCGGCATCGAGGGCCTTGGCGGCGCGGAAGATCGCCCGCGACTTGTCGTACACGAGTCCGCGCAGGTTGTGGGCCGGTACGGTGAAGCCGCGCGCCTTGCCCTGGCCGACAGCGTCATAGAGGGTTTGGATGGAGGCACTCACGGCGCCGAGCTGGTTGGCGGCGCAACGGATGATCCACCGCGCGGCGTTGCGGATGAACTCGTCGTCGGCGAACACCGCCGTATGGACCAGCTCATCGAGCTTCTTCTCGACGAAGGCCTTGCGATCGGTCACGGTTGCGCTGCCGTCGATCTTGACGCATCCCTGCAGGGCGCCTTTCATCGTTTCAAGATTTGTGTACGCGTTGATCATCGTTCAACTCCTTTTTTCGCGTTCACCCGTCCCAGGCGGGCGCATTATGGCCAGGGGGTACGCGACGGTCAACAAAAAGGGCGGTCTTCGCTATCATGGTTCCATCGCCGGTTGGATGGAGCCCGGACCCGTATGCGCTACGACACCGTGATCTTCGATCTCGACGGCACGCTCATCGACACGGCCGACGACATCGCGGCCTCGATGGCTTCCGCCATGGCTTCCCAAGGTCTACCCGTACCCTCGCGCAAGGCGGTGGTGGCGGCGGTCGGCGGGGGCGTGGGCAAGCTCATCGAGCGACTGGTCGGGGAGCCGGCCAAGCGAAGCGCGGTGCTCTCGGGCTTCATGGAGCACTATGGGGCGCATCTCCTCGATCATACGCGGCTGTATCCGGGGGTGGCCGAGACGCTCGATGCGCTGGCGGGCGTGGCGATGGCGATAGTGACCAACAAGCCGTTGAGTTTCTCGCGGCGGATCCTGGAGGGATTGGGAATCGCGCGGTACTTCCGTGTCGTCTACGGAGGCGATTCCCTTCCGGTGCACAAGCCCGATCCCGCCGCCGTCCGGCAAGTCCTAAGAGAGTTGGGCGGCACTCGCGCGCTCTTCGTGGGCGACAGCGGGATCGACGTCCAGACGGCGAAGAATGCGGGGATCCCGTGTTGCGCGGTGATGTACGGCTATCACAAACCCGGCGAGTTGGACGGGGCTGCATTCCGGATCCGCCGTTTTTCGGATCTGTTGGGTGTGATGCGACTTGAATGAACCTCTCCGAAGATCGTCTCCGCTGGTATCACAGTTGCCCCGCGCGCACCCCCGCGTGATCGAAGAAGTAGTCGAAGACCCGTTCCAGCGTGGCGAGGACCTCCCGGTCTTCGATGAGGAGGCCCAGCTCCAGGTTGTAGTGGACGCTCGTATCCGTCAGATTGGCCGAGCCCACGTACGCGCGCTCTCCATCGGCCAGCACCAGCTTGGCGTGCATTTGGAAGAGGAGGGCGCGATCACGGCGTTCGTTGAGATAGCGCACCGCCAAGTCGCAGATGGTGGCGCACCGTTCGAGTACCGGATTGGGACGCGCCGGCCGTCCCGGTCCCGGCGTCGTGACGATTCGAACGGGGGCGCGCACCGTGGTGACGAAACCGGTGAATGTGGGATCGACGTAAGGCGCGAAGATCTTGAGAGACTTCCGGGCGGACGAGAAGAGATCTCCCAGAACGGCCGCGGTCCGACTCACGTCGGGAGCACGCGCGTGAACCTCGTCCGCCCACGCGTGGGGCAGAGACATGACGATACGGTTGGCCGTTTGTCGGGGAGTGGCCGTGCGCATGAATCGCTCAAACATGGTTCACCTCATAGGCACGTCGAATTGCAAGTCGCATGCCAAGCTGGAAGCGGGAACGCCTTGTCAGCCAGCGGCTTGCAGGTGTCGAATGCGAGAGGCGAAGGATCTGTTTCCTAGGGAAACGTCGCGTTACCCATCGACACGCGTCAAGCTGTTGATGTGCGTTCAGGTTCCAGTATAATACCGCCTCTCTCGGGATCGGGCCGTAGCGCAGCCTGGCTTAGCGCGCTTGCTTGGGGTGCAAGAGGTCCCGGGTTCAAATCCCGGCGGCCCGACCATCCTTCGCTCCATCCGGACTTTGGGACTGGATGGAGCTACGGATGGCAAGCCATCCTGATGAAGAGCCGAGCCAGAGGAGCGAAGGATGGCCCTCCATAGCGCAACCCCGAGCGGCGCGACGGAGGGCCACGACGAGTAAACGATGCGTTGGGTCTATCTGCTCGAAGAACGAATGAACGGCTGAACGGTTACTGAGGAAGATGTACGAGGGAGCGAAGACGTTCAGTGGAACTTCGCGATGCCCGTGGCACGTTCGTCGATCGCTTCCATGAGGGCTTCCCGTAGTCTTGAGATCGAGTCGATGACCTCGCGCCATTCGTCGAGTCCGACGCCGGTCCACGCGATGAGCAGATAAGCCATCGAGCCATATCCTTCGATGCCGAATTGGTCTTTTCCGGCCGGCGCACTGTCGGTCTTAATCGGTAGGAACCGTGGGAAGCGCGCGGCACGTTTCATCAGCGGCGACAGATCATCCCATGACATTTCTGCATCCCGCAACAGCACGGTTGGTTCGCTTATCGCGCGCTTCAAGAGGTGCGCCGAACGTACCTGCGCGCGATGCCAATCGGCCGGTCGGTCCCAGCGCGCTTCCCGGATGACCGGCCGCTTGCGTCCGAAGCCGGTGCCCAAGATGATGGCCCATGACGTCCACGCCTGGGACTGCGCGTACTCCCACAGACGCAGCTGGATGCGCATGCCCTGAACGGTTTCCTGGGAGCCGGCTTGATCGGAGTGCGCCAACAGCCACGAGGCGTGCTGTTCGAGCGAGTTCCATTGTTCAGCGTCCATGACAGGATCCAGCTCTTGACGAGCGCCTTCTAAGCATGGGAGTAACCGTTCACGGGTTCACCCGCTCATCCGTTCGCTCGTTCCGGGCTCCCGGTCCGCGCGCGCATCCGTTCTCCGCCGGCCGCACGCGCCCTTTCGCAAAGGCCTTCGAGCGCAGGAACGGGTAAACGCAAGAACCGGTGAACGGAAGAACGAATGAACGGCTGAACGGTTACGATCGCATCGAGTCGATCCGTCGGCACGAAGGGCTTTTCGATATAACGCAGGCATCCGTTGAGCTTTGCCCACGCCTTCCTTTCGGAATCGGTGCGACAGGAGATCACGAACAGCGGAATGCGGCGCTCGGACAGCTCGCGCGCCACTTCGATGCCGTCCAAACCGGGCAGGTCGATGTCGAGCACGATCACGTTCGGCCGGACGCCGTCAATCATGTCGAGAGCTTGCTCGCCGGTGGCCACGGCCGTGATTGCATACCCGGCGGACTCGAGAATGTCTGAGTATGTGCGGCGCACGTCCGCGTCATCGTCAACGAGCAAGACTCTTTGCGTCATGGTGACTCCGTTTCAACTTCAGCAAGCGCGTGTCCGCCGCCTCGATGAGTTCCTCGGGCGACGTCCCATCTTGCGGCCAGCAACCAATGCCCGCGCACAGCGCCAGTCCTGTGTTTTCGCGCACGGCCGCAATCGCGCGATTCACCAGACGGACGGCGGCCGTCCGATCCGAGGCTTTCAGGAGGATGAATTCGTCGCCGCCGTAGCGGCCCAGAATATCCGTGCGACGCATCGCGCTCTTCAGGGCTTGGGCCGCCTCGCATAGAACTCGATCTCCTTCGAGATGTCCGCTGCTGTCGTTGACATCCTTGAACCCGTCGAGGTCGATGAGGATCACGGTCACGGGCCGTCCGGTGACGCGTGAATCCACCAGCATCCGCGTCAAGTTCTGCATCACGAAACGCCGGTTGTAGAGACCCGTGAGGTAGTCCGTCATGGCGAGCTCTTTCCACCCATCGGTCAGGCGTTCGTGCTCGACCCGGGCGCAATGGCGGACGGTGCCGAGCGCTCCGAACAGGACTGCGGAAAGAACGGGACAGGCGAAGAGAAGGAGCAAGCTCGGCTGAGCACGTACGATGTCGAACGGGCTGAGTCTCTCAACGCTCATGGCCAGCGTCACGGCGAAGACGGGGATCAAAAGCCCCCAGAACGCGCCGAGCCACAGATACGCATTCCTTCGCGCGTCGTACGTGTGCGCGCGCCCAAACGCGCCAAGGACTGCGTGACCGATGTCCATCTTCGCATGTGCTTCCACGATAACCCTCTGAGACCAAACACCGCCCTATCGAGGCTACCCTTCGCCGCCACAATCGTTCGCGAGTGCAAGATCGGGGACTGCACTCGTTTCAGCTTCATCCGCCACCGCAGCGGGGGTCACGCCATCATCCTCGGACGGTGGAGGCAAGACCTCCTCCTTCGGTGATCGGTCTGCTGAACCCACGCTTCCATGCGCCTGCTCCGAGGCGCCGTCCCAGTAGCGACGCATTCCCGAGGCTTGCGGCTGCTGCGGTACTCGCAGCATGGGTGGCTCCAGCTGCTCCGAGCGCGGTGTCCGCGAAAGATCCATACGCAGAAGCCGCTCACGGAGCCCCACAAACCAAGAGTCGAACCGCGTGCCGTAAGGAGCACAGATCAGAAGATTGCCGTCGGGCATGACGGTCTCGCCGCCGGTCTCGGCCGCCGGGAGGGGCACGATGATCGCGAGTCGCTTGAGCCCGAGAGAGTCGGTCACATCATGAACGCGATCAATCTGTTTGGCGGTAAGCAATAACACGGAGTGTGATAGAGCAAACGGCAGGCCAAGACAAGGCCAACGCTGGGAGATCATGCCGCAGCCATCTTCCTGGCCTTCCCGACGGCCGCGTCGATGCCTCCGATCATGTAGAACGCCTGTTCCGGCAGACTGTCATGTGTGCCTTCGAGGGCTTCGCGGAATGAGCGGACGGTCTCCGTCATCGGCGCCTACCTGCCCGGCGTGGCGGTGAACTGCTCGGCCACGAAGAACGGCTGCGAGAGCATCCCATGAATGCGGCACGTGCGCCACGACGCGCTTGTCCTCGATGCCGAGGATGGCGATGATGTCCTGCAAGTCCAGGTGTTCCTGGCTCGGCAGAACCGTCTGCACATTACTTCTCTTACGCAAGATCGAAGAGAAGGACTTCCGATGCTTCCTGAGCGGTCAAAGAGACGGCCGCCTCGCCTACAAGGGCGGCGCCGTCTCCCCCGCGAAGGCAATGATCGATCAACAGGATCCGACCCTTCACCACATGGAGCCACGCGCACCTGCCCGGGCGAAGCTCGTGGATCAAGTGAGTCCCTGGATCAACGAGCGCGGAGTGGATCTGGACGTCTTGCCTTATGCGGAGCGAACGATCCCCTCCGTTCGGGGAGGCGATAAGTCGGAGGATACCCCTCCGATCGGCGACAGCGAAACGCTTCTGCTCTTCGCTGGGTTTGAGATTCTGTCGATCGGGTGTGATGCAGCTCTGCAAGATCTGGGTGTAGTCGCCAGGGGACCCCTTGAGTTTGCACTGATCTGTCCCGCAGCGCGCGCTCGTGCGGAGAAACTCTCCGGCCCCCATACGACGGGGTCGACCCAATGCATCCTGATGGGTCAAGACCCCCATCCGAACATAGGTGAGAATCTCGACATGCTCATGAACATTGGGCAGGAAGCTCGCCCCAGGAGCAAGATTCACCTCATTGAGTGACTCCAGTGCGCGAAAGCCACGCCGCATGTCATCGGCAATGTCCTCCGAGTCGAACGTCATCCACGTCTCCTGGGTCTTGTTCCTCACGTGGCGACGATCTGCCGATTTTCGTAGAGTGATCATCGCTCGCACTCGAACAGCTCATGGCCGTTGTCCACGCGGTCGTACGTCAGAGAGCCGGACACGGTGCAGCCCACATGGAAGTGCAAGAAGCAAAGGGCAGACCACGCCTGTCGATCCGCTTGAGCCGCTTCCGCCGATCTACACCAACCCGGAGACAATCATTTTGATCTTGAGAGGATCATTTTGATCGACGTGGAATTCGCCGACCACGAATGGCCCTTGGTTTCGACCCCCTCGAATCCTGCGCGGGCGGATCGGTCGTGAGGTCTGTCAAAATGATAGACTATGGCTGTTTTCGAGAGGTGAAGCGTGCGCGCCGAGGATCTGGATCTGAAGGAACTGCTCGAACTGGACGTTGGTGGGGGCCTCATTCGCTTCGCAGGCCAGAGAGCGCTCATCTTCGACGCCGTGGCCCAGGGACTTCTCAGAAAGGAACTCATCGACAGCTTCGGCGTAAGGGTGGCCCGTGGCATTCTGAGCCGCTTCGGTTACGTCCACGGCAGACGCATGGCTGAAGCGATGCGCTCCCAGTTCAAATGGGACAGCGACGAGGACTGGCGCAAGGCAGGAGCGAGGTTGTATTCGCTCCAGGGCCTGTTTACGTTGGAGCCCGGCCGTATCTCATCCCTCGCCTCGGAGGGCGGAACTTGGCGCGTGTCCTACGAGGCCGAGCAACACCTCCTTCACCTCGGACGTGCTGAGTATCCTGTGTGCTGGACCCTTTGCGGCCTCGCCAGCGGCTACTTGAGCTTCGCGGCGGCCAAAGAGGTGTACGCGATCGAGGACCGGTGCATGGGCCAGGGTGACCCCACCTGCCATGTGCGGCTTCGATCCGCTGAAGAATGGGGCGCCGAAGGCGGCGATCATCTGTCGTCTTTCAAGCGCGTGGAGCTCGACGCCGCGTTGAAGGAAGTCGCCGACGCGCTCAAACGCACCGAGCGGCAGCTGCGCGAGCGGTCGCGCAGGCTGATTCAGGTTGCCAAAGTCGCGGAAGATCCATCGGATATCGTGGCCCGAAGCGCGGAGATGCGTCGAATCGTGGATCTGGCCAAGACGATCGCGAAGGTGGACTCCACCGTGCTCATCACCGGGGAAAGCGGTACGGGGAAAGAACGCATCGCGCGATTCGTGCACGAGCAGTCCGCATGCGCCGACGGACCGTTCATTGCCGTGAATTGCGGTGCGATCAGCGAGTCCCTCCTCGAGAGTGAGTTTTTCGGACACGTGCGCGGAGCCTTTACGGGCGCGACCGCGGATCGCCCGGGCCTCTTCGAGGCGGCGAACGGGGGGACGCTCCTTCTGGATGAAGTGGGCGAGATCCCCCTTCTCATGCAAGTGAAGCTTCTCCGGGCGCTCCAAGAGCGGGAGGTGCGGCGCGTCGGCGAAAACCGCAGCCGTCCGATCAACGTGCGCATCATTACGGCGACGAACAAGGAACTGGGGGCAGAGGTGGTCGCGAAGCGATTTCGGGAGGACCTCTATTACCGTCTGAAGGTCGTAGAATTGCCCGTCCCCCCGTTGCGCCAGCGCAGGGAGGACATCCTTCCGCTCGCGCGGCTGCTCCTCGCGGAAGCGGCGCTGCACATGAAGCGCCCTGTCGAGGGTTTCTCCGCTCCGGCGGCAGATCGGCTCCTCGGTTACTCCTGGCCTGGTAACGTGCGCGAACTGGCGAACGTGATGGAACGTGCGGTCGCCGTCGCGACGGGGCGTCGCGTTGATGTTGCGGATCTTCCTCCCGAAGTGCGTTTGGCGCCCCCGGCACCTGTCGCCGTGGGAGCGATCCGCGCTCTGAAGGACATAGAAAGGGAGTACATCCTTGCGACTCTCGAGGCGAGCAGAGGGAATCGAACCCGAGCGGCGAAGTCGCTCGGAATCGGGGTGGCGACTCTCCACCGAAAACTCAGGCTGTACAGAAGTTCCAGACGGATCGAGGGTATCCCTCCAAAGCGCAAATCGATGGAGTAGCCTCGCTGCGAAGCCTCAGCGTACAGAAGCCCGGACGATCGATGTGACACGGGGCTTGCTGTATCTCACGCGCGCCCTTCACGTCCTATCCGCTCGCTGGCATCTGCGAAGACGATGGTTGCCGACGGGATGTGGTCGACGGTCGGCTCGTACAACATCGACCACCTCTCCGTGGTCCAGAACTGCGAGCTGATCGCGGTCGTCAGCGACGCGGACTTCGGGGGACGCATGGAGGCGATGTTTGAGGAGGACATCGGCCGTTCGGAGATTATGCGCGATACGTGGCGGAATCGCGGCTGGGGCCGGCGCATCCTCGAGCACTTGTCCTACCAGTTCCGAAACGCGCTCTGATTGCTCGAAACGCAATCTGAATCCAGGTGGCACGGCGCTTGCTATATCCAGTTTGATGAAGAACAAACGGAAGGGCCTGTGGAAGCTCCGCCGAGCCAATACTCGGCCTGTCCGGATTGATTCCAGATCCCGATCCGTTCGCCATGACCATTGGCGTTTCTGCCCTCTTCCTCAAGTCTGGCAGAAACGCGCCGTTCGACCGGAACGGTAGTGTACCCTGCGCTTCCGGCGGCTGCATGCTCATGATGATGCGGCTGCCGGAGGCGCTCCCCCGTTGTCTCTTGCATCTCAGAGGAGGTGTCTTGTGGCTCGATGGCCGACCATATTCCTGCTCAGCGCCATGCTTACCGCGATCTTCGGCTTCAGCGACATTCTGGCGGGCATGTCGGATGTCGCCTGGAACGTCCTGCTGTTTCTCGTCTTGACGTGCGCCTTCTCCCTGATGTGGCGGCCGTCGTCCGAGAAGCCGCTGTCTCGTTGAGGTTACCTATGAATCAGTTTGAACTTCTTGACGCTCCGGTTCGTGGAAGAGCCTCGGCCAGCGCGTGGAAGAGGATCCTTCTGCCCCTGGACGGGTCTGAACTCTCGAAGTGGGCCCTCGCCCGCGCCCGGCACATCCTGGAGCAGCCGGGCACTTCCGTAACCCTGCTCAGAGTCATCGAGTGCGAAGAGGCGCGGGCGAACGATTTGTCCTTCCGGATGGACCCGCGCCACCGGAAGGCGGGCGAGGCGCTCGCGAGAACCCGAATCAACCTACTGGACCTCTCCGTGTCCGCAAGCTCGGAGCTCCGTTTTGGCGATCCGGTGACGGAGATCCTTCGCGAGATCGCGGAGGGCGGCCACGATCTCGTGGTCATGAGTACGCACGGGCAGACCTGGCTCAGCCGCGTCTTCCTCGGGAGCGTGGCCGAGCGCGTGCTCCAGTCCTCTCCGGTTCCGCTCCTTCTCTTCCGTCCGATGATGGGACCGGACGAGACGCTCTCGTTCGTCGAGACGCGCGAAGCCGCGAGCTTCAAGCGCCTCCTCGTGGTGCTCGACGGCTTGGAGCCGGCGGAAGAGATTCTTCCAATGGCCGAGGGGGTGGCACGAGCCTTCGGCTCCGAACTCCACCTCTTCGGCGCCATCTTCGGCGGGTCGCAGGAAGCCGCCAAGCGCCGCGAGGCTGAAGAGTATTTCAAGAATTGCGCCGCGTCGCTCGCGGAGCGCGGCATTCCCTCGCAGGTGCACGTCTGCATGGGGACGGTCGCGGAAGAGGCGCTGGCCTTGATCCGCGAGCGCGCCCTCGACTCGGTTGCCCTGATGACGCATGGTCGCGCGGGGCTGGCGCGCGCGATACACGGAAGCGTGGCGCAGCGGCTCATCCGCGAGTCCGGCGTGCCCGTCCTCGTGCTGCGCAATCGGCGACTCCGCCCGCTACCCTCTGCCATGGTCTCGGGGCATCGCCAGCTGTGGGTCGATTGACTAATGAAACATGGAGGTTCATCTATGGTATCGATCAAGCCCCTGTACGATAGGGTCGTTGTGGAGCGCATCGAAGCGGACGGCAAGACCGCCGGTGGCATCGTTCTTCCGGACACGGCCAAGGAGAAGCCGAAGCAGGGGACGGTGATCGCCGTGGGCCCGGGTCGCGTCCTCGACAGCGGCACCGTCAAGCCGGTGGATCTCAAGAAGGGCGATCGCGTCCTGTTCGGGGGATTCGCGGGATCGGAGATCAAGCTGAACGGGACGGAGTACCTCATCCTCAGCGAGAACGAGGTCCTCGCCACCATCAACGAGAACAGGTGAAAGGAAGAATTCTATGGCATCCAAGATGATCGCGTTCGATCAGGAAGCGCGCGAGGCGATGCGCCGCGGGGTCAAGCAGCTCGCCCGCGTCGTCAAGGTCACGCTCGGGCCGCGCGGCCGCGCGGTGCTCCTCGAAAAGAAATGGGGCGCCCCGGTCGTGTCGGTGGACGGAGTCACCGTCGCGAAGGAGATCGAGCTCAAGGACCCCTTCGAGAACATGGGCGCCCAGATGGTGAAGGAGGTCGCCTCCAAGACCAACGACGACGCCGGCGACGGAACGACGACCGCCACCGTGCTCGCGGAGGCGATCTTCGAGGAGGGACTCAAGAACGTCACCGCCGGCGCCAACGGGATCGCCCTGAAACGCGGCATCGACAAGGCCGTAGAGACCGTCATCGGCGAGCTCAAGCGGCTCTCCAAGCCCGTCGGCCTCGACGACCTCTCCGAGGTTCGCAACGTGGGCACCATCGCGGCCGGCGGCGACGCGGACACAGGCAAGATGCTCGCGGAGGCCATGCAGAAAGTTGGGAAAGACGGCGTCATCACGGTCGAGGAGGGGAAAGGCCTGGAGACCAACGTCGAATGGGTCGAAGGGATGCAGTTCGACAAGGGGTACCTCTCGCCCTACTTCGTCACGGATCCGGAGCAGATGAAGGCGGTCCTCAAGGACTGCTACATCCTCGTCCACGAGAAGAGGATCTCGGCGGTGAAGGATCTCATCCCCCTGCTCGAGAAGATCGCGAAAACGGGCAAGCCGCTCGTCATCATCGCGGACGAGATCGACGGCGAGGCGCTGGCGACCCTCGTGGTGAACAAACTCCGCGGGACGCTCAGCGTCTGCGCGGTGAAGGCCCCCGGCTACGGTGATCGGCGCAAGGCCATGATGGAAGACATCGCTGTCCTCACCGGAGGAAAGGCCATCTTCGAAGACCTCGGGATGGAGCTTGAGAAGATCGATCTGCCGATGCTCGGCCGCGCGAAGAAAGTGGTGGTCGAGAAGGAGAACACGACGATCGTGGAAGGCGCGGGCGATACGAAGGCGATCCAGGGACGCATCGGACAGATCAAGAACGAGATCGAGACGACCAAGTCGGACTACGACAAGGAGAATCTCCAGCAGCGCATGGCCAAGCTCGCCGGGGGCGTGGCGCAGATCCATGTCTGCGCGGCGACCGAGGTCGAGATGACGGAAAGGAAGCTCCGCGTCGAAGACGCGCTCCATGCGACGCGCGCCGCGGTCCAGGAAGGCATCCTGCCGGGCGGCGGCGTGGCGCTCATCCGCGCCTCGAAGGCGCTCGATAAGCTGAAGATGGCGAACGACGACGAGAAGACCGGGGTCGACATCGTCCGCCGCGCGCTGGAGGCGCCGATGAAGCAGATCGCGGCGAACTCGGGCGTGGAAGGGGCGATCGTGATCAACAAGGTGCGCGAATCGAAGGACGCCAACTTCGGCTTCGACGCCGAGACACTGGAGTACGGCGACATGATGAAGTTCGGCGTGATCGACCCGACCAAGGTGGTCCGCAGCGCGCTCCAGAACGCGGCGAGCGTGGCGTCGCTGCTGCTGACGACCGACGCGCTCATCAGCGAGATCCCGGAGACGAAGGCTTCCGCCGGCCATGGCGGCCGCGCCATGGGAGAAGAGAGGTAGCATGAACCTGACTACACGACCCTGCCTCCACCGTCCGACCGCGCCAGTCACGGCTTTCCGGCCCCGTTCGCCAAAGCGAGTTCCGCCACGGGCGAATCCTTACTGGCTGGACATTGGAGGATCCAGTGCGCACGTTCCTGAACAACAATCGTAGTTCGTCCGCCGTTCCGATCGACGTCATTGGACACGACGCCACGCTGAATCCGTATCTGTGTGGAACCGTCCAGCGACGATTGGCCTACGCCCTCGGGCGATTCGCGGACAGCATCCGGCGAATTCAGGTTCGACTTACGGACGTCCACGCGCCGCGAACCGGGTGTAGTACAGTGTCATCGCTCGCAGGGTACGGCGTCCGGACCGGCGGAAATTGTTCACGACGAATAACAGGTGGGCGACTCTGCTTCGCCGCCCGTCGGGAGGCGAGGAGCGGAGGAACCAGAGTCTGCACACGTCGAAAACTTGATGATGGCCGCGGGCCCAGCGTATAGCATAGCTGCGCGAGCGACTTCGTGAGGGCCGACCCATGCATCGATTCTTCTGCTTTGCGATCGGTTTCGCAGCCGTCGGATGTCACGCCACGAACCCCGCGCACGAGCCGGACGGCATGACCGTGGATTTCCGCTTCAGCCCTCCCCGTTGGAATACGGCCATCTGCCTGCCCGACGATTGGCAGAAGACGATCGTGAACGAACAAGGGATCCTCCTCTATGATTACCCGGGCCCGTATTTCGATCACAAGATCTGCGTCCAGCTCACTACCGACGCGCCGCCGCGGCGGGCCAGCGCCGCGTACAACCCGCTGCGACGCGAGACGTTCTGCACGCCCAGCGCCTCCTCCACGGCCGGCGTCGACGACGTATGGGAGGCCGTCGACGGCCGATTGGAGCCCGAGTCTCGCTGGACGTGCTGGGACTCGAGACGCCCGTCGGATTGGTTCCAGGTCGAATGGGTCCGCACGCGCACGATCGAGAAGCTCGTCCTGCATGTCTATGACGACGGCGGCGGCGTACAGCCGCCCGCTTCCTTCGAACTTCAGGCGCGCAACGCCGCCGGCCGCTGGGACACGATCGCCGTGCCGTCCCGGACGCTGACAGCCGGTCGCAACGAAATCTCTTTCGCCGCCGTGGAAACCGATGCCGTTCGCGTGCTGTTCACGCACCGGCCGGGGGCCTACACCGGCCTCGTCGAGTTCGAGGCGTATCCCGAACGGAGCGATCTCACCGAGGAAGAGGGCCGGCAGAACCTGCCGTCCCTGCCCGTGATCGAACAGCGCCTCGAAAGCCCACGCGTGCCGATCGTGAGGACGACCTTCGCTGACGACATTCGACACGAGACCTTCGCCGTCGTCACGAACGCGCCGGCCGCTCCGACGAACGCCTGGCGAAAAGACGAAGACACGTGCGCGGGCGCCTGGGCGTCTCCGGTCGCGCCCGCCGATCCCGCGTTCGCCGACGTGGCCATCGGCTGGGGCCGGCCCGTCGAGTACGCGCTCGCGGTCGACAAGAACGGCGCGCGCCAAGTCGCCCTCGGCCTCTGCGAGGGTTACCACGACGCGAGCGGCGCGCGACTCTTGGAGCTCAGCGTCGAAGGCGCCGCGTCGACGAACGTCGACCTGCTCGCGCTCGGCCCGAAGAACAGGGCCCACGTCTTCCTCTTCCAAGCGCGAGACGCGAACGGCGACGGACGCATCGACGTGCGCGTGAAGCCGGCGGCCGGAAGCCCCGATCCGAACGCCATCCTGAACGTGATGTGGCTCTTTCCTGCCGATTTGCCGGTCCGCGCGGAGTCGGTCGCGCGCGGAGAACTCAACGCTCAGGCGGAGGCATACGTTCCCTGCCTGCGACGCCCGGGTCGCATCGACGCGCTGATCGCCGAGTTCGCCACGGACGATGCCGCGCCGGTTCTCGTCGTGAGATCCGCGGAGCAGGCCCTCGCGGTCGGCGCCGGCGGCTTGGACCTCGGCGGGCGTCCGTTCCTGCGCACGCGTCCCCCGGCGCTCTCGGCGAGCCGCATCCATCAGGGCTTCGCGCTCGTCTATCCGAGAGGCACGAAGCGTATCGAGGCCGCGATCCTGCGCGGGCCTTCCGACATGCCGGATCTCTCAGCCGCGCGCGAGCGGCTCGCCCGCTTCTACCGCGAGTCGCGGCTTCCGTGGGATCGCATCGTCGTTCCGGACGCGGGCGTTCAGGCGCTCATCGATTCGAGCATCCGCAACATCTATCAGGCGCGCGAGATCGTGCGCGGGCTGCCGGAGTATCGCGTCGGTCCGACGGTGTATCGCGGGCTGTGGGTTGTCGACGCGGCGTTCATCATGGAAGTCGTTACGTTGCTCGGGGAGGCCGCCGACGCTAGGCGCTGCATTCAGCGGCTCCTCGAGCATCAGCAGCCCGACGGCCGCATCGTCGCGCTGACGCTCGACTATCACAAGGAGACGGGCATCGCCATCTGGGCCGTGTATCGGCACGCGCGGCTCACGCAGGACCGCGCGTGGCTCGAGGGCATATGGACACACGTCGCGCGCGCCGTCGACGGGATCAAGTCTCTGCGCAAGCAGGCTTCGGAGGATCCGAAGGCGCCTCACTTCGGGCTCGTCCCGCCCGGCTTCTCCGACGGTGGGATTCACGGAACGAACTCGGAGTACACGAACGTCTATTGGACGGCGATGGGGTTGCGCTCGGCGGTCGATGCCGCCGCGTGGCTGGGCAGGCGCGATGAAGCGGAAGCGTGGCAGGCGGAGCTCGACGACTTCATGGCGACCTTCCGCGCCTCGGCAGGGCGCGACATGCGCACCGACCGCCACGGCCACCGGTACTTGCCCATCCTGATGCGCCACGATGACGCGCGCGATCTCCCGCAAGCGGCGCAGTGGGCGTTCTGCCAGGCGATCTTTCCGGGGAGGCTCTTCGCGGACGGCGATCCGCTCGTGCGGGGGACGATGGCGATGCTCGATGCGGCGAACGTCGAAGGGCTCGTGCTCGGAACGGGATGGATCCGGGACGGCCTCTGGACGTACTTCGGATCTTTTTACGCGCACGCGCATCTGTGGCTGGGACACGTCCGCAAGGCGCAGGAGGCGCTGTACGCGTTCGCGAACCACGCATCGCCGCTCCTGTGCTGGCGCGAGGAGCAGATGCCGCGCGGGCGGGGCACGCACACGGTCGGGGACATGCCGCACAACTGGGCCAGCGCGGAGTTCATCCGCCTGGTGAGGCATCTCATCGCGATGGAGCGAGGCGACCGCCTGGATCTCTTGGCCGGCGTCCCGGATCATTGGTTCGCGCCGGGAGCGCGCATCGCGCTGCGCGACATCGCGACCGACTTCGGGCGCTTGACGCTGGAGGTCAAGATCGCGAACGACGGGACGCGCGCGTCCATTCGGGTCGCGCCCGTGGGTAGGCGCGGCGATCCTGGCGGTCCGGTGCTGGTTCTCGATGGCCTGCGCCGCGCGGGATTCTCAGGCGACGCACGCATCGAAGGGCGTTGGGGTGAGGAGTTGAGCGCGGAGTTGCGGAAGTAGGAACGGCCTAAGCCCGCTCGCCGGCGTGCCGCATCCGTGAAGGGAACGATGACGCGAACATCGGCTTTCCCTCCCATCGTGCTTCCCACCGCCCGCAGGATTCGGCGTCCGGAGCGGGAGGAATTGTTCGCGGCGAGTAACAGCTGGGCGATCATCCTTCGGTCCATCCGGATCGACGCGATTTCGGCCGGCTGGGCCGCGCGCTTCGATCACGTAGATCTCCCGGCGCCCGTCCAAACCCGTCACCGGCGTCACCGCCTGTATGTCGCCACAATCTCCCCCGTGCCGAGAACGTGGCCGCGCATGGCGCGCAACAAGCCGTCCTTCGTAATAGTGCCGGCGAGCTTCAGGGGAGCGTTCAGGGCGTAGAGGTGGAAGTGGTAGTGATGCGTGCCGTGGCCCCGGGGAGGCGCCGGCCCATCATAGCCGATCCTCCGGAAGTCGTTGACGCCTTGCGTGGCCCCGGGAATCTCCCGAGGATTCGCCGACTTCGAGATGCCCTCCGGAAGAGTCTTCATCGCCGCGGGGATGTCGACCACGACCCAATGAACGAACGGCGTCGCTTGCGGCGCGTCCGGATCGTCGCAGATCAAGGCGAACGACCGCGTGCCGGCGGGAGCGTCCGCCCAGCTGATCGCGGGCGACTTGTTCAGTCCGTCCTCGGTGTAGTCCACCGGCATCTCGTCGTCGTTCTTGAAGGAGGTGCTGGTCATCCCAAGCGTGGCCCAGGAGGGTTGAAGGCGCTCTTCCATGAAGTCTTTCCTCTCGGCATGTAAATAAGAGGAAGCTCCGTAAAGTACTTCTTCCTTGAGATCCTTCTTCGGGATCTCGAGGAAGTTTCCCTTCCGGAGCTTCCCGTTTCTTAGAGCCGCAAGCCGCCGCGGCGTTACTCCGCAGTGCATCTTTCGCGGTGGATCGTGGAACTTACCGGCCCCCCGCCTCCCGTAATCCAGGTTATTATTCTCGCACATGATCCGCAGCGCCGCATGGATCGGCCTGTTGGCCCTGACCGCATGCTCGCGAAAGGAGCCGACCGTTCCGTCGCAGCCCACGCCCCCCCAATCCGAGCCGTCCTCTCGCGCGCCGAAGGCCTTCGAAGGCGCCGCCTATCTCGTGCTCGTGGAAGAGAATCGGGACGATCTCTCGGAGACCTTCCGAGTCGAGAATCAGCTCTCCGGCGACGGCATCCTCGATGGAAGCACGCATCTCGAGCTTCGCTCGGATGTCGCCGCGGGCAAGAACCTCCGGCGCTGGGCCATCGCATCGATCGACGGTCCGGCGGATAAAGCCGCGATCGTCGTGCTCGTGGAGCGCCGATACGGCGGACGCGGACGCCGGGGCGGCCTGCGCGAGTTCCACGTCTCCGGCCCCTCGCTCACCCTGAAGGCGCCTTCGCCGATCCGAGGCCCGATCGTGGACGGCCTGCGCGCGCACCTCGGCGCAACCCTCGCGGGCGTCCGGCCCTGGCCCGGCGACATCACGTTGACACGGGACGGGGAATCGATCGTCGTGACCGTCGGCGGGCGACGAACGACGCTGGCGGCCGGCGGCGAGCTCAGACTCGACGAACAGAAGGTCTCATCCCAGGTCGCACACGAGATGCTCGACCCCGGCGACGGACCCGGTGAGGTCGTCCGTTCGGGTGTCCGGCGCGTCGACTTGGGCACGGTCACGTTCTCCGCTTCCCTTACTTTGCGTCACCTCGGCATGCGCACTGTGGAGGTGCGCCCATGACCGCCCTGACGCTCGCGCTGGCCCTCGGCCTCGGCGACGGAGACGAAACGCTCGTTACGCTCGGTACGAGCGATCACTTCGAGACGATCGTCGCGGGGTCGCTGTTGGCCCCGGAGAACCGCGTGACGTACGAAGAGCACGCCCGCCGAATCCTCCTGGCCGCGGAGACGGCCACGCAGACCTACTTCGGCAAACTCGCCTACCGCATCCCTCCCTGTTGGAAGGAACTCTTCACGCCGGGATCGGGAAAACGCCAGGAGGAGATGCGCGCGAAGCGTAAGGCGCTGAAGGAGGGGAAGGCGAGCTCGGGCGAGGTGATCGCCGCCACGATGGCCTTGCAGGAGCAGGCCACGAAGGTCGAGAAGCTGGACAAGGAACTGCGGGCGGGCTCGCGCGAGCGGCAGAAGCTAGGCAGCGAGACCATCCGCGCGCAGATCTTCGAGGCGCGCGAGGCGGCGTGGCGGAGCTACATCGAGAAGGCGTCGAAGGAGATCAAGCCGTAGCGATCGCTTTCAATATCCTCCGCCCGGAACCCGCCGCATGTTACACTCCGCCGACCGAAATCGAACAGGAGCACCCCATGGACACCATTCGAGATCGGCTCACGCGCGTCCTCTCCCTTTCGAGCGGTTGGGCGGAGGCTCGATACCACAAGCGGCGCACGCGCGCCATGAGCGTCCGAAAGGGCGAGCTGACGGACATGAGCTCGAAGCACCACGAGGGCGTAGGACTGCGCGTCTTGCGCGACGGAGTGTGGGGCTTCGCCAGCACGTCGGATCTCAGCGTCGAGGGACTCACCCGCGCGCTCAAGACCGCCGAGGCCATGGCGCGCGGGCTGCAGTCGCGCAAGAAGGAGCGCAGTCGCCTCGCGCCGGCGAAGAGGCTCGCCAAGGGCGAGTTCACCGTCCCGGGCTACCACGAGCTCATGGCGATGGAGATGGAGCGCAAGCTGGACGCCGTCCGACAGAGCGAGTCGAAACTGCGGGCGGCGGCCTCGCAGATCGAATCGGCGTCCTGCGCCTACAGCGAGCTTTTCGAAGAGAAATGGATCCTCACGACGGACGGCGCAGACGCGCACGTCTGCCTGGTGCGGCCGGAACTGCGTCTTTCCGCCTTCGCCGCGGATGGGGCGCGCCGCACCGTCGGACATGACAGCGTAGGCGCGACCGGGAGCTGGGAGTGCCTCTTCCGAAACCGGCCTCTTGAGAAGTTCGTCGACAACGCGGCGCATTCCGCCGTGGATCTCCTCAAGGCGCCCGACCCCGAGGGCGGGAAGAAGACCGTGATTCTGGCGCCCTCCATGGTCGGCCTGCTCTCGCATGAAGCCATCGGACATACGGTCGAGGCGGACTTCGTCAGCGCCGGCAGCGTCGCGCAAGGGAAGATCGGACAAGAAGTCGCGTCGCCGCTGATCACGCTGTGCGATTCGGGGGCCACCGAGCATGCCGCCGGGGCCGGCGGGCTTCTCCCGGTGGACGACGAAGGAGTGCTCACGGAACGAACCACCATCATCAAGGAAGGGCGACTCGTGAGCTATCTGCACAATCGCGAGTCCGCCGCCCGATATGACGTCGAGCCGACCGGAAACGCGCGCGCCTGGGAGTTCGGCGATGAGCCGCTCATTCGCATGCGCAATACGTACATCGAACCCGGACACAGCACGCTCGAAGAAATGATCACGGGCGTCGAGGACGGGTATTTCATCGACGGACCCGACGGAGGCCAGGCGGACGCCACCGGCGAGTTCATGTTCGGAGCCAACAAAGTGCGCCGCATTCGTGACGGGAAGCTTGCGGAGCCCGTGCAGATCGTCACGATTTCGGGGATCGCCTTCGAGGTGCTGAAGTCCGTCGATGCCGTAAGCTCGGACTTCGCGTGGGAGATGGGTGCGGGGTATTGCGGCAAGATGCAACCCGCAAGAGTCGACGCCGGCGGTCCCTACGTGCGTTGCCGAGTGCTGGTGGGAGGTCGCCAACGTGGCTGAACCGAAGGAGGAGGCTATGAGCTTTCCGGAGATCGAACGGCTGGCGGCGAAATCCCAGATCATCCTGGACGAACTCGCGCGGCTGGAGCCCTGCTCGGCCGAGATCCTTGCCTCCGAAGTGCGGGAGATGAAGATCGCCTACGAAACGAGCGACTTCACGGTTCCCGCCTCGCACTCGACGAGCCAGTTCGGCACACGCGTCATCTCCAACGGACGCCTGGGGTTCGTGACGACGAATGCGGACGCGGAGACGGCGCTCAAGGAAAGCGCGAGAGAGGCCCAGAACCTCGCGCGGCTCTCTCCGCCCGGCGAGCATCATGTGATCGCCTCGCGCGCCCAAGGGGGACCCTCATGTCACGCGGCGCTGTTCGATCCTCTACTGGCCGGCCTGGAAGCCGACCGCGTCTTCGCGCTCGCCCAGACGCTCATCGGCGAGGCGCGCCGGGATTCGCGAATCACGGTGGATCGTGCCGAGCTGTCGATCCAGACCCAATACCGAACGATCATCAACTCCGACGGCGTGCGCCATTCGTCCGCTCAGACGATCGCGTGGTGGTTCGCCATGGGGATGGCCAAGGAGGGCGGCGAGGTGACCAGCTTCGATTACGAGACGGGAGTCGTCTCGCACCTTTCCCGGATGGAATCCGAGATCGCCTCCACCATGGCGAAGTTCCGCGCCGGCGTGCTGGGGAGTCTCGGAGCGCGGCGTGGCGAGAGTTATAAGGGCCTGCTGCTGCTGACGCCGGAAGCGGTCGCCGATCTCATTCTTTCGTGCGTCGCTTACAACTGCAACGGCCTTCGCCAGCAGGAAGGCGCGAGCTCTTGGAAGGGCAAACTCGGCGAGACGGTGACCAGCGACCTCCTGAGCGTCAGCGAGGATCCGGCGGACGCCGAGCGACCCGAAGGATGGAGGCCCTTCGACCGCGAAGGGATCCCGACGGCCCGCCACGATCTCCTGAAGGCCGGTCGCCTGTCGTTCGTGGGGCACAATTGCTTCAGCGCCCATCGCGGGAAAACCAGTCCGACCGGAAACGCCTCCGGAGGGCCGCGCAGCGTGCCTGGCGTCGGTTTCGCCAATCTCTCCCTGACGGGCACCCGGACCGTTCCGGAGGTCGAGCTCTTCACGCGTCTGGGACAGGGGCTCGTGCTCAAGCGATTCAGCGGGAACCGGGACGATGTCTCAGGCAACGCCTCGGGCGTGGCGAAGAATTCCACCTGGGTTCGCGGCGGGGCACGGGCGCACGCCGTACGGGAAGCCATGGTGGCCGGTAATCTCTTCGACATGATGAATCGGGTCGTGGCGGTGGGGAGCGAGCTGCATCCGGTCGCGGACGGCGCGCGGGTCCCGTATCTCCTGCTGGACGGCGCCAGCGTCACGTGCGCGTAACGGGCCAGACCCCATCGAGGTTAGTTATTAGTTAACCTGGTTCAAATTATATTTGATATCGGGGCCGGCGGCCGGCATACTGGATCGGTTGCTTTGTGTTTCTTTGGACCGCGCCCCGGCCTCGAGGCTCGCGGGCGCATGCCGAAAGGAGAAGGGTATGATCCGTGTTGCCACGGCCCTCCTGCTGGCCGCCGGCGTGCTGGCGCTCTTCGCCGCCGACTCCGCCGCCGTCAGCGTGCAACCCAGCCAGTACGTGACCAAGCTCACCGACGAGCAGAAGCAGGAGCTCTTCAAGATGCTCCTCGCCCAGGCGTACACGCCCACGACCGCGGTGCAGGCCGTCGACCGCGCGATCGTCCTCAATGTGTCGGGCCTGAAGAGCGTGACCATCGGCGTCGGAGAAGACGAGCCCGGCGAACTCCCTCCGCCCCTCGTGTGGGCCGTCACGGGACACCAAGAGATCGAGAAAGATCCGTACCTCTACACCTGGCGAGGCGACGGTTTCTACAAGTCCTCGCCTTCATACAAGATGCGCGCGAGCTGGGGCACCGCCCTCGTCTTCGAGGGCACCAAGTCCGTCAAGGTCCCGATGAAACTGTCGCTCGATCTCACCTTCACCTCGGGAGGCACGTACTGACATGGATACGCGCTTCGTCTCCGCCATCGCCTTCACCATCCTCGGGGCCGCGTCCATGCTGCTTACGCTGAGCGTGACCTTGCACGCCGCCCCAGCGGCTCGGCCGACCGTCGCCCCGGCCGAACCTCCACGGCGTGGCGCTCCCCTTCCCGCCGCGCCCGAACCCGGCATCGTGCTGGCCTCCGCCATCCACCGCCCGACGACGCCGGCGCCGGAGCGCCCGACGAATCCGAAGCCGATCACGCCGGAACAGATTCATGAGGTACAGTCCAGATTGGCGCGCATGTTGGCCGCCGAACTCGGCTTGACCGATGCCCTGGCGACTCAGTTCATCGACGATTACCTGTCCTTCATCGATTCCGTTCTCGATGTCGACATCGGCGTTCATGGTCATTCGGCCGCCGCCACTTTGATCCATCAACGTCGCAGGGAGTTCGAGGCCCGCGCGGGCAACTACCTCACTTCGGAGCAAATCGCCCATCTCAGGGAACTTCTCGACGAGCGGTAGCGCGCGGAAGCCGTCGATCCGTCAGGGTTTCGGGACGGCGACGATCCGGAAGCCGTTCCACAGTTGGCGCGTCTGTCCCGCCACCTCATAGCTGGCGCAGCGGAAACTGCGATCGACCTTCCAACCGAACCAGCCTCCCCGGACGACGTGAAGATCGAGCTCGTCTTGCCAATCGAAGCACCACTCCGCCACGTTCCCGGCCATGTCGTACGCGCCGTAGGGAGAGACATCGAAGGAAACGGAGCCCACGCGAGCCGGGATCTTCATGAAGGTAAGAAGCGGTTCGGCCGGAGAGAAGGCCCCGACCGTGAATCTCCAGTCGAAGGCCTCGCCCCAGGGGAACGCCCTGCCATCCACCCCGCGCGCGGCCTTCTCCCATTCCACCGAAGTCGGCAACCGATACGTCCACCGCGTGCTCTTCCGGGTGAGCTCCTCGCAGTATCGAACGGCGTCCTCCCACAAGATCCATCGAACGGGCAGATCCTTGAGACTTGCCGGCGCGGAATACACGCCGTTCTCGCGATCGAGATCGAGATCGCGATGGCCCTTCCATCGGGCCGGATAATGACTCTCCGCCTCGTTGCGCGGCAGTTCCGTGAGGAACCGCGCGTACTGCGCGTACGTCACCTCCCATTTCGATATGAAAAAATCTCCCGCCCACTGCACGCTCGGATAGCGGGCCCTCATCGCCCGCGGATCTCCATAGATGAACGTTCCGGCGGGCACAGGGACGAATCCCTCGCCGAGCTCCGCGAGATCCTCCTCCCGGTACAAGCGCACCGTCAACTCCAGCGCCCTTCCTCGCGGCGCCAGGACGGGCAGACGCGTCTCCCGGCAGCCGAGGCTCTGCAGAAGGAGAACTCCGCTCCCGCTGGGAATCGAGACGTCGCGCAGTGGCGTCACACCGAGAGCTCGCCCCACCCCTTCGATGAGCCGTCCATCGTGATCTTCGACAGTGAGCCGATATTCCACCTGCGCTCCGGGCGGGTCGCTCCTCAGACGAAGCACCCCCGGCTCGCGCAAGCGCGGATCGCCCTGCGCCTCCAGCAGCGTCCTGAGGAGCGCGGCTTCATCGCTCATCTGTCTCTCCGCCAGGAGGAACCGCTCCCACGTCGCGTCCCGCGCCAGCGCCTTCGCCTCCGGATGTTCATGAACGAGCCCCACGACCTTGTTGCACTCCTCCAGGACGCGCGTCATGCATTGTCCCAAACGATCAAGCTCCTCCTTGCGCTCACGCTCCATTTCGCGCTGCGCCGCCGGCGTTACGTTCGTCGACTCCGCCAATCGGCTCTCGACCTGGTCGACTCGCTCGATCGTCCGCCGGAACTTCTTGAAGGCCTCTCGAGCCGATTCCAGGCTCTGTTCCACTCGCGCCTGACGCAGGGCGGTCGACACGGTGATGAACGCCGCGACGACGACCAGCGACGTCGTCGCGACGGCCGATACGCCCGGGTGACGTTTCGCCCAGGCCCACACCCGCTCCCCGAGCCGCGGGCGGCGAGCGAGCACCGGCTCGCCGCGCAGATGTCGATCGATGTCGTCCGCAAGTTCCTTCGCCGATGCGTACCTCTTCGAAGGCTGCTTATGAAGCGCCTTGAGCGTGATCGTCTCGACGTCCCTCGGCACGGCCGGATTGCGTTGCCGAGGCGGAACGGGCTCCTTCTTGAGGACGTCGTGCAGGACGCGGTAGGGGTCCAACCCGTCGAAGGGAGGCGCGCCGACCATCTGCTCGTACAGCGTGGCGCCGAGCGAATACACGTCGCACAAAACGTCGTCCGGGTGCCGCGCCCCCCGCGCCCGCTCCGGAGCCATGTACATGGGCGTTCCGACCACGTCTCCCGACCGCGTGAGGTCCGACCTTCTCGTCAGCGACCGGGCCAGCCCGAAATCCATGACGTGCGGCCGCTGGTCGGTCCCGATCATGACGTTGGAGGGTTTGAGATCTCGATGCGCAACTCCCTGCTCATGCGCGTAGTGCACCGCCCTCGCCACGTCGCGCAGAACCTCGAGCGCCCTCCGGATCGGAAGATTCGCGTCCCGCAGCAGCCGCCCCTCGATGAATTCCATGACGATCGCGTGGCGGTCGCGGAGTTCTCCGGCTTCGTACACCGTCACGATGTTCGGATGCCGCAGCCGCGCCGCGCTGTGCGCCTCGCGCAGAAACCGCCGGACGTCCTCGTCTTGTTGCGCGGGATCGCCGGAGGTCTTGATGAACTTGATCGCCACCCAGCGTCCCAGATGGCGATCCCACGCTTTCCACACGGTGCCCATCCCGCCGCTTCCCACGCACCGCACGAGTACGAACTTGCCGCACTCGCGATCCGGAAGCGACTCGACGGCCCGCACCTCCTCGGGTGGCTCGATCGGCTCCCGGCGCATCGCGTTGAACGTCTCCGGATCGACCAACGGATGTCCGCAGTCGGGGCATGTCAGCGGTTTCGCTCCGGGATCTCCGCCGGGCGAATGGACGGCGCCGCAGGCCGAACAGCGAAGCGCGGACGGGCTCATGTACCTTAGCGCGTCGACCAGGGCGTCACGAGACAGCGCGCCCATTTCCACCAGAATGTCTCCCAGCCGGCGGGGTTCCCCCCTTTCCAGCGCGGCCTCCCGCGCGCGGAACGCCTCCGCCAGGCGCGGCTCCTCGACCGATCCTCGAGCCGCCAGCACCCGCGCCATCGCTTCGTCGCTCTTGCGAATCTCCTCGAAGCGTCCGATCACATGCCGGTGCCGGCGACGGTCTTCCTTGAGGTGCCGCATCTGCGAGTCATCGATCAATCCCCGGGCCAGCAATCGGCTCGCCAGAGATTCCTCGTCCGTTTCCCCGGCCCGCCCCTCCCGCTCGTCGAGCAGTCTTCGAGCGTCTTCTTCCGTGACCCAGCCGCGCCGCACGGCAAGATCGGCGATCAGCCGATCCGTCTGGTGCATGAGTCATCGACCATCAGATCCAGTATAACCTGAACTGTGTTTTGCGGCACGGGAACGTGGAGCGAACCCGCGATGTCGACGGGGCGCTCACCCGCGCCTTCGCACGGCGGTGACCACCAGGGCCGTGATCCCGACGGCCCCTAAGAGGAAGACGCCCGCGGCGGCGATGCCCCGGGCGAGCGGAGGCAGCGGCCGGAACAGCGAGGCCACGCGCGCCATGAACCAAAGCGGCGGCACCTGACGGCGTACGTCGCGCACGGCGGTCCGGCCGGCCTGAGTCAGCACCTCGGCCATCGAGCCCACGCCGCGCAGCATCGGTACGACCTTCGACGTGTCTTCGCCCACGCGGCGTGCCGGCACCATCGTCACTTCTTCCAGCGCGCGCCGCAGAGGGCGCTCCTCGTTGCCCCACAGAGCGCGGAAGATGACGATCCCGGCGCCGTCGACGAGATAGGCCGAGTTCGGTTTGGCGTCCATCGCTTGATGAAACGTCCCTTCGATGTCGTCCACCGCCACGGTCCACGGAATCTCGTCGCGCCGCTGATACTGGCGCGCGTGTTCGAGCTTCCGCTCGAACGTCTCCGGTTGCGGGTATCGCTCGCCCGGGTGGGCTTCCCGCACATACACGGTGAGGAAAGCGATATGAGTTCCGAATTGCTCGTAGAGCCGCTTCAGCACGGAAGCGGCGCTGGCGGTCATCGGTCAGGTGATCGACGCGAACAAGATAAGCAAGGGCCTTCCAGCGAAGTCTCTTTTCCGGACGTGCCCATCCTGGGTCGTGGCCAAAGTGAAGTCCGGCAACTCCTGCCCGATGCCGGGTCCGCCGGCGAAGTCCATCTCCTCGACCAGGAGTTCGCGTTCGAAGTGGGGATAGCGGTATTCCATCGCCCTGCCTCCTTCCGCACCCCGCACCCATGCCCTGCGGTAATGGAGGCGCCACGGAGTCGAAAATCAAGAGAGACGCCACGAAGCGCGCAGAATCTCCAGTAGATCCCACGATTCACTCCGAAAGACCGACCGCAGAGCGGGCAGAGGGTTCGGAGAGGACGCAGAGCCGTCTTCTTGAAGAATTATCAGCGTTCTTCTTCGCGATCTCAGCGGCCTGCGGCCAATTCGTCATTCGTGCGCACCAAAGGCACTTCGTGGAACCTACCGCAGAATCTCCTAGAGGAATCGCGACCGACCCAGTATCAGAAGGGAAGAAAGAAGTTTCGCGCGCCCTTGACGCTCGTTAGCCCGACCGCAAGGCCGCGCAATCGGCGCGCCTCCCGGGTATTGTGAAGCCGCCTTGGGAGGCGCGCTTTCTTTTCCGCAACGGGTTCCCCCTTCGGCTCCAGCGGTCGCTTCCCACGGAGCTTCGGAGCGGTTCGGCGCGCTTAGCGCAAGTCGGAGGTTGGGATTTGCCCCAGCATGCGCAGCAGCCCGTCCAGAATCGTCAGCGGATGCGGAGGACACCCCGGCACGTACAGATCCACCGGAATCGAGCTTGACGCGCCGTTGAGCGCCTCCGGATGATCCGCGTACGGCCCGCCCGAGATCGCGCACGCCCCCACCGCGATCACGATCTTCGGGGTCGGCACCGCTTCGTACGTCTTCTGTAGGGCCAGCTTCATGTTCGCCGTCACCGGCCCCGTGATCAGGAGCCCGTCCGCATGCCGCGGCGACGCCACAAACTGGATCCCGAACCGACCCAGATCGAAGACCACCGTGTTGAGCACGTTGACGTCCGCCTCGCAGGCGTTGCACCCGCCCGCGCTGACCTGCCGCAGCTTCAGCGATCGCCCGAAGAGCCGCCGAGCCTCCTCATCGAGCGCCTTCGCCAACGTGGGCGCCTCACCCGTGACCATCAGATCCTCGCGAGCGCTCGCGGCCAACCGATGGTCCTGACCGAATCGGATCGCCCCCCGGGGACAAGCATTCGTGCACTCCGTGCAGAAGAGGCATCGCCCAAGATCGAGCTTCACGCCTCCGCCCACGACGATCGCGCCCGTGGGGCAAACCTCCGCGCACTCGCGGCATCCTTCCACGCACTTGCCCGCCTCGATGATCGGCCGACCTCGAAAGCGATCCGGCATCGCCGGCACCGAGCGAGGAAAGTCCGTCGTTCGATGGCCCTGCCGGATTCGCGCCAGCAATTCGTTCCACATCAGAGATCGTGCCCGCAATACGAGAGATTGAAGCTCTTGTTGCACAGCGGGAAGTCCGAGATCTGCTGTCCCCGCAACGCCATCGCCAACCCGATCCAATTGTGAAAGGACGGGTCCACGATCTTGTATGCGGCGAAACGTCCGGCCTCATCCGTCGTCGCCACGTGGCAGATCTCCCCCCGCCACCCTTCGACGAGTGAAACGCAGATGCGATCCGGACCCGGCGGCGCCGTTTTCACCAGCGTCTCCCCACTCGGCAGCGAGGCCACCTGATCGCGGATGAAGGCGACCGAGCGCTGAATCTCCAACCAACGCACATACGCCCGCGCATAGACATCCCCGGAATCGCACGTCGAAACCGGGATGTGCGCGAAGCGGAAGATCCCCGCGGGAAAATCCTGCCGCGCATCCCGCTCCACCCCGCTCGCCCGCGCGGCCGGCCCCACCAGGCCCAATTCCTCGCACGTCTGCCGCGATACTTCGCCCGTCCCCTCGAATCGCGCCATCACCGACGACGTATCCCAAAGCAGATTCACCGCCACCCGGACATCCTCGAGCGCGCGCTGCAGGCGCTCCAGGAGTTGCGACGCGCGAGCCGGTTCCAAATCAAATCCCACCCCACCCGGCCGTACGAATCCCCGGCCGAATCGATTGCCGCACAGCAAGGCGGTGAGATTGAGAAAGTCGCCGCGGATCCGCCCGCAGTACGCCGCCGTCGGGAGGTATCCGACGTCGTTGGCCAACGCGCCGACGTCGCCTGCATGATTGGCCAACCGCTCCAACTCCAACGCGATTCCGCGCAACGCCTGCGCCCGAGCCGACACGCGCGTCCGCCCCAATCCTTCGAGAGCCTCCGCGTAGGCCAGGGCGTGCCCGATCGTCGTGTCGCCCGCCACGGTCTCTACGATCGGGATGCTCCGTTTCCCGGGTCCTCCTGCCAGGGCCCTCTCCGCGCCGCGATGCTGGTACCCCAGCGAGATCTCCAGATGGAACACCTTCTCGCCGTGACATTGAAACCGGAAGTGACCCGGTTCGATGATCCCCGCGTGCACCGGTCCGACCGCCACCTCGTGCACTTCCTCGCCTTCGACCCGGAAGAAGTCGGTCGCGCCGGGCAACACCTCGCCTACGGAGCCGCCTCGATAGGGCCTATGAAACCGGATCGGCTTTAGCCACGGATGCCCTTCCGGCCGCACGCCCCACTGCTCCTGGATTTCGCGCTCGAACCAATGCGCCTGCGGACAATCCGGTGTGAGCGACGGATAGGCATCGCCCACTTCCGCCGAGCAGAGCGACAGCGTCGCCTCCGCCGCGTTGGCCAATACCGCAACGAGGCGCATCCGCTCATGATCCGGCCTGCCGAAGAACGCCGCGATGCGCGATCCGCGCGCGACCTCCTCCAAGACTACCCGTCGAAAATCCGTCACCGAAAGGGACGGGATCTTCCGAACGTCGGCCGCCTCGCCGTTGCGCAACACCAAGACGGACATTACGGTTTACCTCCCACGACGGCGGCCGCCTCCTCGATCGCGCGCCTCAATCCGTCGGGCATCCACAGCCCCAGCACGAGCAACGCCGCCAGCGGCAACACCACCAGCACGACCTCCACGGGTCCCGGGCGACGGGCCGCCGGCGTCGCCGGAGGCAGGCCGTACACGACCCCGATCACGTGCCGCAGCGCCCCGATGAAGATGATTGCCAGGCCCGTCAGGAGGAGCACGAGCGTCCATGTCGCGCGAGCCTCCACCGCCGCCTTCACGATCAGGAATTCGCTCACGAAGACACCGAAGGGAGCCGCGCCCAGCAACGCCAGCACGCAGATCATCAATCCCGCGCCCCAGAGGGGGCTCGCGCGCAGCGCGCCCTGCATGCGCGTCATATCGTACGTTCCGTAGTGTTGGCCGAGCCGGCCGGCGCACAGGAAGGCCAAGGTCTTGCCCAGCGCATGGTTCAACGTGTGGAAAAGTGCCGCGAAGAGCCCAACCTTGCCGAGCCCGATCCCCAGCGCCACGATGCCCAGATGCTCCACGCTGCTGTAAGCCAGCAGCCGCTTCACATCACGCTGGGACACGATGAACGCGCCCGCCACGAGGATTGAGGCGACCCCGAAGAACGTCAAGAGTCGCAGGCTCCATCCCGTTCCGCCCGTCGCGGCCTCGACGATCGGCACGTATCGCATGATGCAGTACAGCGCCGCGCTCAGCATGAACCCCGAGAAGAGCCCCGAGACCGGAGCGGGCGCTTGGCTGTGCGCGTCGGGCAGCCAACTGTGCATCGGCGCCAAGCCCGCCTTCGTCCCGTAGCCCACGAGCAGGAACAGGAATCCGAGCTTCAGCGTATTCGCGTCGAGCATGCCCGCCGCTTTCCTGACGTGCGTCCACGTCAGCGCGTCCTGCGTCCCCCGGCCGGCCGCCGCCACCAGGAGCGTGCCCATGAACGCGAAGGCGACGCCCACCGAACAGATGAGCAGATACTTCCACATCGCCTCCAACGAGGCGGGAGTGCGATGCACGTAGATCAGCATCGCCGTCAGCAGCGTCGTCGCCTCGACGCCGACCCACATCAGCCCGAGATTGTCCGAGAGGAGAACCAGCGTCATCGCCGCCAGCGCCCCCAGCCAGAGGGCCGCGTACCGCCTCGCGCCCCACGGCGTGAACTCGCCCGACTCGATGGCATGTCGGAAGTACGAAGGCGCGAAGAGCGTGCTCGTCACGAACACGATCATCATCACGCCCAAGTGAAACGCGGAAAGCGCGTCGACAAAGAGCACCGGCCCCATCCGCAGGGAACCGGCGATCCACACCGCGCGGATGACCGCCGACGCCAGCAGGGCCTGGGCCACCACGACGCACGACGTCCAGCCCAAGTTCACGCGAGGAGAGCGCAGCGCCAGGCACGGAAGGATGCCGGCGACCGGCCAGCCCAAGAGCGCCCAGAGCAGCCATCCCTCGCTCATCATCAACCTCTCAATGCATCCAGCTCGTCCACATCGATGTGGTCATACTCGCGACTGATGTGGTAGATCGCGATGCCCATGACCAGCACGGCGACGAACACATCCAAGAGCACGCCTAACTCCACGAGCATCGGGATCTCTCCCACGAGGACGATGCCGAAGGCGTACATGCCGTTCTCCAGCACGAGGTACCCCAAGACCTGCGTCAGCGCCTTGCGGCGACTCACGATGACGAAGAGCCCGACGAGAATCGTGAACAGCGCCACCGGCAGGACGAGCGGCGGCGCGGCGGCCCCCGGTATCGTCAGGCGCGACCCGACCCACAACGACATCCCGAAGCCCGCGATGCCGATGACGATCGACAACGTATACCCGACGATCGGCTCCACCTCGTGCCGGACATTGGCGACCCGCAACGCCCGCAAAAGCATCCAAGGGAAAACGAAGCCCTTCAGCGCGACGGTCCCCCCCGCCAGGAGGATGATGCGCGGGGCCAAGTCGTCCGCGTGCGCGGCCAGCGGGAGCAAACCCAACACGATGCCCTGGACCGCCACGACTCGAATGCACGATCGCAGCCGGCTGAGCCCCAGCAAGGTGAGGTTCGTCAGCACCAAGAGAACCATGGCCGACTCGATCAGGAGACTCATCGCAGCACCAGGATCAAGGCCAGCGTCGAAAGCGCGATCGCGCCGACCAGCAAGTGAGGGACGCGCACCAACCGCAGCCGCGCCATCGTCGACTCGATCACGCCCGTCGTTACGGACAGCGCGAGCATCCCGCCGGCGAACGCCCCGCCGTCGATCCACGCGTTGCCGGTCCGCACCGGCACGAGCAAGCCGACCAGAAGCGTCCCCAGGATCCAGAGTTTGATCGCCGAGCCGTACAGGATGAAGGCGAAGTCGGGTCCGCCGTGATCGAGCACCATCACCTCGTGAATCATCGTCAGCTCGAGATGCGTGTTGGGGTCATCCACGGGGATGCGCGCGTTCTCCGTGAGGAATACGATTAGCAGGGCCGCCGACACCAGGACCAGCTCCGGCCCGACGACGCCCCAAGACGAAGCGGAGATCCCCTGCATCACTCCGGAAAGCGAGAGTTCTCCGGATTGTTTGGCGAGGACCGCCAGCCCCAGCAACAGCGCGGGCTCCGCGAGGGCCGAGAACTGGGCCTCGCGACTGGCCCCCATGCCCTCGAACGCCGACCCCGTGTCCAACGCGGCCAGGATCGTGAAGAAACGCGTCAGCCCCAGTAGGCCCGCCACGAACAGCATGTCGCCGGCGAAGGCGAACGGAGAAACGGCGCCCCCGGCCGGCATGAACGCCAAGGCCATGAGCATCGCCGCCAATCCGACGACGGGGCCCGCGCGGAAGACCCAGCTCGTCGTCCGGCTGTACACGGCGCCTTTGCCCAGGAGCTTCGCCAAGTCATAGTACGGCTGAAGCAGCGGCGCGCCGCATCGGCCCGCGAAGAACGCCTTCGTTCGCGTGATGACGCCCAGGAGCAACGGCGCCAGCAGCATCCCCAACGCGGCCTGAATTCCCCACCTCATCGCAGACTCCACATCAGAAGCGCCAGGAGCGTCAGGGCGATGTACAGCACGTACAGGTGCACCCGTCCCTGCTGCAGCCAGCCGAGTTTCCCCAAGACCCACGCGCCGCCGAGAAAGGCGTTCCGGAACAACCCCTCGCGACAAACGTCCGGCGTCTCGGTCGCGTACGACGCGTTCCGCGGGAAATAGCCGCTCGGCGGCGATTGCGTGCGCCGCGTCCGCAGGAACGTCGCGAAGAGATCCGTCAGCGGCTGCGCGAAGGAGGAAGACGTATACTGCATCCGGGGACCAGGCCGCGCGTAGCCGCAATCCCACGTCACGGTCTCTCCGACCGTACGGCCCGCCAGCAGCCTTCGCCGCACCAGCGCCAATCCCCCGACGACCGTCAAGAAGGCCGCCGCCCCCCACGCGATCGCCGGTCGAGACGACGGCGATCCGGCGAAGTCCACGCCGGACACCTGCTTCACGGCGGGCGCCATGAAACGCAACACGGCCGGCGCCAGCAGACCCACGGCGAAGCAGGCCGCCGCCAACAGGACCATCGGAATGCGCATGGCCAACCCCGCCTCGTGGGCGTGATGCGCGTGCTCGCCTCGCGGTTCGCCGAGGAACACGACGCCGAAGGCCTTCGTGAAACACGCCGCCGCCAAGCCGCTGATCAGAGCCAGACCTCCGATGGTGACGAGCACCGGAACTGCGGTGGACGCCGATTTCGAACACGCGCCGCTGAACGCGCCCAAGAGGATCAAGAACTCGCTGACGAACCCGTTGAGCGGGGGCAGACCCGAAATCGCCGCCGCTCCGATCAGGAACGTCACGCCCGTCACGGGCATCCGTTTGAGCAGTCCCCCCAGATGATCCATTTCCCGCGTGCCCGTCGCGTGCAGCACCGAGCCCGCTCCCAGGAACAAGAGACCCTTGAACAGGGCGTGATTCACGACGTGCAGCAGCGCCCCCGCCCAACCGAAAAACGCGAGCGCCGGCGATCCCGCGGCCTGGCCGAGCACTCCCACGCCGGCCCCCAGCGCGATGATGCCGATGTTCTCCACGCTGTGATACGCCAGCAACCGCTTCAGGTCGTGCTGCGCCAGCGCGAACAACACCCCGAGCACGCCCGATACGAGGCCGACTCCGATCAACGTCCACCCCCACCACGGCGGCGGCGCGCCCAGGAACGTCAGTGCCCGCACCAGACCGTAGATGCCCGTCTTGATCATCACGCCCGACATGAGCGCGGAGACGTGGCTGGGGGCGGCCGGATGAGCGTCGGGCAGCCACACGTGCAGCGGCATGAAACCCGCCTTCGTCCCGAAACCCACCAGCGCCATGAGAAACAGCGGCGCCGACATGGCCGGCGCGACGCGATCGAACCCCTCGAAGTCGAGCGAGCCGGCCTCGCGGCCCAGCAGCAGGAAGAACACGATCAGGAACGCCGTCCCGAAATGGCCGGCGACGAAATACACCCAGGCGGCCTCGCGTACGGCGGGCTTCTCGTGCTCGAAGCCGACCAGGAAGAACGACGCCAGCGCCATGACTTCCCACGCGACCAGGAACAGCAGCCCGTTGCGCGCGATCACCACCATCGCCATGCTGGCGATCAGCGTGTTCGTGAAAAACCAGACGGGCCCGAGCGCCTTCTTTCCGCGCCACGAGTCCAGATAGCCGACCCCGTAGATCGCCGCCAGCGCCGACAACCCCAAGATGGGGATCAGGAAGAACGCCGACAGCGCGTCCAGCTCGACCGCGAACGAGCCGCCCGGAATCTCCCACGCCAGTCGCCACGATTCCGACGCGCCTGCGGCCAAGGCCCGCACCGCGCCGATCAATCCCGCCGCGCATCCCAGAACCGCGCTGCCGGCGCCCAGCCAGGAGGACCGTCGTGCCAGGAGCGCCGCCGAGCCGCCGGCCACCAAGAGCGTGATTCCGAACAGAAGGAGGTTCATGAATGACCGTTGCTCGAAGGCGGCGGAATCGCGGCTTCCACCCGCCGCGCTTCGCGGAAAATCTCTTCGGCGGCGCCCCGGCGCCGCAGCACCGACTTGAACTCCGCGTCGTTGAGGGCGTACATCAGTCTCGAAACGAGATGAAGATGCGCGCGCACCGTCGGCGTCATCAGCATGAACAACGTGTCCACCGGCTTTCCGTCGGGAGCGGCGAAATCGATCGGCCGCTCCAGGAAACAAAGCGCGAGCGCGCCTTGGGAGATGTTCATGATGAGCGGACTGCGCACGTGGGGGATCGCAATCCCGTCGCCGATGGAAGTGGATCCCAGCTTTTCGCGCGCGAGCATCAGATCGATCAGCAGCTCGCGGTCGGCGTCGTCCGGCAGCCGGAGGCGAGCGGCCAGGGCCTTGAGTACGGACGCGCGATCCGTTCCTCCGATCCCATGATGGATCCCGCCCGCCTCCAGCGCCGCGCTCAGGAGGGCCGCGGATGTTCCAGGGGCCGGCTGAAGGATCTCCGGCGACATCGCCACGCCACGAAGTCCCTTATGGGAGGCGATCCATTCGAGGAGCTCGATTCGATTGAACTGCACTTGGTCGTGCACACGGATGGCGGGCAGCCCTTCTTCCCTGATCCATTGATAGATCGTGTCTTCGGAGACGTGGAGGATTTGCGCCGCGTCGCGCAGCGAGAGTTGCATACGGGGTCAAAACGAATGGGGGCTGCGTGAGCAGCCCCCATTGATGGTTGATTCCTTACGCCTTCTTCTCGCCTTCCTTCGCGGGAGCCTGTCCCTGAATAGGTTGCGGGACGGGAAGCTGCGCCTGCTGCGTGGGGTTTGCGGGCGGCTTGGGCGGGTTGACCGGCTTGGGTCCCTTCGGTCTGTTGGGTGGGTTCGCCATCGAAGTTCCTCCTCAAGGGATGATGAGAATCTCTCGTCTACGGCTACGACACCAGGCAGCGCAGGGGAGCAAACCAACGGCCATGTCCGTGACCGATCAGGGACGCAGAAAAACGGGCGAATGAAGGCCGGCGTGGTGATTTGGCCATGCGGGTGGTCAAAACACGCCGCCCTCAACTCTTCGACGGCACGACGCGAGGCTTGAGTTCAAATTGTTTCACGCGATATCGGAGCGTGTCCTTCGTGATGCCCAGCAGCTTCGCCGCCCGCGGCAGGCTGCCATGCGCGCGCCATGAAGTCCCGCTCGACCTCCTCCAACACGATGCCGTGCGACGGAAGGATTGATCGTCCAACACTTGGAGAAGCTTCGCCTGCAGCCGGTCCGACATCTCCGAGACTTCGTCCAGGAAAACGGTCCCGCCGTCGGCCACCTCGAACAACCCGCGCTTCTTCACGATCCCCGTCGTGCAACGGCCGTTTCTGGGCTATCATCCCTCCGGTGGCGCAGGAGACCCTGTGATTCCCTCGCCGGAACTCGAAGACGACCTACCCGGGCTGGCGAACCGGCGTGCGTTGCTGCGACAGCTGGAGACGGCCCCCCTTGCGGAGCCCACGACGCTTCTGCTCTTCGACCTGGACGGTTTCGGCGCGCTCAATCAGCGAGCCGGACATGAGGCGGGCGACCGGGCGCTGAGCGAGGCGGCGCGGCGCCTGCGCAATGCCGTCGGCGCGGAGGGCATGATCGGCCGGGCGGGCAGCGACTCCTTCTTCGTCCTGCTGCCGGGAGCGGACAAGGAACGCGCCGTCAATCTGGCCGAGCGGGTGCGAGGACTCCTTCGCGAACCGTTTCCCGCGGCGGGCCCCGCCGGCCTCAGCGCCTGCGCCGGCATCGCCACGTTTCCGGACGACGCCGCCGGCGGACGCGAACTCCTCGAGGCGGCGCAGCGTGCGCTGCAAGCGTCGCGGCAAGGCGGCAAGGATCGATCGTGCGCGGCCCAGCCCGAGTCGCCCGCGACGAATCTCCCATGCCCGATCCTGACGGGCCGGCAGGGCGAATTGCAGTCGGCGCTGGCGACTTTGTTGGGTCCTACGCCGCCCGTGCTGCTCGTGCAGGGCGAACCGGGCTCGGGCAAATCCCGATTCCTCTTCGAGCTGGCCAGGAAGATCAACGCCGCCGGCGTCGCTGCTTGCTTCGCGGCCGCGGTGGAGCCGACGGTCGGCCGGCCGGCCGACGCGCTCATCCGCCTCATCGAGCGTTTCTACGGCCGTCAGCCCGATGCCCTGATCACGCTGCGGGCGCGTCTGACGCCTCCCCAACGAGCGCTCATGCGCGAGCTGATGACGGTGTGTTCGGACTGGATCGAGGAAGACCTCGAGACCTCAGACCGCCGGCTGCTCACGCTGCAGGCGGTGGAGGTCGCGATACGCTCGATGGCGGAATTCGGACCGATGGTGCTGCTGTTCGACAACGCGGATACGCTCGATCGCAGCACGATGGACATCCTTCGCGCGATCCTGCGCGATCGCCGAGCGCCGATCGGCCTGGTGATGGCCGGCCTGCCTTCTCCCGCCCCGCTCGAGAACGTGCCCGCCACGCAGCTCACCCTGTCCCCTCTTCCGGAAGACGATGTGCGCGCCATGGTCGCGGCGATCCTGCCTGCGGCGCCGCCCGGTTTGGCGGACGCGATCGCCGTCTCTTCCGGAGGGCTGCCGCTCTACGTCGAGCTCTCGATTCGAACACTCATCCTGAGAAACCAGTTGCGCCGTCCGAAGCTCCTCGGATCACTCGATGCGGCGGTCGCCTGCGCCTTCGATCTTCCGTCCGCCGTCGGCGAGCTCCTCGTCGGCGCTTCCGTCCTCGGCGTCCACTTCGACGCGCAAACGTTGCATGAGGTGCTCGCCCGGCGCGAGGCGGAGTTCTTCGACACGCTCGACCATGCCGTCGACGCCGGGCTCATCCGACGCTTGCCCGAGGGCTCCTGCGACGAGTTCGAATTCGCTTCTGGAACCCTGCACGCCGCGCGCCTGCGAACCGCCCCGACGGATATTCGCCAGCGCATCCACCAGCGCGTAGCGGACGTCTTGCGCTTCCGCAGCGTTCAGCAGCCCGATCTGGATCCCGCGGAAATCGCGCGTCATGTCGCGCTGGGCCGCGGAACGAGCCTGTCCGCCTCGCCGGGCGACACGACCCTACGCCGGCTTCGGATCCCGCACGCGGCTGCTCCGCTGTCTCCCGAGGCGCAGAGCCACGCCCTCGCCTTCGTCGAAGCCCTGGCGACCCTCGTCAAGATGCGCCGGCTCTATCCGCAGTGGCCGGACGCCGGGACCAAGCATCGCATGGCGCTGGCGGCCTCGATCCGGCCGCTGCTCATGGAGGCCCCGGCGTTGACCTTCGCCCCCGATCGCAAGGGCCTGAAGGCCAACGGCGCGGTCCTGGAATCGGAGCCCGCCATCGAATTGGGGAGGCTTCTCGAAGACCAACTCGTCGCGTCGCTCACGGTGCGCATTGGCCTCGAACCGAGAGAGCTTCACACGCTCGTTTCGACCCTCGCCGTCCCGATCGAGAAGGCGAGCGTCGGACCGGAGACCTGGGAGCGCATCCTGCGTCGCGAGGACATCCGGCACATCGACATCCTGCAAGGGCGCATTTCCCCGCGCGAGTTCGACACGGTACGCAAGCTCTACGACGGCGGCATCACCGAGCGCCCGCTGGACGCCTCCGAGACCGAGTCCCTGCGCGCCACGCTGCACGCGGTCAAGATCGCCGCCGAGAGCCTGCGCGTATTCCCGCCCGATCACGCGCCCGTGGAAGAGGCCCTGAGCCGCGCGGCCGCGGCCTTGGCGGAGCTCCTGGCGAAAGTCCGCATCCTGACGCTGCGGACGGCGCAGGATGCGCTCGAGGTGAACGGCAAGCCCGTCGATTCGGGCGGCGAAGGAGTCATCCGTTTCTTCGTGGAAGAGCTGCACCGCAAGGCGGTCGGTCACTTCACCTTGCGTGACCCGCTGGCGTCCGACGAGGCTCGGGCGTTCGTGAGTTTCCTGGCCTGCGAGGACTTCAAGACCGCGAAGGCGCCCCTCGTGGATGCCTCCGTTCGACACCTGTCCTTCGTCATGCATACGACCAAACACACGGCGGCGCGCGTGCTGGACCTGCCGCCGGGGGAATCGATGCGCATCGATCTTCGCGCCCGCGCGTGGCTGCGCGCCCCCATCCGGCGTCTGGCCTCGCCGCTGTGCGAGCGTGAGTTCCCGGCGCTGCTGAACGCCCTTGACTTCGGCGCCTTCGCCGGGCTGGCCGCGCAGCTGTTGGATCGGCTCGCGGCGTGCCTGACGGACCGGAACCCGCAATTCAGGGCGTACGGGGCGGTCATCGCCGCGCGAGCCCTCGACGAGTGCTCCGGAGATACGCGCAAGGCGGTGCTCACGCGGCTGCGCCAACCACTCCTGGAACGGCTCGCCGCCGAGAGCGACCCGATCGCGCTGAGGACGCTTCCGGACGTACTGAGAGCTTGGCTGGGGGCGGCGCTGGCGACGGCTCCGCTGCCGGTCGCCGCGGACTTCATCGGACTGGGGATCAAACCCAAACTCGAGGCCGAGGGCACCCGTCACGAGTTCAAGACCCTGCTCCTGAGCAAACTCCGCACGCTGTCTCCCGCGGCCGCGCCCGCGATCGAGAAACTCAAAGCCGGGCCCGACGTCCTGCGACGGGCGGCCGTGCGGATCCTGGGAACGATGGGACCGACGCTGACGGCGCCGCTCATCGAGATCATCACCGCCAGCGAAGATCACCCGGTGCGCGCGGCCGCGGCCTCCGCTCTCAAGGAGATCGGCGGCTCGGCGCAGACCGAGCTGGCCAACCTCATTCGCGCCGACGCGCCCCCCGAAACGCTGGTGCGCGTCCTGGAGGTGCTTGAGCTGGCGGGTACGGAGAACATCGCGACCCCCGTGCTCACGGCCCTGCGCCACGCGGACCCCGCCGTAGGCAAGGCCGCGTTCGGGCTGATCAAGCGAATCGACCGCGGCATGGCGGCCGTGCTTCTGCGCAAGATGCTCCCCGAAGGAAATCCGGCCGTGGTGCGGGCGGCCTTGTCCGTCGCTCGCGAGCTCAAGCTGACGGAACTCGCCTCGGATGTCGCCGAGCTCATGCGCGCGACCGAATTCGACGTCGTGGTGCGCGAGGCCTGCGCCTACTGGCGTGAGGTTCCTTCTCCGGCGGCCGTGACGGCCCTGCGCCACGTCTTCGAAAGGAAGGCGAAGATGTTCGGACTGATGAAGGGATTCACCGAGGAGACGCGCGCCGCCGCGATCGAAGCGGCGGCACGAATCAACCACCCTTCAGCCCGGGAGCTCGTGTCGCTGGCTCAGGCGGACCGCAGCGAGATCGTCCGACGCGCCGCGGGCTCTCCGATTTCGTGAAATTCCAGGCCCGCCGTTCCGAATTTCTTCGTGGAGTGACCTCGATCGCGACACTGCTGTGGATCGCCGCCCAGCTCGATTTCGAGCTCGTCGGCGAGCATCCGTCGGCGCGGACCCAGACCACGGCGGAAGGCCGGCGGCTTCAGGGTGCCCTCGGCTACGACAACCACGTGTACTGGGGCTATGGAGATTGGACCGAGAACACCGGCCCCATCCGCATTTACGGCCTGGACCCCCTCACCGGGACGTTCGCGGAGGAATTCACCGCCTCGACGGAGAATCTGTCCGTATTTCGCATCTTGTCGGACGGGGTTCTCTACGCCCTTCACACCGATCCTCGCGGCAGCTCGGACGTCTTTCTTTCCAGGAAGATGGGGGGCACGTGGGCGGGACTCCGGCTCGGCCAATCCGTCTACCACGCCTTCGACATCGTCGAGTTCCAGGGGAAGACCTATGTCGTCGGTTCCGCGCCGCCGTACGACGCCATGGTATGGGAGATCGCCGAGGACGGTAGGGGCGTGCTCGTCCATCGGCAACCCAACGGCTATCGCTATTACCTGGCGGGCGTCCTCAATGGGAAGCTCTACGTCACCGGGACGGGACCGTGGACCAGCAGCGAGTACGTATCGAGCGTCTTCGACGGATCCGCGTGGGCGGCCGGCCCTCGGATGACTCCGGCGGGCGGCGTGCCCTGGAAGGCCGGCGCGTTCGCGGGCAACTTGGTTTACCTCGCGGGACCCACGGGGCAGCGAAGCTCCTTGTACGTGTTCGACGGCACGACGGCCACGCGGCTGGACCGGCCGGACGTCACGGATTACGCGATTCGGGGCGAGGAGTTGCTCCTCCTCTTCTACGACGGCCGGGTTGAGAAGACCCGAGACCTGCAGCAGTGGGAGACCGTCTCGACGTCAGGCCCCGCGGGATCGACGTGCATGGCCGTCTTGGACGACCGCCTCTACGTGGGAACGGAGGATTCCAAGGTCTACCGCTCCACGTCGAACGCGTTTCCCCCGGCGACGACGCCGGCCGGCGCGGGTGGAGGTTCCGGCCGTTGCGGGGCGCTCGGCCTTGAAGTCCTCGTCCTGCTGGCCCTGGTGAATCGGCTGAAACGGCTTGTTCTATAGGACTACGCGCTGACGCAGCGACTCGAACTGCGCGCCCGTGATGAGCCCTTCGATGCAGAAGCGGCGCGCCTCTTCGAACAAGCGGCTGCGACCGAGAGCTTGCCGGGCCAGCAGCGCCTCGGCTTCGATCGCGGAACGGATGGAGCGGATCTCGCGTGCCTCGCTCAAGCCGTACTCCATCAACTTCTCCAGGCGGCCGAGCCGTTCCTCCCGCTGCCCTTCGATCTCGCCGAGCAGCCCCTCCATCTGCTCGATGACGACCGCCGCGCGGCGGCGGCGGCTTTCGACATCCTTGCCGACGTCCAGCGTCGTCACGCCGGCGCGCTCCAGATGCGCCAACTCGCAGGCATCCAGCCACAGGCCGTGACAGGCCGAGCACAGGTCGTACGAGAACCGTCCCACGCCCTTGGCGGGCACCCTGTCCATGGGAATCTGGCAGCGCGGGCAGCTCGTTCCCGCCTCCGACGGATCCCGATCATCCGCGATCGGAGCGCCGGGGGAGGCGTCGGTCAACACCTGCGCAAGCTCGTCGGAGTCGAAGAAGAACCCTTGGCACTGCTCACAACGTTCCAGCGTCACGTCGCCAATCTGGACTTCCTGGAGCGACCCAGGGCATCTCGCACAGACGAGCTCTTCCATATCGAGCGCTTGGTGGCAGAAACCGACGGCCCACTCTCTTCAACGCCCAGAAGTGTAGTTAATCCCTGGGCCCTCGTCCAGCAGACGATGCTCGGCCATCCGTTACTTGTCCAGCAGCTCGAGCGTGAGGGGCAAGGCTTTGACGAAGACCTCCCCTTCTCCTCCCCAGTTCACGCGGGCGGTCCAGTAGACGGTGTAAATGCCCGCGCCATCCAGACCG
>JACPRB010000101.1 GCA_016190155.1 Planctomycetota bacterium
GGCATGAATTCCCGCTCGCCTGGGAAAGACGAACCGCTGAGAGCGCAGAGCCCGGGCAGAGGACGCAGAGATTCCTTCCTTGAAAAGAAAACTCTGCGCTCTCCTGCTTGGTCTCAGCGGCGATGGATCGGCCTTCTTTCGGCTGATATCTCCGCAAGGCAATGGCCTGAGATCCAGTGTCTTACGCGAACACGCGGGAAAATCTTCGTGCCGCGAGAAGAAGTGGAGAGTGAGTACTGCAGAGGGGACCAGAGAACCCCGAGAGGAATCCAACACCAGAGGACTTTGAGGACGCAGAGGTTCCTTCTGAAAACAGACGCAACCGCTTGAGGCCGAGCCGATTGCCTGAGCGCCCCGAGAGATCTTCGTGTCGCAAGAAGATGTCGATCGTGAGGTGTTCGCAGGCGTGCTTGATAATAAATACACTTTTGTGTACTATTATTCGGTGTGAGAGCGGGGATGCCGATCGAGAAGTACCTGGCGCCGTCGGGGCGGGTTCCTTTCTCGGAGTGGGTCGAAAGGCTGGACGAGGTCGTCCAGGCGAAAGTTTATGCGTACATCATTCGAGTCGCCGACGGAGGGGCCAAGAAGAACGTCAAGCCTTTGGGAGAGGGCGTGTTTGAAATCAAGATCGACGGGGGGCCGGGGTACCGGGTGTATTTCGGCCTGGTCGGCCGGAATCGAATGATCCTCCTGGGCGGAGGCGACAAGAGGAGCCAGCGCCGGGATATCGAGACCTCCTTGCGGTCCTGGAGGGATTATCGTGCGAAGAACCAAGAGCTTTGACCAGGAGTTGAGCGAGAAGCTCAGACGGCCGCGCTTTGCACAGGCGTTCATCAACTCGTTGATGGAAGGGGAAGATGGGCTCAGCCCGGAAGAAGCGCTCCGCAGGACGATCGAAATCATGGGCGTGAAGGAATTCGCGGAGCTTGCGGACGTCCCGACGTCAAGGGTCCATGAGTTCCTGAGGAAGAGGCGGAACTTCAAACCGGGAACCCTCAATGCGCTCCTCAGGCCCTTGCGGCTGCGGGCGAAGATCGTGTTCGAGCGCGCCTCGTAATCGAGGCTACAGCCCCTTCTCGTAGATCCGGTACTTCTTGTACGGCTTGGCGCCCATCTGCTGCACGGGCCGGTTCATCAGGTCGTTGTTCTCCAGGATCCACGAGAGCTCCGCCGCCTTGTAGCCGCGCTTGAGACCCTCCTCCATGTACTTCTTGTAGAAGAGCGTCCCGATGCCCAGGTGGTGGAAGTTGCGCTTCACGCCCAGGGCGACGATCCGGATTGCGGGAATCCTGCGCAGGCTGGGCCTGAGGAAGTAGAACCAGCCGAACGGGAAGAGCCGCCCGTTGGCGCGCTTGAGCGCGTGGTTGATGTCCGGCAGCGCCAGCGAGAATCCGACCGGCTCTCCTTTGTAGTACGCGAAGTACACGAACTCCGGCAGGACGATCGACCGCATGTCGTCCGCGACGAACCGGATCTCCGCCTCGGTCATGGGCACGAAGCCCCAGTTCTTCAGCCAGGCGTCGTTGTAGATGTCCATGACCAGTCGCAGTTCCTCCTCGAACCGCGATAGGTCGACCATCCGGATCTGCACTTCCTTGCGGGCCTGGACCTCGCCGGCGACGCGGTCGATCTTTTCGCGCACCAGATCGTTCTGGATCATGATGTAGGCGAAGAGGTCCATGGCCTTCGTGTAGCCGCATGCCTCCACCAGGGCGGGATAGTGCGGCGGGTTGTACGTCATCAGGACGAAGGGCGACCACTTGAAGCCCTCGACGAGCATGCCGGCCGTGTCGTTGAGCGACGGGTTGGCCGGCCCGAGGATCCGCGTCATGCCCTTGGACCGCAACCAGCCCTCGGCGGTTTCCAGGAGCGCCTTGACCGTCCGGGGATTCTGCTCGGACTCGAAGAATCCGAACCAGCCCGACTTCTCGCCGTGCGCTTCGTTGTGGGGGTGATTGACGATCGCGGAGATGCGTCCCACGCAGATGTCGTCGCGCCACGCCAGGAAATGCTCCGACTCGGCTCGGGACCAGAACGGGTTGCGGGCGCGATCCAGGAGTTTCCGTTCCGAGGCGATCAGCGGCGGGACCCAGTTCGGGTCGCCCCGATACAGCGTCCAGGGCAGGCGGATGAAGATGTCCAAGTCGCGCGAGCTGCGGACGGGGTAGACGTCCGTCACGGAGGCCTCTTGAGTCGGCGGCGTCCCTGCGGCGATGTTCATGTAGTTCCTCTGCTCAGTGAAACGGCGGCTCACGTCTCGACGGGAATGGCGAACGCCCGGCAGGCGCCTTTGATGAGCTTCCACGCGTCGTTCGAGAGCCGCAGCGGGATCTTCAAGGTGGCCATCTCCAGGAAGCTCCCGATGAATTGGCCGTGCACGAGCCGCTTGGCCGTCGATTTCGGCACAAACACCGACAAGGGGGCCAGCCGCTTCGGCGCGTCCAGGGGTTCGCGCGCGGCGTCGATGGCCTTGGATTCGCTGTCGTATCCGTCCTGGACGCTGAGAAAGTAAAAGCCGTTCGGCATGATGTAGATGATTCCGCTGGTCCACGAAGCGGCGCCTCCGCCCGGCACGACGACGCTATAGCGCGCATCCGGCAGATAGCAGGGGAGCGGTACGGCTTCCTCTTCGGCTCTCTTCTTGGGCGTGGCGGACAACGGAAAAGGCTCCGAAGGCGCTCGTCGATGGATGCTCGTGACGCGGCACGCCGGACACATGCGCACGGAAACCGGAAGCTTCGAGCCGCAGCTTGGACAAGTCCAGGTTTCCTCGTCGGACATAGGCTGGAGTATAGCTTCCGTCTCGTCAGATGACGCCGAGTTTCTTGCCGATCTTGGCCATGATCTCGGTGACGCGGTCCAATTCGTTGTCGGTGTGCGTGGCCATGTAGCTGGTGCGCAGCAGGCACAGGTCCGACGGAACCGCGGGAGGCACGATCGGGTTGACGAAGACGCCCGCTTCGAAGAGCTCCTTCCAGAAGATGAGCGTCTTCTCGAAGTCGCCGATGATGATCGGAATGATGGGCGACTGGGTCTTTCCGATGTCGAATCCGAGATCGCGAAACGCCGCGTGCATGCGCCGGGCGTTCTTCCACAGGCGCTCGCGGTGCTCCGGTTCCTTCTCGATGATGTCGAGGGCCGCCAGGACCGTGGCGACGCAGGCCGGCGGCATGGACGCGGAGAAGATCAGCGCCCGCGCGTGGTGTTTGATGTAGTCGATGACCGCCGCTTCTCCCGCGATGAACCCGCCCAGCGAGGCGAACGACTTGGAGAACGTGCCCATGATCAGGTCCACGTCCTTCTCCACTCCGAAGTACTCGGCGGCGCCGTGGCCGTTGGCCCCCAGGTAGCCGATGCCGTGCGCGTCGTCGACGAGGATGCGGAACCCCATGCGCTTCTTGAGCGCCACGATGTCGGACAAACTGCCCAGGTCGCCTTCCATGCTGAAGACGCCTTCGGTGATCAGGAGGGTCGCGCCTTGATGCTCCTCCATCTCCACGGACGTCAAGATCCGTTCGAGGTCGATGACGTCGTTGTGCCTGAACTTGGTCGTGCGCCCCCACGCGAGCCGGCATCCGTCGATGATGGACGCGTGGTTCATGCGGTCGCACAGGACCACGTCGTCCTTCCCCACGAGCGTGGAGATGACGCCCAGGTTCGTCTGGAACCCGGTGGAGAAGAGCAGGCACTTCTCCTTTCGGGTGAACCTGGCGAGGCGGGATTCGAGCTCCTCGTGGATGTCCAGCGTTCCGTTGAGGAAGCGGGAGCCGGTGCAGCCGCTGCCGTACTTCTCGACGGCCTTCTTCGCCGCCTCCTTCACCTTCGGGTGCGCCGTCAGGCCGAGGTAGTTGTTGGATCCGATCATGATCAACTTGCGGCCTTTGATCACGACCTCGGCGTCCGCGCCGGACTCGATCGCCTTGAAGTAGGGGTACATCCCATTCTGTTCCGCCTCGGTATGTCGGCGGAAGTTCCGGCACTTCTGAAACAGATCGGTTCGTGTGTTGTTCATATGTCGAGAGCGTGATTCTATTGTGCGGGGGTCAAAAAGCAAGAGCTTCGTACGGCCGCGCGTTATAATCTGCCCTGATGGCGGGGTTCAACGATCTCCAGGGGATGTTGCAGGCCACGGCGATCCTGCTGATCCCCGGCGTGACCTGCGGCGTGGTGCTGGCGTCCTGGGCGGCGCCGGATCGGGAGCGGGTGATGCGGGCGCTGGGGCTCACGTTGGTGATCGGCTTGGCCTACTTCCTCCTCGGGCTGTATTACTCGTCGCTGGGGTGGCCCATCCTCCAGATCGTGGTTCCGGTGGGATGCCTGTGGGCCGGCATTTTCATCGGCTGGCCGCGTCTCCACCAGATCTTCTCCGTGAGCCTGCTGTTCGTGACGCTGGTATTGCTCTCGTGGTATGCCGTTCTGGTGCAGTCTCGGTATGTGGGGCGGCCCGACTGGATCGGGCAGGAGCAAGTCCCGCTGGAGCAGAGTCTCGGCTCGATGAGGAGGGCGCTCCTTCGGGACGGGGGCGCGGACGAGATGGTCTATCCGTCCGGCTGGCTGGCGGAATCGGAGTTGATGGGACTCTACGATCGTTCTCTGGCGGGAGTGGTGTTGTCGGGGACGGTCGAGCGTTCGGCGCCTCTTTGGCACACCTGGTTGACGGCTCTTCATGCGCGCATCGTGGCGCGGCGGGAGGTCTACTATCCCGGGGGCCGGCTGTCGGAGGGGGTGCCGAAGATGGAGTGGAGAGACCGACCTAATAGAGAGTAGAGAGGGGAAAGGGGAGAAGGCCCCTTTCTACGGACTCCTTTCCAAGTGCTCGATCTCCGCCGCCCGATCGGGCGCCAGCTCCTTGGCTTTCTCCCAATCGCGTCGCGCGCCGGTTTGATCGCCCTGCTTCGCGAGGGCCTTACCGCGCACGATCAGGGCGTCCGGCTGTGTCGGCTCAAGCTCGTGCGCGCGAGACGCCTCCAGGGCCGCCGCGGCGGGTTCCCCTTTGGACAAGAGGATCTCCGCGCGCAGGATTCGCGCCACGGTCGAGGCGGACGATTGTTCGAGGATTCGATCCACGGCCGCCAGCGCGGTCTCGGGGTCGTCGGAGGCGAGGATCACGCGCGCGCGTTCGAGGGCGATGGAGAGATCCGCGGGGTCTTCCTTGTGGAGTTCGTCGTACGCCTGGCGCGCGTGCGTGAGCTGTCCGGCCCGCTGGAGCGCTCGGGCGTGCTCGCGGCGGCTGCCGGCAGCGGCGAAGTCGGCGGCGGCGTCCGTCCATTCGCCGCGGGCCGCGTGCGCCTCCGCGCGCACTCGAAGCGCGTTGGCGGACTTGCTCAGCCCCAGCGCGCGCGTCGCGTCCTCGATCGCCGCCTCCGGGGTGCCGGCGGCCAGGCGCACGCGCGCCCGCAGGACGCAGGCGGAAGCGTCGCGTGAGTCGAGGGCGAGCGCGGCGTCGAGGGATCTCGCGGCGCGATCCAGCAGCGCCTGATCGCGACGCCCTCCTCTCGTCCAGGCTTCGATCGCGGCGCGGGCGTGGGCCAGGAGAATGGGCCGGTTGTCCGGCCGCAGCGACGCCGCCTGGTTGAACTGAATTTCCGCGTCGGCCATGCGGTCGTCGTCGGCGAGCATCTGGCCTCGCAGCGCGTACGCCTCGAAGAAGCGGGGATCGACGGCGCGCGCGGTGCCGAAGGCCTCGATGGCTTCCGGGCGGCGGCCGAGGCGATGCAGGCAGGCGCCGCGCCAGGCGTGGATCTCCGCGCCGTAGGGATAGAGGCGCGCCGCCTCCGCGAGATCGGCGAGCGCGTTGCCGTCGTCTTTCAGGTGGATTCGCGCGACGGCGCGGTACAGGCGCGGCCGCCAATCGGCGGGATCCATGTCGGCCGCCACGCCGGCGTCGCGGATGGCGTCCTCGAATTTCAACTGGGTCAGGTCCGTGGCGGCGACGGCGACGAAGCGCAGCGCCATATCGGTCATCGAGGCGCTGGCCCGGCGGAAGTCCTGGAACGCCTCGTTCCGGAGGGACTCGACGTCCTCGTCCAGCAGGTTCCGGCGCAGCATCAAGCGGGTTCGAAGGAAGGCCCGGTGCGCGTACGAGAGGGAGTAGGGGACGTTCCGGCGATCCTGGTAGTGCGCGGTCTGTTCCTCGAAGAGGCGGACGGCATCGGCGTGGTCCTTCAGCGCCTCGTCGAAGTCGTACTTCATCTCGAGGGCCTGCCCGCGCAGGCGATAGGCGTCTTCCAAGGTCGGGGCTTCCAGGAGCGTTTCCGTGGCGCGTTCGACTACGGAGTCGCACAGTTCGCGGATCCGCTCGATGATTTCGCCGTCCAGGTCGGGCCGGCGGGCCATCCCTTCGGCACGCGCCAGGTCCGTGCGAAGGTGTTCGATCCGCCACATCGTCGCATGGGTGTCGCGGGTGAAGCGCATGTACTTGGCGGCCGTCACCTGATGCCGGCGTCCCAGGAAGAGCGCCACGGCGCACAGGATCAGCAGCAGGAGCGACAATCCCAGCAGGTAGCGGGGATTCTTCAGGAGCGGGAGGCCAGGACGCACGGGGTTCATTATAGCGTCTCAACGTGACTCTTGGGCTTGGGGTTCGGTTCCGGGCGGATTTCCCGAGAGTTTCGCGGACGCGTTACATTGAGTGTGGTGACGGCCGATTTTCGTCCCATTGCGACCGCCCCCCAGGGGTGCTACGATCGAGGATTCCCATGAGCCTCAACAACTCGATCATCGTGCGTGGGGCGCGGCAGCATAACCTGAAGGGCGTCGACGTGAGCATCCCGCGCGACCGGCTGGTCGTCGTCACCGGGCTGTCCGGTTCCGGCAAGAGCTCGCTCGCCTTCGATACGATCTACGCCGAGGGCCAGCGCCGCTACGTGGAGTCGCTCTCCGCCTACGCGCGGCAGTTCCTCGAACAGATGCAGAAGCCCGACGTCGATTCCATCGAGGGGCTCCCGCCGACGATCTCGATCGAACAGCGCACCGGCCATGCTACGCCGCGCTCCACCGTCGCCACGTCCACCGAGATCTACGATTACCTGCGGCTGCTGTTCGCGCGCGTCGGCCGGCCGGCCTGTTACAAGTGCGGGCGCGCCATCTCCCAGCAAACCCCCGACCAGATCGTCAACGCCATCTACGACGGGCCGGCAGGGTCGAAGATCGTCATCCTCGCGCCGCTCGTCCGCGGCAAGAAGGGGTCCCACAAGGAGGTGTTCGATCGCGTCAAGCGCGAGGGCTTCGTGCGGGTCCGCGTGGACGGCGCGGTTCAGGAGCTCAAGGACGTCTTGGCGCTGGACAAGAACAAGAAGCACGAGATCGAGGCGGTCGTCGATCGGTTGGTTCTCGACAAGAATCTGACGCGCCGGCGGCTGGCCGACTCCGTCGAGACGGCGCTCAAGCTCGGCGAGGGTCTCGTCATCGTCGCGACGGACCCGGGGGACAAGCTCTTCAGCGAGAAGTATGCGTGCCCGCATTGCGGGGTCTCGTTCGGCGAGCTCCAGCCGAGGCTCTTCTCGTTCAACAGTCCTTACGGCGCGTGCGAGACGTGCGACGGGTTGGGCACGCGGCTCGAGCTGGACGCGGATCTCATCGTGCCGGACCCGAAGCTTTCGCTGCGCGACGGCGCGATCGAGCCGTGGAAGAAACTCGGCAAGCGCATGACGATCCGTTACGGGCGCCGACTTCGCGAGTTCTGCGAGATGTTCGACGTCCGGTACGCCACGCCGTTCGAGAAGATCGATTCGGAGCGGCGGCGTCTGCTGCTGCACGGTACGAAGCCGGAGGACGAGAAGCGGTATGGCCGCTGGTTCGAAGGGGTCCTCCCGAGCCTGATGCACCGTTTCGAGGTCACCGAGAGCGACTTCATCAAGCGGCGCATCATGTCGTACATGAGCGAGCTGCCGTGTCCCTCGTGCCAGGGCAAGCGGCTGCGGCCGGAGGCGCTCTCCGTGCGCGTAGGCGAGAGGAACATCGACGACGTCACGCGCATGACGATCGAGCAAGCGGCGGCGTTCTTCGAGGAGCTGCGTCTGACGAAGGAGGAGCGGCATGTGGCGCGCATGGTGCTCAAGGAGATCCGCAACCGGCTGAAGTTCCTCTTGGACGTCGGACTGGGATATCTGACGCTGGACCGGCGCAGTTCCACGCTGGCCGGCGGCGAGGCCCAGCGCATCCGCTTGGCCTCGCAGGTGGGCTCCGGGCTCGTGGGCGTGTGCTACGTCCTGGACGAGCCGACCATCGGCCTGCATGAACGCGACAATCGCCGGCTTCTCGACACGCTGGTGCAGCTTCGGGACTTGGGCAATACGGTCGTGGTCGTGGAGCATGACGAGGAGACGATTCGGTCGGCGGACCACATCATCGACGTCGGACCCGGGGCGGGTCTTCACGGCGGCGAGATCGTGGCGCAGGGGCGGGTCGAGGACATCATCGCGGAGAAGCGGTCGATTACGGGGCGGTTTCTCTCGGGGGAGGAGATGATCCCGCTGCCCGCGAGGCGCCGGCATCTGAAGGGGGGGCGCGCGATCGAGGTGATCGGGGCGGCGGAGAATAATCTGAAGAAGCTCAACGTGCGTTTCCCGCTGGGCGGTTTCGTGTGCGTGACGGGCGTGTCGGGGTCGGGCAAGTCGACGCTGGTCGGCGACATCCTGCGAAAGGGCCTGGCGCGGATCGTGGGCGGCTCGAAGGAGAAACCGGGCGCGCACGAGTCGATCAAGGGGCACGTGTATGTGGATCGCGTGATCGAGATCGACCAATCGCCGATCGGGCGCACGCCGCGATCGAATCCGGCGACTTACACGGGGGCCTGGAACGAGATCCGGGGCGTGTTCTCGATGACGAAGGAGGCGAAGGCGCGCGGCTACTGGCCGGGGCGTTTCAGCTTCAACCTCAAGGGCGGGCGCTGTGAGGCGTGCGAGGGGCAGGGCACGAAGGTGATCGAGATGCACTTCCTGCCGGACGTGTACGTCGTCTGCGAGGAGTGCAAGGGGAAGCGCTACAACCAGGAGACGCTGGACGTGAAGTACAAGGGGAAAGACGTCTCGGAGATCCTGGAGATGCCCATCGAGCAGGCCCTGGAGTTCTTCGCGAACTTCCCGAAGATCCATCGCGTGCTCAAGACGATGGACGACGTGGGCTTGGGGTACATGGCGTTGGGGCAGTCGGCGACGACGCTGTCCGGCGGCGAGGCGCAGCGCGTGAAGCTGGCGGCGGAGCTGGGGAAGACCGCCAGCGGGCATACGCTTTATATCCTGGACGAGCCGACGACGGGGCTGCATTTCGCGGACATCAAGAAGCTGCTCGGGGTTCTCGACCGGCTGGTGGAGCAGGGCAACAGCGTCCTGGTGATCGAGCACAACATGCATGTGATCAAGACGGCGGATTGGATCATCGATCTGGGGCCGGAGGGCGGCGAGCGGGGAGGAGAGATCGTCGTCGAAGGCGCTCCGGAGGAGGTGGCGGCCGACGCGCGTTCGTATACGGGACGGCATTTGAAGCCGTACCTGCTTGGTTCATCCGTTCCTCCGTTCGCCCGTGCCGCCGTTCAAGAGTCCACCCGTTGACGCGTTGTGCGGGTGAGTGCATGAACGGAGGAACGGATGAACGGCTGAACGGAAGAACGGGTAAGAGGGTGTCGATCATCTTCATCGCCGACGAACAGAAGCTCGTGAAGTTGCCCGCGGCCGGAATCCGCCGGCTGGCCCGGGCGGTCCTCGAGGGGGAGGGACAGTTCGGGGTTTCGCTGTCGATCGCCTTCGTGGACGACCGCAGGATCCGCGAGATCAACCGGCGATACTTGCGGCACGATTACGTCACGGATGTGATCTCCTTCCCGCTCGGAGACGGCCGGGACGACCTCTTCGGAGAGGTGGTGGTCTCGACGGAGTTCGCCGCGCGGGAGGCGAGGAGGCGGGGCATCACGGTTGGAGAGGAGTTGCTGCGGTACGTCGTGCATGGGACGCTTCATCTGGTCGGATACGATGATCGGACGCCGGCGCAGAAGCGGCGCATGTGGAAGCGGCAAGAAGACCTACTGGGAGCCTTAAGCCGACGTATTCATGAACACAGGGAAAACATATACAGCGTGTCCGACGGTCGGGAAATCCCAACGGCTAAATCCCAGCGCGGCGGCCGCAACCCAACGGGGGGCGGTGGGTTCGGCATGAATTCCCGCGCGTCTGGGAAAGACTAACCGCTGAGAGTGCAGAGGGGTTCGACTTCGCTCACCATGAACACGGGCAGAGGATGCAGAGAGTCCGTCCTTGAAAAGAAAACTCTGCGTTCTCCATCCTGGTCTCAGCGGCCTGCGATGGATCGGACTTCTTTCGGCTGACATCTCCGCTAAGCTCGAATAAGCTGTTGGAAGCAAGCGTATTGCACGTCCGACGCCAAGAATCTTCGCGCGGTGAGAAGATTCTGGCCGTTAGGAAC
>JACPRB010000109.1 GCA_016190155.1 Planctomycetota bacterium
CAACACCAGAGGACGCTGAGGACCCTGAGGAGAGACTGTTATCCTTGTTTGAACGATGCCGGAATCCACGAAGAGGCTTATAGCAAATGAACGCGGCGGGGACAACCGGCTACGCCGGCGGTCCCTCCGCCGGCTCCTCCTCTTCCTTGCCGTTCTCCCCCGGCGTGATGAGCCCCAGCGTGGCCAACGCCCGCCGGGCGGCCTTCTGCTCCGCCTCTTTCTTGTTGGCGCCCCACGAAGGCCCGTGCACCCGACCGTCCAACTCCACCACGACCTGGAAGAGCTTCTTGTGGTCGGGGCCGACCTCCTTCAGCACTCGATACGTGGGAATGGCCGCCAAGCGCCGCTGCGCGTAGTCCTGAAGCAACGACTTGTAGTTCTTCTCGTGCCGGTCCAGCAGGATCTCGTCCAGCTTGGTGCTCACGAGTTTGAGGACGAATTGGCGCGCCGCGTCGAAGCCGGCATCCAGGTAGAGCGCCGCGATGAGCGCCTCCAAGGCGTTACAGAGGATCGACCGCGGAAGGCTCTTCTTTTCCCGGAGTCCCCGCCCCAAGATGATGACCTTGTCCAGCTCCAGATCCTGCGCGTGCGCCGACAGCGTCTTGGCGCTGACGATGATCGACTTCATCGTCGACAGCTCGCCTTCCTCGTAGTCGGGGAACTTGCTGTAGAGCAGTTCGCTGACCACCTGCCCCAGGATCGCGTCTCCAAGGAACTCCAGCCGCTCATTGCACGGCAAGTCCTTCTCCTTGGCCGAAGAGTGCGTCAGGGCCTGTAGCCCCAGACCCGGGTTCGCAAAGCGACGCCCCACCACGCGTTCGAGATGATCGAGGATCTTCTCCCTTGGAGGAACGCTCGTTTCCATTCGGATCAGGCCGCGAGCGGGGCAGTTGCTGATGATCTCCAGGATCACGCCGGCATCCGGGGGATCACGAGCAAGGCCGCCCGTCGGCCAGACATCCTTCTATCATAATGAGCAAGGGGAAACAATCGCCATCAAGCGTTCACACGTTCGCCTATTCGCCCGTTATCCCGTTGAACGGTTTCCTCAAAAGAACGACGTCCCACTTGCGAACTGTCCTTGGGGACAGTGCACGTGAGGAGAGCCGTCATGTTTCGAATCCGGACATGGTTCAAACAAGAAGAAGACCCCCTCTCCGGGTCCTCGGCGTCCTCTGGTGTCAGGTTCGTCTCTGGGTTCTCCGCGCCCCTCTGGGTCCTCCTGGCCGCGACGGCAAGCCTCGCCGAGGCCGCCGCCCAGCCCCAGGACGAAGTCGTGGTCATCGGCAACTCGATGGTCGGGTGCGGCATCGACGGCCCCAAGCTCGGCGAGCTCTCCGGCACGCGCGTCCGCGTCGTCCAGAAACCCGGCGTGATGTCCTCCTGGAACTACGTTCAAGTGAAGAGGCTCGGCGGCATCAAGCTCGCGATCGTCGTCACACGCGAGGTGTTCGAGACCATCCCCCACATGCGCGTGGGCGTGCGCCCGGGCGAGGACAAGGTCGTCGACGAGGTGCTGGCTCCGTGGCAGGGCAAGTACCTCAGCAAATGGGGCGAAGTCGTGAGCGACCCCGAGTACGCCTATCTGTGGGATTTCCACTACATGGTCGGGAAGTCCTTCCTGCCCCACATGATCCAAGCGGCGAAGGAGCGCGGCTTCACGCTGGTCATCGCCCGCCACAAGAGCCGCCGCTACTGCAGCGCCTCCACCCGCGAGACACCCCTGGAGAAGAAGTACCGCGAGGATATCGCCGCCTATCTCACCGAGAACGGCGCGGTGTTCCTGGACTACACGCTCGAAACGCAGCTCAAGATCTCGCACTACGCCAACGGCGATCACCTGAATCAAGGCGAAGGCCGCGCCTTGTGGACGCGGTTGATGGCGGAGGACATCAAGGCCATCCTGGCGGGCAAGAAGGCCCCGCATCAACTCACGGGCTCCGCCGGCCTCGCCCGCCGATGCCCCTTGTCCAGCCTCGCGTCCGCCTTCCATTGCGAGACATGCGGGAGGATCTTCGAAAGCTCGACATGCGCCACGTGCAAGGACGGCAAGGTCAGGAGCGTCACCGTATGCGTCCAGCGCTACTACCGGTGCGAGGCCGACGACGTCTCGTCGCTGAAGGGCGGCCGCTGCGAGAAGTGCAAGAAGTGGATGACGCAGGCGGTGGACAAGTCGCTCATCACGTATCGATGTACGGGATGCGGGAAAGAAGGAGATCGAGAAGGACCCTGCCCGGAACCCGAGTGCAAGAAGGACCGCAGACGGATCACCAAGACGTGTCTGAAGGCGGGCGAGTTCCCGCATGTGTCGCGTTCGTCGGAGTCCGCCGGCGGGAGGAATTGAGGCCGTCCTTGCATGGTGTTTTCCTCGACCGTCTTCCTCTTCTACTTCCTGACCGCCGTCCTCGCGATCTACTACCTCCTGCCCCAGAAAGCCCGCCAGGCCTTCCTCACCCTGGCCAGCTTCGTCTTCTACGGATGGGCCAACCCCTGGTTCGTGCCCCTCATGATCGCCTCGACGCTGCTCGACTACTTCTGCGGCCGAATGATGACGGGACACCGCCAGGGCCGACGAAGACTCGCCCTCTGCCTGTCCGTCATCGGCAACCTCTCCATCCTGGGCTTCTTCAAGTACGCCGGCTTCGCCCAGGAGAATCTCAACTGGATCCTCCAGCAGTTCGGCCGGCCGACGGTCGAGATCTACCGCGTCGCTCTGCCCCTGGGCATCTCGTTCTACACCTTCCAGACGATGAGCTACTCGATCGACCTCTACCGTGGGCGCGCCCGACCGGCGAGAAACCTCCTCGACTTCTCCTGCTTCGTCTCGATGTTCCCTCAACTCGTGGCCGGTCCGATCGTGCGCTACTCGCACATCGCGGAGCAGCTCTCCGGACGCACGCATACCCTGGACAAGTTCGCCCGCGGAATCGCCTTCTTCATCTTCGGCCTCGCCAAGAAAGTCCTCCTGGCCAACCCGATGGGCGAGGTCGCCGACGCCGCCTTCGACGCCGGCCACTTGGCGTGGATCGACGCATGGACGGGCGTGATCGCCTACGCCTTCCAGATCTACTTCGACTTCAGCGGCTACTCGGACATGGCGATCGGGCTGGGCCTCATGCTGGGATTCACCTTCGCGAAGAATTTCGACTCGCCCTACCTCGCCGACTCGATCACCAATTTCTGGCAGCGCTGGCACATCTCGCTGTCGAGCTTCCTCAGGGATTACCTCTACATCCCTCTCGGCGGAAACCGCAAAGGCCCCGCCCGCACCTACCTGAATCTCATGATCGTCATGTTGCTCGGCGGCCTGTGGCATGGCGCCGCCTGGAACTTCGTCATCTGGGGCGCGATCCACGGCGCGATGCTTGCCGGAGAACGCATCATCGGAAAGACGTCGATCTACGGGCGCCTGCCGCGCGTGCTGCGGGTGGCGCTCACGTTCGCCGTGGTGTGCGTCGCGTGGGTGTTCTTCCGCGCGTCCGACTTGGACAGCGCCGGTCGCTATATCGCCGCGATGTTCGGGGTAGGGGAGGCCGCGCCAGCGACCCATCTCCTGCGCGCCGTCTTCTTCGATCCCTATCACCTGACGATCCTCGCCGTGTGCGCTCTCGTCGCGTGGGGCTGCAAACAGTCATGGGATCACGCGCAGCGGATCGGTCTGGTCAAAACCTGCGTCCTGCTCGCGCTGTTCACGGGCACCGTAGCGGTGATGTGCACGCAAACGTACAACCCGTTCATCTATTTCATCTTCTGAGGTGAACGATGAGAGTCCTCGCGTTCGGTTTCGTCGCGATCATCCTCACGCCGGCCACGCTCCAATTCGCCCTGGACTCCCCTCCCGTGACCGAAGCCGTGCAGCCTCCCGTGCAATGGATGCAGCTGACGCTCGGGCGATACGGCGGTGAGAAGATCGTGGTGGGCCGAGACGAGTGGCTGTTCTACCGCCCGGACGTCGACTTCATCACCGGAAGATGGCCCGACCGCGACCCGCTCCCCGCCGTCGTGAAGTTCCACGAGGACCTGAAGGCGCTCGACATCGATCTGGTCGTGGTGCC
>JACPRB010000117.1 GCA_016190155.1 Planctomycetota bacterium
AGGTCGTGTGCGGCCAGCGGAGAACGGATGCCCGCACGGACCAGAAGCCAGGAACGGGCGAACGGATGAACGGGTGAACCGGTGAACGGTTACTCCTCCGGATCCGTGATTCGAGCCCCGCGATTCGGTACGATGAGGGCGCCATGAACAAGCCTTTTTGCAGCATTCCGGAGGCCCTGGAGGAGATCCGGGCCGGCCGCATGATCGCCCTCGTCGACGACGAGAATCGCGAGAACGAAGGCGACCTCGTCATGGCGGCCGAGAAGGCGACGCCCGAAGCGGTCAATTTTATGAGCAAGTACGGACGCGGGATCATCTGCTTGGCCCTCACCGGCGAACAGTGCGATCGACTGCGCCTGACGCTGCAGAGCCGCGACAAGGATCTCAAGTTCGGCACCGCCTTCACCGTCTCGATCGACGCCCGACACGGCATCAGCACCGGGACTTCCGCCCAGGACCGGGCCCAGACGATCAAGGTGGCCATCGACGATCGTTCGACGCCCGAAGACGTGGTCATCGGCGGCCACATCTTCCCACTGCGCGGCCGGCAAGGGGGCGTGCTGGTGCGCGCCGGTCACACGGAAGGATCGATCGACCTGGCGCGTCTGGTGGGGCTGAAGCCCGCGGGCGTCATCTGCGAAATCATGGACGAGGACGGGTCCATGATGCGCGTGCCGCAGCTGACGGAGTTCTGCAAGCAACATCGCCTCAAGATGGCCTCGATCGCGGACCTCATCGACTATCGCCGCCAGCGGGAGAAGCTCGTCCAGAAGGTCGCCAAGGCCATTTTGCCCACGCGGTACGGAACCTTCAAGATCCACTGCTACCGGTCGCTCATCGACGAGTATCTGCACCTGGCGCTGTGCGCCGGAGACGTCGGCGATGAGAAAGACGGACGGCCGGTGGTTCAGAGCGAACCGATCCTGGTACGCGTCCACTCCGAGTGCCTGACGGGAGACATCTTCCATTCGCTGCGGTGCGACTGCGGGGATCAACTGGAGGGAGCCCTGATCCAGATCGCGGAGGCCAAGAAGGGCGTGCTCATCTACATCCGCCAGGAGGGCCGCGGGATCGGACTGGTCAACAAGCTCAAGAGCTACGAGCTGCAGGAGCAGGGCCTGGATACCGTCGAGGCGAATGTGCGGCTCGGCTTTCCGGCGGACCTGAGGGAGTACGGCACGGGAGCGCAAATCCTCCTGGACCTGGGCGTGCGCAGGATGCGCCTGCTCACCAACAACCCGAAGAAGATCCACTCGATCAGCGGCTACGGCCTGGAAATCGTGGAGCAACTCCCCATCGAGATCCCCCCGACGCCGTACAACCGCGAATATCTGCGCGCGAAGCGCGACAAGCTGGGCCACCGCCTGCCGGGATTGACGGATCCGATCGAGGGCACGTAGACACCATTACCCTCGCCGTTCCCCACAGTAACACGGCAGTTACCCTCAGTGGCGTACGTTCCCCTCGCTCCTCGTTTCTTCGCTGCAATCGCGATGGCATGCGACTTGCACCTGTCTGGCGCATGGCGCCGAGGCGTGTGGCCGGCGCGAGTCCTGGATTCGAGGGACAAACATGATCTTCCGATTCCTGATTTCCGTGGCTTTGTTCCTGGCGGTGACCGTTGTGCCCACCCTGGTGTGCGTCCATCCCACATCTTATGATTCGGCGGACGTCGTCTCGGTGGCCATCACGCGTGATGGCAAAGGTCTGGTCTCGCCTGCCCCAGTGCGCATCCCACGCGCCGTGTTCTCGAAACCGGCGCGCGCATTCCACTGAATTGCAGCAAACCCTTGTGATTCCTCGCCGCTGGATCGACAATCTCGACCACCATGAACGTCGTCGAGATCGGTCCCGTCCGGTGTGGCCAAGGCAAGCCGCTGTTCTTCATCGGTGGTCCCGATGTGATCGAAAGCGAGGCGCACGCGTTCAGGCACGCGCGGGCAATCCGTGACATCTGCGCGGAGATCGAGCTTCCCTTCATCTTTAAATGCTCCTACGACAAGGCTAACCGGACCTCCGGGAAGGCATTCCGCGGGCCGGGGGCCAGGGCAGGCCTGGCCATTCTTCGCAAGATCCGCTCGCGCTTGAAGGTGCCGGTCCTCACGGACGTACACTCGCCCGACGAGGCCCGGGCCGCGGCTAAGGCCGTGGACGTGCTCCAGGTCCCCGCGTTCCTCTGCCGGCAGACGGACCTCGTGACGGCCGCGGCCAAGACCGGAAGAGCGCTGCACATCAAGAAGGGACAGTTCATGGCCCCATGGGACATGAAGAACGTCCTCGACAAGGCGACCTCTGCGGGCAACTCGCGCGTGATGCTCTGCGAACGCGGCGCCAGCTTCGGGTACAACACGCTGGTGGTCGACATGCGCTCGATCCCGCTCATGAAGCGCTTCGGACACCCCGTCGTCTTCGATGCCGGCCACAGCGTCCAGGTCCCCAGCGGAGGTCCCGGCGGCACCGCCAGTGGCGGCGATCGGACGATGATCCCCATCCTCGCCCGCGCCGGCGTCGCGGCCGGCGCCGACGGCGTCTTCATGGAAGTGCACGAGGATCCCGATCACGCACCGTGCGACGGGCCGAACTCGCTCAAGCTCGCGGACCTTCCGGCGATCCTGAAATCGCTGGTGGCGATTCGGCACGCGCTGCGCGACGGGCACGTCCAAACATAGCACGGGTGGCGATCCGCGCGATCCCTGACCCCCTCGAGGTCGGCGTGCGCGTTGCCCCAAGGAACACGACGGTCTGTCAAGAAACGGCGTAGGCTGGATTCCGCGCAGGAAACGTCCGGCATTGGGATTGCTCCAGACAAGATCGTCACGTTAAAATGAGAATGCCATGGAAGAAGTCGAGCGACGCCCAATCCTCAAGGCCAGCCCCAAGTCGGAAAAAGAAATCAGCCTGAATGACGGCCGCCAGTATCGAGTGCGCGGACGGGGAGGTTGGCTGACCGGACCATGCCTCGTCATCCTGGACAAGGGCGATCTGGTTCACATCACCTACCGCAACATCGCCTCGATCAAGATACTCGAGATCGAAACGCAGCGATGATCGCCCGCGCGGACGCTCAGTTCAGGAAGAGATTCTTGATCCGAACGCCATCGATCATCTGATCGTGACTCGAGTCTTCGCTGAGCAAGTGGGCACAGCTCGCGAGAGACGCGGCCCTTCTTGCGTTTCGACCCGGCATCCCGCCGCGCGATTTCCCGAGTTCGTTCCACTAGCTTCTTGTCGATCGAGAGCGTCATTTTCATGACCCCATGACACGTCGATCTGGGAACCGTGTCACTCTCTTGCGGCCACGTTCCGACGTTTCATTGGACACTCCCGCCGGGCCGTGAGATGCTCAAGCGGATGAGCCCGCCCCTCACCCCCGCGCAGATCGCCGCCGCGCTCGGCCGACCTTTCCAGCGCAATCGCGTGTCGCCGTTGTATCGACTGGGCTTGCTCTTCGTGACGCTCGTGATGGTGCTGCTGCCGCTCGTCTACCTCGCCCTCATCGGACTGACCGGAACCCTCGTGACCTGGCACGCCGTGTCCAACGCCGGCATCTTCAAGGGGGTCCGGGGACGCGCGTCCATCGGCATCCTCATCGTGTATCTGGCGCCCATCGTGATCGGGGCGATCCTGATCGTCTTCATGATCAAACCGCTCTTCGCCCGCGCTCCGAAGGACTCCAAGCCGCTGTCGGTGAACCCCTCCAAGGAGCCGCTCCTGGCCGAGCTGCTGCGCCGGCTCTGCGCCGCCGTCGGCGCGCCGATGCCGCGCGAGATCCGAGTGAACTGCGACGTCAACGCCTCGGCCGGCCTGCGCCGCGGCCTGTGGAGCCTGTTCAGCCGCGACCTGGTCCTTACCATCGGGCTGCCGCTCGTGGCGGGGCTGTCGCTGCGACAGTTCGTCGGAGTGCTCGCGCACGAATTCGGCCACTTCGCGCAGGGCACCGGGATGCGCCTCTCCAGCGTCGTGTTCGTCGTCAACAGGTGGTTCGCGCGCGTCGTGTACGAACGCGACGCGCTCGACGAGCAGCTGGTGGAGTGGTCGCAATCGGTCGACCTGCGCATCGGATGGATGCTTTACTTGGCGCGGCTGTTCGTGTGGCTGACGCGGCGCGTGCTGTGGCTGCTCATGGTGATAGGGAACGCCGTGAGCACGTTCTTCCTGCGGCAGATGGAGTACGATGCCGACCAAGCCGAAATCCGCATCGCCGGCAGCGAGGCCTTCGAACAGACGGCGCGCAGACTGCCGGTCCTCGAGATGGCCCGCCGGCAGGCGCTGGGAAGCCTGAGCCGAGCCTGGGACGAAAGAAGGCTGGGCGATGATCTGCCGGCACTGGTTGTCGCGGAGCTGTCGCAATTCCCCAACAAGGACGTGGAGGCATTCTTGCTTGAACACCTGAAGGGCAAGGGCAGCTTCTTCGATACGCACCCGCCCGACCAGAAACGCATCGACGCCGCCCGCGCGCAAAAGTCGCCGGGCATCTTTACCTTGGAAGGCCCGGCGCGATCTCTCTTCAGCGATTTCGATCGCCTGGCGCGGGACGCCAGCCTTACTTTCTACCGCGAGATCCTGGGCCGCAGGGTGGGGGCGCAGAACCTCGTGCCGACATCCCAGCTCGTCCAGCGCAAGGAGCAGCGCGCGGAGGATGCGCGGCACATGGGTCGCTACTTCCAGCGCTATCTCAACGGCAGTTCGCCTCCGTTTCTGCCGGACGACGCGGGCGTCCCTCCCGACAACGTGAGCGCGACTGTCGCGGAGCTCAAGGCCGTGCGCGCCGAGCTGGTTTCGAAACTGCCCGAAGCGCTCGCCGCGCAGGAAGCCTTCGAGAAGGCGGACGAGCGGCTCCTCCAGCTCGCCAGAGCCAGCGCGCTTCATCGCTGCAATCTCAGATTCCGGCCGGCGGACTTCGGGCTGCCCGGCGGCACGGCGGAGATGAACGCCGAACGCACGCGGCTGGAAGGGCAGCGCAGCGAGGCCGCGGCACGGCGGGGTCCCATTGACGCCCTCGTCGCGCGACGGCTCACGCTGGCAATGCGCCTGCAGGCGGCGCCCGAGGTGGCCGCGCAAACGTCGGCGCCCGTGAGCGATGTCGAACTCGTGCGGCTCCTGAGCGCGCTGGCGATGTCGCGCGCCACGTCGGCGCAAGTGCGGAAGCTCGGGGATTCGTTCTTCGTCACCCAGATCCTGCTGGCCAACGTCGAGGGCAGCGAGCAAAACGAGGCGTTCGTCGGGGCGTTGCGCGCGGCGGCCATGCGCTGGCATCGTGAGCTCACGGAGCTTCGCCGACAGCTCGCGTCGGGGATCTACCCGTTCGATCACGCCAAAGGCGAGGTGCCGCTCTCGGAGTACCTCGTGGGCTTCGTGCCGCGGGAAGAGGATCTGGGAGCGCTGGTGGAGACGGTGGACGGATTCCTCGATCGCTTCGTCGGATTGCAATACCGGATCTTCGCGCGACTGGCCTTCGTGGCGGAACGCGTCGAGACGGCGATCGGTCTGGAACCGCTGCCCGAACCCCTCACTCCTCCCTGAACTCCCGCACCTTTCTGGCCAAGTCCCGCTCCAGCGCGGCGCGCCTATCCGACCGCTCCTTCTGGGCCTTCTGAACCTCCTTCAGCCGCGTCTCCGCCGCGTCGATCTCCTTGAGGAAGTTCTTGCGCATCGCCAGCTCGTCCGGCGTGTCGCGCAGGATCGATGCGTTGCGCCGCGCGCGCTCCTCGTCCTCGACCAGCCGCTGCCGCTCCGAGGCCAACTCCTGCTCCTCTTGCCGCAGCCGGTTGATCTCGCCCTGCGCCGTCCCGATCTCGTTCAGGAACGCCCGGGCCTTCTCCGACAGGAACCGCTGGCTCGCATAGTATCGGATCGTCTCCGCGGGCGTCTGAAGCAGAGCCACCGTCGTCGACACCGGCATCGTCTCGCGCACCTTCCATTCCGCCTCCGCATTTCCCTTCAGGCCGACGCGGAAACGGTAGTGCCCGTCCACATCGTCCTCCGCCTTCACCGGCTCCGCCAACGCATACCCCCCCGCCTTCGCGTGATCCAGATACAACACGACGTCCTTCGGAAGCTGATTCTTGATCGCGTACACGGTCACGAGGTTCTCCGTGTACGTCAGCGTCAGCACCCCGTCGGCGATCGTCCCGCGCGTCACGGGATCGCTGCGCCGATCCACCTTCGTCTCGACCGCCACGCCCGCCTCGATCGCGTACGGCAGGATGTCCGACATCCCCTTCTTCATGACCTTGCGCAGCAGCCCCTCGCCGATGCACGTCGAGCCGTCGAAGAAAGTCACCGGCCCCGCCTCCAGCGTCAGCGACGTCGAGTTCTTGAAGAGATAGGCGTTCATCGGGCGCGAGGCGACCCGCGGCCGATAGAAGAGGACACGCTCGCCCTCGTCGAGCCGCTCCGACAGGATCGGCACCAGCGCCGCCTGCCCGCGCTTGACGCTCACCTTCTCGCGCGACCGATAAGCGAAAAGCTCGCCCACCTCCACCCCGGCCGCCGCCGGCGCCATCGAGCTCTCGATCGCCTCCGCGAGGCTCCTGCCGGGCGCGAAGGCCGGTTCGCCGGCATCCTCATTCCGGTCGAAGGCCTCCGCCTTCTTGCCGGCATAACCGCGCGCCCGGCGCCCCTCCGCCTCCACGGCCAGCGACGGCGCCTCCGGCTGCGGAGCGGCCGTCACCGCCACCGCGATCTCCGGCCGCTTCGGGTAGTACGCGGTGTAGAGATCCATGATGAAGCTCATCGGCGCGCCCGCGACGAACGACACCTCCACGTCCTCCCAGTCCTCGTCGGTCGTGTTCTCCAATATCGCCCACCCTTGCAGCAGCGGCTTGCCGCCCTCGTCGAAGAGCAGCCGGTACGACGTCTTCCAGATCGGCGTCTCCACGATGTATCCCACGCGCACGTCGCGCTCGCCTTTGCCCGTCGCGTGCAGGACCACCGACTTGCGGTCCGCGTACTTCGCCTTCAAGTAGATGTCGAGCATCCGCTGCAGATCCTTGCGCAGCGCCTCGTCCAGGAGCTTGATCTCGCGCAACTCCAAGAGCTCGCGAGTCTCGATCACCCCGTCGTTCCGATAGAGCACCAGCTTGTAGGCCGTCGTCGTGCCGTCCTTGGTCTGCCGCGCCACCGGCTCGATCCCGACGACACTGCCGGTCGCCCCGTCCACCTCGACGCGCGCGCCCTTGAGCTGCGTCAGGAACTGGGTGAGGGCGTTGCCATCGGGGACCCGGATGAGGATGTCCTCCAGCTGCTTGGACAGCGGATCCTTCGTGTCGTACGAGATCGTCGCGATGCGCCCGCCGGAGAGGTCGATGGCGAAGAGCGACTTCAGGAGGTCCTTCATCTGTTCCGACTTGAACGACAGCGTGATCTTCTGATCATCCGTGACGGTGCCCTGGCGTTCGAAGTAGCCGACGCCGTGCTTGTAGACGACGATCTTGCGCACCTTCAGCGGCGAATCGGACTTGTCCTGCGTGGCCTCCAGAGCGGAGCACGCGGGCAACGCCAGCAGGGACATCAGGATCCAGGCGATGCATTTCATGGCAAGCCTCCTCAATCCTTCTTTGACGCAGAGAGTTCAGGCGAGGTTCTACTATATGTGAGGCCGGCTTCCAAGGAATCGGGAGATAGAGGTCCTCTGTTCAACCCCGCCACGTATCCCCCAGGGCGCTCAGCGCGGCCGAAGGCTGCTCGCAACCCAGGCGGTGAAGGCGGCCGCCACGATCAGGCACGAGACTCCGAAGGCGACCCATGCCCTGCGGCTCGGTTTGCGCGGGAATGCGCCGATTCGCAATCGCAGGCAAGCGCTGACGGCGCACCCGCCAACGAGGCCGCCGAGGTGCGCAAAGTTGTCGACGAACGGAGAGAGGAAGCCCAGAGCGATGCTATAGCCGGCCCAAATGACGACGACGACTCCGATGCGCTTGTCGCGCACATAGAGGCGCTTGGTGTTGAGCAACACGGCGCACGCAACGCCGCCCATCAACCCGAATACGGCGCCCGACGCTCCAACGGAGGGCACGCCGACCGGCAACGCCACCGAGCTCAAGAGGGCGCCGGCCAGGGCGGATGCGGCGTAGAGGACCACGAACGGGACCGATCCGAACGCATGCTCGCAGGCCATCCCAAGAACATAGAGGGCGATGACATTGCCGACGACGTGATCGAAGCTCGCGTGCATAAACGGAGCGGAAAGCAGACGCCATGGCTGGCCCTGCCAGACCGCCCCTCGCTCCAGCGCGCCCCACCTGATCAGGCTGGCGGCATTCTCCAGCGCGCCCGTGGCCAGCTGCGCAAGGAAGAGGATCGCCAGGACCGCGCCCAGCGCGATCGTGACGGGGGGACTCAGCGACATGCCCTTCTCGAAATCCACGCGCTCGTCGAGAAGATCCTGCGTGATGAGAAGGGGCTTCTCGGGTTCGTCGGCCATGGCACTCAACGTCTCTCGCCCGTATCGAGCATGACGCCGATCGCCACCGCCAGTCGGGGATCAAGGTGGTTTTCGACGTCGCGGCTCATGTCCAACACGTAGCGATCCAGCAGCGTGAACTTGCGGTTGAATTCTCCGATGATCTGTTCGCCGTCTTCCTTCAGAAAGACGAAGTTGGTGCGCAGGATGCCGTACAGCGACCCCAGGAAACGGCGGAGCAGCGAGAGGATCAACGAGTCCTCCTTGATGACGCTGATCAGGCGCCCCGTCGGGCTGAAGCAATACCATCGCTTACGAAAGAAGTTGTACAGGTAGTTCTTCTTCAGGTTTGCCAGGCATGTGCCCGTAGCGTTCTTGACCGTGTACGTGGCAACGATGGGCGTGAACTTCTTGTCTTGATCGACTTGCAGCAAGAGCTCGCGCTTGCTGTCGTCGCGGTAAATGTAGACGTGCCGCTTCGGCACCAGCAGGATGAGCGTACAGATCAGCGCCGCAAGCCCCCCGAAGGCGGCCAGCACGCCGAAGACGCCTTGAAGTCCTCCGGTGCACAAGCCCGCCAGCACGCCGAAAATCGTCGCCACGATGGCGGCGGCGACAAAAGCCGCCAGAACCGCAAGGCAGCTCATCATCAGATGGGCAGGGCGCTCGATGAAGAGGATCGTGTTGCCTGTTTCGTCCCAGACGTAATACTTCTCCGAGATGGCCAGATGCTTTTGGCGCAGAAGGAACTTCTTTCGCTGAAAGACCGGATCGAGACCCGGCTGAATCACGCCGCCGTCGGTGCCTCCGGGCACGCGCAGCTGGGCGTTACACTGCGGACACTGAACGAGCTTTCCCGCGAGCTCGTCCTTCAGCGAAAACGTCTTGCCGCACGAACAGGGCACGGAAATCGCCATAGGCTTCCCCTCGATTCCGGTTGTCGGGAATTGTACACGGAAATTCCTACCCGGCGGATTCTTTTGCCTCCCGATCGAGAGGACGGGGACAGCACTACTCCATCGCCGCCCCCGCAGCGACGAGGCTCGACGGCATCCCCTGCCGCACGATGGGCGGCCAAACCCGTCGCGAGTCATACCACTCCGCCAGCACGCGGAGAAACGACGCCACATCACGCACGCCCAAGAACGCCCGACGCACTTCCGGCCCCATCGGATGAAGATCCGCGTAGCGCAAGCCGAACTTCAGCATGCCGCGCCCGCCCCGATCCTCCCCATACTCCTCGATCGCCAGCGCCAGATGCTCCTCCAACGCGGCTCGCTGCTCCGCGACGGACGGCGGCGGCGGCAACGGCTCGCCCGCCAACAAGGCCCGGCACTCCTCGAAGATGAACGGATGGCCGATCGCCCCGCGCGCGACGCTGGCGCCGTCGACGCCGGTCTCGTCGAGCATCCGCTTGACCGCCTCGGCCGTGAAGAGATCGCCGCTGCCCAGAATCGTGCGCTCGCCGACGTGCCGCTTCACGCGCGCCAGGAACGACCAATCCGACGGCCCGACGTAGCGCTGCTTGACCGTGCGGCCGTGCACGGTGGCCGCCGCCACACCCAACGCCAGCGCGCCGTCGAGGATCGTCCAGAAGCGGCGCTCACTTTCCGCGGAGTCATCATACCCGCGGCGCATCTTCACCGTGACCGGACGGCGGCCCGCGACGGCTCCCATCACGGCACGGACGATCTCCAGCGCCGTCGCCGGTTCGGACAGGAGCCATCCTCCGCGACAGCGGCCGAGCACCTTGCGGACGGGGCAGCCGAAGTTGAGGTCGACCACGTCGTAGCCCGCCTCCACCATCTCCGCGGCCGCTCGCGCGAACTCCGCGGGACGACTCCCCATCAGTTGGCCGCCGATGGGGTGATCCTCCGGATCGAGACGTTCTCGTCGATGCGCCAGGATGAGCCGGTCGAGCACCACTTCATTCAGGGCGTATTCCAACCCGTGCCGTCGCGCTACGAGCCGCATGGGGCGGTCGGAAAAGCCGGAGAGAGCCGCTTGCACGGCCCGCAACCCCAGCTCGAGGGAGCCGATCCTGAGCATGCGATTATGCTACAATGTCGCCCGTGGATTTTAAGTTCGAGTTCGATCTCTTCGGGGAAGGCAAGAAGGATCGGTCCTTGCAAGGCCAGATCAAGGAGTGGGTGCGCGCCCACTACCGTTTGCCCGAAGACGCGACGGTCCTGGTGACCGAGATCTACTGCGACCAGCCGGGGTGCGCGCCGATCGAGACGTTGATCGCGATCCTCCACAACGACGGCCGGCGCGAGCAATACAAGTCGATGCGGCCGATGCGCGAGGTGAAGAAGGAGGATGTGCAGCACCTCCTGCCCAATCCGGAGGGACACGGGCCGCGCATCGACGTCGACAAGCTCAGCGGGAGCAAGTGGCAGTGATTCCGGTCACGATCCTCACGGGTTTCCTCGGCGCGGGCAAGACGACGCTGCTCAACCACATCCTCGCCAACAAGCAGGGCTGGCGTGTCGCCGTCATCGAGAACGAGTTCGGGTCGGTCGGCGTCGACAACCAGCTCGTCATCGGCACGGAGGAGGACCTCATCCTCCTCAACAACGGCTGCGTCTGCTGCGGGATCCGTGGCGACCTGATCCGCACGCTCAACGACCTGCTGCGCCGCCAGGAGCACTTCAACGCCGTCATGATCGAGACCACGGGTCTGGCCGATCCCGCGCCCGTCGTGCAGTCGTTCTTCGTCGACGAGGATCTCAAGGCGCGGCTTGCCCTCGACGCGGTCGTCGCGGTCGTGGACGCCAAACACGTCTGGGAGCACATCGACTCGTCGCGCGAGCTGCGCGAGCAGATCGCCTTCGCGGACGTGGCGCTGCTCAACAAGATCGATCTCGTGGCGGAGGCGGATCTGGATCGCCTCGATCGCCGCGTGCGCGCGCTCAACGCCTTCGCGAAGGTCTATCGGACACGCGGGGCCGTGGTCGATCTCTCGCGCGTCATCGGCCTCGGCGCGTTCGACCTCTCCAAGAAGCCCGAAATCCCCGCGGAGGTGCACGATCACACGGACGGCATCGTCTCGGTAGCGCTGCGCGAGCCGGGCGCGCTGGACGGCGGGAAGCTCAACGCGTGGTTGGGGGGCCTGCTCAAGACGCGCGGCAGCGACATCTTCCGGATGAAGGGTATCGTCGAGGTGTGCGGCGAGTCGCGCCGGGTCGTCTTCCAAGGCGTGCACATGATGTTCGAGGGGCGGGCGGACCGGCCCTGGAGGGACGGGGAAGACCGGACCAACACGCTGGTCTTCATCGGCCGCGGGCTCTCGGAAGAGGATCTGCGCCGCGGGTTGCGCGGGTGCCGGGCTTCGTCTTGAGAGAAGGCGGTTTTCCGGTGGCCGTCTTCTCTGGGTCCTCTCTTCTCTGCGTTCTCTCTTCTCTGCGTCCTCGGCGTCCTCTGGTGTTGGTTTCTTCGGTTTCTCCTCTGCGTCCTCCGTCTTCCTCACCCCCTCATCTCTCCACCGCGATCACCAACCACTTCCCCTTGACCTCGTGCAGCTTCCACGTTTCGCCGAAGAGCTTCACGCTGGCGATGCCGTCCTTCTCGGTGCTCTTGACCCCGGAGATCAGGCCCTCCTCGAGCGTCGCCGCGTCCGGCATCCGCAACTCGAGCAGGTCGGTCTCGAGTTGTTCTTGCAACTGTCGGGCCGCCGCCGCCTTCTGCTCGTCCGTCATCTCCGCATATCCTTCGATCATCTCGGCGGCCAGCCGCTCCCAATCGAACGCCGCTCGGAGCGCCTCCAGATCGTTGCGCTGGATGGCGAGGAAGAGGTCGACGAGCGCCCGTTCCGCCGGCTTCAACTCCGGCGCCTCGACCAGGTCCTTTCCGATCTCCGCCTCCGTGATCGGCCTCATGCGCGCCGGTGAGCCGCCCGCGGCAATCTCCACCAGCCCCCCATCCGGGGCCAAATAACACAAGTCCGTCCCCTTGCCCGTCTGTTGAATCTGCAGGAGCGTGCACTCGGTCGGCTTGCCTTCCACCGAGCGCGCGCGCTTCTCCGCCAAACGGGTGAACCGGCACAACCCTTCCTCTTCATTCAAGGAGATGAGGTCGACGCTCTCATCGTCGGGAACGGCGAAAAAAGGGAGCAGCTTCGCATCCCACGCGCAGCCCGGCTTGAGCTCGCCTTCGGAAGTCTTCGCCTCCGCGCCCTCCCGCTCCCGGCGAAGCGTCCAGCGCCCCTTCTCGACCGTCAAGGTCTTCGTCTCCTTCTTCCCGGATTCCTCCTTCCAGCTGTCCACATGGACCGGACTCAAATCGCGCGCCAGCAGGATGCGAGCCTTCGCCTTGAACGGCCGGTTCATGAGATTCGCCTCCGCGCTCATGGTCGCCTCGAACGCCGCGCGGCTTTCTTCCGGCGATGCCTTGACCGTCAGCCGCACATAGCCCATCCACTTGCGGCCGAAATAGACGCCCACGATTCGTTCCACCGGCAAATGGGAGCTCCATACGGCGGCGACCTTGTCCAAGTACTTCTGACCTCGGGCCAGAGGATCATCCGTCTGTTGAACCAGGCACAGAAGCAGCGCCAGGCATCCGTTCATGCGCACCTCGTGAAATGGACTCACAGCTTACGATTTTCTGGCGATCTTTTCGATCCACGCGCACACCCAGACAACTCGATCGAAAGGAGACGCGTGTGCGACTGACGGCGGTCATCCTCATGGGCGTGGCGATCGCGGGATGCAAGCGCGAGCAGGTCGACGATCCGGCAGAGCCGGATCGCTGGCGCGTGATCGGAGAAATGGACTTCCAGCCCATCTCGAACTTCTTCGTCCTGGCCGGCCAGATGCACGCGTTGGGAAGCGACGGGGCCTTGCACATCTTCGCGGACGATCGCTGGCGCGTCTCCCGAAAGGTGCCGCTCCGGCCGCATCTGAGATACGTGGTCTGTCCCGTGGGAGAATATGGCTTCGTCGTCGTTTCCAGGACCGCCGGCGCCGCCATCGTCTATGTGCGCGATCGCCGGCTCGATGAAGTGACGTTCCTGGAAGGGGCCCCGGAAGGTCTGGACGGGGCCTTCGTTCAGAAGCTCGACCTGTACCTCGCCGTCGGACCCGACCTGCGCCGGCTCCCTTTGATGGGGAAGGACGGTTCGCAAACCGTCGCGAGCATCCCGCCCCTCCGGCTGGCGCGTCGCGAGTTCGCGTGCACGGCCGAATCGCAGCTCATCCGGATCGATCCGCAGACCCTTTCGTGGCAGCGGTTGGGCGCGATTCCCGACGCCGTGGACGATCTGGATGCGGGCCCGGACGGAACGATCTTGCTCGCCTCCGCCCGCGAAGGCCGGATCTGGCGCTGTTGGCCGACCCCCACGGGTGGCTTGGCCTGGTTCCCGCCGATTGCGCTGGCGCGCCCTTCCGGCGACATCAGCATCGCCGCCGTCCGGAATGCGCTTTATCTGCGAGCGGACTCGGTTCTCTTGAGGACGGACTTGTAGAACTTCAGCACCTCTTGCGCCTGTCGGCGGATGTCGTAGACGGCCAACGCCTTCTCCCGTGCGCGCCGGCCCATCTCGACGCAGAGCGTCCGGTCGCCGGCCAGCCGCTCGATCGCGTCGGCGATGTTCTGTGGAGTGTCGTCGACCACGAATCCGGTCCATCCGTCGTCGATGATCTCGGGGATCATGCCGCGCCGTGCGCCGATGGCGGCTTTTCCCATCGCCATGGCCTCGCGCAGCGCCCGGCACGTGCCGTCCGATCCGGGCACCAGGAACAGGAGCGCGTCGAACGCCGCGACGGTATCGAGATAGGCCCCGCCCAGGTATCCCGTGAAGAGGACCGTTCCTTCCAGGCCCAGTCGCTTCGCGGGCTCGACGGCCACCTCCTGCATGTTCGTGCCGCGGCCTACCACCAGGATGCGCAGGTCGGGGACGTGTCGTCGCGCCCGCTGAATGCCTTCCAGGAGCACCTCGAACCTCCGGTGCCGTTGCATGCGGGCCACGACCCCGACGACGAACGTGTCTTTCGAGATCCCGAAATGCGCGCGCCTGTCCTCGCGCGGAGGCGAGGCGTTGAACCGATCGAGTCGCATCCCCGGCGAGATGAGCAGTTTGGGGGCATCGAGGGCGGCCTGCTCCAGGTCGGCCCGCGAGAACGTAAGATAGGCGTCGGTCCACGACCGAAGCAGCCACGGGAGGGGCGCGCCTTTGTGGTTGGTCCGCACGACGAGCGGTCGGTGTCGCGCCATCCGGGCACCGAGGGCGCCGATGATGTGGTCGTGCGTGAAGTGGACGTGCAGGATGTCGATGTCGTCTCGATCGCAACGTTCCCTGACGCGCGCGATGTCGGCGATGTTGTCGCCGACATTGAACTTCCGGTTGAGCGCGAACGCGAAATCCGGTTCCAGGCCGCGTTCGCGGACCTTGGCCGGAAGGTTGCTCGAGGCTTCCGGAGGCGGCGATTGGCAAGCGAGCGTCACCTCGACGCCGAGCGCCCGCAGTTCCACGCACAGGTCCAGCGTCGGCTCCGCCGGCCCCGTCCACTTCCAGTCGCCGAAGAGGTGCAGGACCTTCACAGGCGGGGATTGTCTCCGCGTCAGAAGTCTTGATAAAGGAAAAACAGCGGACTAGAGTATGCGCGGCCCGCCCGCGCCTGGAAACGGCTCGGTCGTTCTCGGCATTCGGGGTGGCGTAGCCAAGTGGCTAAGGCGGGAGTCTGCAAAACTCCTATTTCGCCGGTTCAAATCCGGCCGCCACCTCCAAACCTACTTTGGCTCCTTGAATTCGGTCAGCTCCAGCGTCGACGTCTCGGAGTCCTTCTCCCGCACCATCTTGATCAACCCGACCTCCGGCGCCAGATAGAAATCCACGGTCTCGCCGTCGGGCATCTCCAGCCGAGTGTGCACGGTCTCTTCGTACGTGCCCGCGGGCACCTTGACCTCGCCGGTCTTGAGACGCGTTCCCTGGATCTTCTTGCCCTGCGCATCCGAGTAGGTCCATGCCTCCCCGGAATTCGAAGGAATCACCAGGTACTTCATCGTGATCGTGTCTCCTTTCTTCTCGCACAACTTCAGCCCGGCGTCCGCCGCCCAGACGATCGTTTCGGTCTTGGGCGAGATCTTCTCGTCCTTGGCGACCGTCTTGGACTCCACAAACAACATGGCCGGGGCCGCCGACTCGTTGATCACCTTGCGGGTCACCTTCGCCTTCTTGGTCCCTTCGGTCTGTTCGTAGGTCCATGTCGTGCCCTTCTTGAACTTCCAAAGCGGCTCCAGGTCGTCCCCTTGCTGGACGCCGACCATCACCGCGAACAAGACGGCGAGCTTCATACGAGTCTCCTCAAGAGAAGTGGGCCGCCATTCTACTCATTCGTCCCCGATTATTTCCATTGACGCCGTCGCGCCCCGCGGGCCATCATCTTCCCACGGTCATCACGCTCGGAGGTGCGCGCATGAAATCCCCTTCCTCTGGCGACCCAGTCCTTCGGAAAACCGTTTTCTGGGCCCTGGCCGCCCTCGCCATCGCCTGCGGGCCCAAACCCGATCCTCACGCGGAACCCTCCGATCTGCCCGATCCCGCGGAACTGGCCGGCCCCCCGGCCGATTTCTCCGGCGCGTGGATCTCTCACGACGCCGCCTACGGGGCGTTCTACCTCAGCGGGCGTCAGAAAGGAACGGCCTTTTCCGGCGAGATGCTCCGCAGAGATTTCAGCGAGGAGAGCCCCCAGCCTCCGTTCTTCGGTCTGATCACGGGCCGCGTCCAGGGACGCGTGCTTCAGGCCACATGGGCCATCGTCAAGGGCCCCCAGCGCAAGATCACGCTGACGGCGTCTCCCGACGGCATTCAAGCCACCCTGCGCGGCTGGGGTCCTCTGGAAATGCGCCGCGTCTTCACGCCGGCCGACAACCCCGCGATGCAAGGGATGCTCGCCTCACGGCTTCCCTTCCAGACGGACGGGATCCTCGAGCGCAAGAAACCGCCGTCGAACGAGATTCGCGAGAGCTTCGCGGGCCTCACGTTCCTGCCGACCACCGAACCGGGCAAGACCGAGGCGGTCGTGCTCGTCGTGCCGCTGGAGACGCCCCGGCGGATCTCGACCGTCCGCTTCAAGAAATCCCCCGACGAACCGACGTCGTACCTCTTCGACTACGAGTACTTCCGCGAGAGCCGCTTGCAGTCGCCGCTTCACGCCAAGCGGGAGGTCCTCATCGGAGGCTCGCGCGCCTGGTGGATCACGAATCTCGCCTGGGAGGAGGACGCCAAGGAGCCCGTCCCCACGGTGCTCCTCGGAGAGCTCTACCTGCAGGACCCGAATCTGGAGACGAAGCCCGTCGACATCGTGGAGCTCGCCCGCCGCACTCCCACGGGGGAGTGGCATCCCTCCGCGTCCTATATTCTGCTCAACCAGAAGCTTTTCCGCGTCCAAGCGACGTTCGAAAACGGCCTCCCCTCCAAGGTGGACACACAGCTCATCCACGCTCCGGCGCTCGACGACGTCCTCGTCGTGCAAGATGCGTCCGCCTGGCGCGTGCGCGCGCGTAACCAGGCGCTGGTTCTCGCCAAGGACCGCACGCTTCCTCGCCTCTTGAGAGACGCCACGACTCAAGAGATCAAGGGACTCGCGCAGCGCGTCGAGGAGGTGACCGCGGGCGTCGAACGCGAACATCAGGGCATCCAGGAACGCGTGCAACAGGCGCCGCAAGACGATGTGGACGCCGTGAAGGAACTCGCGCAGGCGTACAGACAGCGTCTTGACGCCGTCAAGGCCATGCTCGCGGCCATTCAGGCGGAACTCGCCAAGCGGGCGAAGTAAGCCGATGGTGAGACCCTGTCTAGCCGCTTTGCTGGCCGTGTTGGTCGCAAGCCCGGCCGCCGCGTGCGGCCGGCAGGAGATTCGAGATCGTCTCCAGCGCGGACCGTACCTGCAGCAGGTGACCCGCGACTCGGCCATCGTGTGCTTCCAGACGTTCGTCGAATGTGAAGGCGGGGTCCGCGTGGGCGCCAAGGTCACCAAGAGCCCGAAGGGGACCCGCCATGCCGTTACGCTGACCGACTTGAAACCCGCGACGGAGGTCACCTACGTCGTTCAAGCGGGTGACTACTCGTCGCCTCCGATTACGTTCCGTACGGCGCCCGAACCGGACGCGGCCGTCACCTTCGCGGCCTTCGGCGACTGCCGCACGGGCAACGCCGCGCACGCGAAGCTGGTCGACCTCATCCTGAAACAGAAGCCGGAGTTCCTCCTGTCCTCCGGGGACTTTGTGGAGAACGGGACCTCGAGCGAGCAGTGGGACCGGTTCTTCGAGATCGAGGCCCCGCTGTTGCGCTCCGTCCCGCTCTATCCCTCGATCGGCAATCATGAACGCAACGCGCAGGAGTACTTCGACGTGTTCGTGCTGCCCGGGGAAGAACGCTGGTATTCGGGAGACTGGGGTCCCGTACACTTCGTATCCCTCGATACCACCCTGCCCTATCGCAAGAACGAGAAGCAGATCGCTTGGCTCAAGAAAGACCTGGCCGCGTCCAAGGCGCCTTTCAAGATCGTGCTCTGGCATCATGCCCCGTATTCGGCTTCCACCGACGTGTTCCGGCAGAAGGAAGGCGAGCAGTTGGCCGCGATTTATCCACCGATCTTGCGCGACGGCGGGGTGTGCCTGACCATCGGCGGCCACAATCACAACTACCAGCGCGCGGAGGTCGACGGGATTTGCTACGTCACGTCCGCCGGTGGCGGCGCCCCGCTGTATCCCATCGGGAAGGGCGTCGAGCTCAAGGCCGGCAAGATCGCCTATCACATCTGCCGGTTGCGCGCGGAAGGGAAGACGCTCGCGATGGAGGCGATCGATCAGGAAGGCAACGTGTTCGACGCCTGGAGCTGCACGCGTCCCTGATTAATTCACATTCGCCCCTCCCTTCGTTACCTCCTGCCGCCCAGTGGATTGAATGCCGACAATTCAACCGGGACGATTCGCCCGCGATGGGCAAAGGGGTGAAAGGAGAGTGAGTCGGGGAAGAACTGGGTTTGGTTTTCGGTTTGTGAGGAGGCGGATCTATGAGCCGTATCTTCTGCGTGGGGCTTCTCGGCGTCGCGGCCCTGATGGGATGCGAAGGGGCGCCCACCGTGCTCGCGACGGATCCGGCGGATGGGGCCACAGAGGTCTCCACCGTCGGTAAGATCCTGGTGCTCTTTTCCGAACCGATGGACCGAGAGACGATTAGTCGTAGGAGCATTCGGCTGGTCGGTCCGTCCGGCACCGTGCGTGCCTCCGTGAACCTGGCGGAGCACGACTTAGCGTGTTACATCCAGCCGGACAGGCCTCTGGCGGTGAGCACGACCTATCAGATCCGAGTCGCGGCCGCCGTCAAGGACAAGACGGGCGTCGCCATGGGGTCCCAGTTCCAGGCCTCGTTCACGACGGGCACATCGACGGCCCGACGCAGGCCTTGCGGCATCTCCGTGACTCCGGCCGATGGCGCGACGGGCGTTCCGGTGTTGACTTCCGTCATCGCGATCTTCCCGATCAACATGGACGCCGCCACCATCAACTCGTCGAATCTCCGCCTGTACGGACCCGAGCAGGCGTTGATCCCCGCGAGCGTCTCGTTGGGTGGCGACAACCGCACGGCGACCTTGACGCCTCTCAGTCCTCTGGCAAGCAACACGAGGTACGAATTCAAAATCATCGCCGGCGTCCGTCCCGCCGACATGAGCCCCTCCATGGGCGATGACGATGACGATGACGAGGACGAGGATTGGAACGAGGAGTTCTCGAACAGGATCATCCACAGATCGCGGTTCATGACGGGCACCGCCATGAACATCCCGCCTCAAGTCTCCTCGGTTTCTCCGAGCAATGGAGCCACCGGCGTTCCGATCACCTTGAGCTCGGTCACGGTGGTCTTCTCGGTGCCGATGGACCCGGCGACCATCACCGACGCGAACCTGACCCTGTCCTCGGGCGGCACCGCCCTTCCGTCGACGGTAAGCCTCGGATCCAATGAGCGCACGGCCTCGATCGTGCCGTCGGTGGCCTTGACGCCGAGCACGACCTACGCCGTCTTCGTTTCGACCGGCGTCATGAGCATCTCCGGCCTGCCGATGGCGGCTTCGTTCACCTCCAGCTTCGCCACAGCCGCGCCTCCGGCGATCGATACTACGTCTCCGATGTTCGCCGGCGGCACGAGCGCGACGGCGGCCAGCATGACGTCCATGGTCGTCGAGTGGGACGCGGCCAGCGACAATGTGGACGCCTCCTCCGAGATCGTCTACGACGTCTACATGGCCACGTCGTCGGGCGGCCAGAACTTCGCGTCGCCGACGGCCACGACCGGCGCGGGCGCGCTGTCCTATACGCAAATAGGCCTCACGGCGGGAACGACGTATCACTTCGTCGTTCGCGCTCGGGACACGTCCGGCAACCGGGACTCGAACACGGTCGAGGTCTTCGCAACCACGCTGGCCCCGCCTCCGCCGCCACCTCCGCCGGCCGACACGACACCCCCGATGTTCGGCGGCGCGACGGCCGCAACGGCCGCCGGCACCAGTTCCATCACGGTCGCGTGGGTCGCGGCCACCGACAACGTGAACACTTCATCCCAGATCGTCTACGACGTGTACATGGCCACGTCCTCGGGCGGCCAGAACTTCGCGTCGCCGACGGCCACGACCGGCGCGGGCGCGCTGTCGTACACG
>JACPRB010000103.1 GCA_016190155.1 Planctomycetota bacterium
ACTCGGGGATCCTCCGTTTTCCGTCCGGAGAATACTATGAGGAATCCAGGAGGAAGACCGAAGGATAGGACGACCGACTTCCTTTCCTGGTTTCCTGCCTTCCTCAGAGATACTCAGGCGACTGGCCTGGAGGTTCATGAAAAATCTTGTCGTAGCACAAAGATTTGCCCGATGAGCACAGCAGAGCGCGCGGAAAAGACGCAGAGCTTTCGAGGAACGAAAGAGGTCAGCGCATCCGAATCGGCGCAAGGAGGCCCTTGAAGTGCTCGTTCTTCAGTTGGAACGTCTTCTCTGCGGGACTCCGCGGTCTCCGCAGTGAACAGTTGCGGATTTTCCGGAGGTTTTGGGGTTGGGATTCTGGATTTTTCATGAATAATCCAGGGTGAGATGGCGCTCTTGACACTGCTGGCACTCCTTCAGGACGTCACCTTCGAATCCGAGAACATCCGCGTCCGCGTCGACCCCTTCGGTCGCTTCACGATCCTTCGGGAAGACGTCCCGGTCCTCCAGGACGTCGAACTGCAAGTCGGCGGCCCCGACTGGCCGGGCCGCGCGTGGGAAGATACGGGCTTCTTGCCCCCCTCCAGCCTAGCCTTGCTGCCCGCGAGCGGAATACGGCTCCTGCGCCCTCCCGTCCGTGATATACGCAAGACGGATGAAGGCGTCACCGTCCACTACGGGCGGGGGATTCAGATTGACCTTCTTCCCGTGCCCGGTCGTGCCTCGTGCGTCATTCGTCTCGGCGTCCGGCCCGAACGTGAGACGCCTCTCGAGGTCCTCCGGCTCGTGGGCCGGACCAAGCCGCAAGGCACGGCGCTCGTCAACAGCCCCGGTTCCTGGGATACGATCCCTCCGCGTCCCACGTCGGAAGACCGCATCAACAGCCGCAGCATGCTTCTCTGGGGTACGGAGACGTCGGCGACGCTCGTCGGCTTCCTGCGACATCGGATCGGATTCAATGCCTTGTCGCTCGATCCCACAGGGCTCTTCGAGGCGTTCTCGTGGTTCGGAGCCTGCGTCCTCAAAGGAGCGTCCGAGCTCGATCCTCTGGAGGTCAGCTGGGGCCCGGATCCTCACCGCCTGCAGCGAGATTATCTCGATCGCGTGCTCGCAAGCCTCCCCTCTCGCCCGCGGCCGCAATCGCCGCTCGTCGGCTGGTGTTCCTTCGAACCTCTGGGAGAGCGGGTGAACGAGGACGATATCCTGCGAAACGCAGAGTTCATCGCACGGAACCTCAAACATGTTCGATACGTGCAGATCGATCGCGGATACCAGCGTCTCACCGGCAACTGGGAGACCAACGAAAAGTTTCCCCATGGACATCGGTGGCTGTCGGACAAGATCCGCGCGATGGGACTCAAACCCGCCATCCTCGTGGCTCCATTTCTCGTCTCCGGAAAGAGCGAGGTGTTCGTGCAGCATCCGGACTGGATGATGCGGGCGAACGGCCTCCCCTTGGTGATCGCCGAACGCGGCGACGTCGACGGAAAACTCTACGGCCTGGACCCGACTCACCCTGAGGTCCAAGCATGGCTGGGAGGCCTCATACGCCGCATGGTCCACGAATGGGGATACGAAATGCTCAAGCTGGACGCCATCCAAGCCCCTCTCATGGGGAGAACCTACACCGCCGACGTGACCCCCGTGCAGGCGTACATCCAGGGACTGAAGACGATTCGGGACAACGCCGGAGACGCGCTCCTGGTCGGATGTTCCGGCCCCATGTTCGAATCCATCGGCCTCCTCGACGGCATGTACACCGGCTGCGACCTGGACAGGACCGGCGGCACCCTGGCCGGCACCCTGGGCGGGTTGACCTCGCGGTACGCCTTGAACGGATCCGCCTGGTGGAACTTCTCCGATGCCTTCGCCGTCCGCCCCGCCTTCTCGATCGCGCAAGCGCGCACGCTCGCCTCCTTGATCAGCGTCACAGGACAAACCATCTGGCTGGCGGATGATCTTCCGCAGCTTCCCCCGGATCGCCTCGACATCCTCAGACGCGCCCTTCCGCCGGCTCCGATCCGGGACGTCCGCCCCCTCGACATCTTCGGACGCGCCGGCGGCGGCACGCCGGTCTTGCGCAGGAGATCCGACACGATCGAGTTGCCTCGCACGTGGAAGTTCTCCAAGGGGGACGACGCGCGTTGGTCCGCCCCGGACTTCGACGACGGCGGCTGGGAGGAGGCGCGCCTCCCTCACGTATGGAATCCTCCGTACGACGGCACCGCGTGGTACCGCGTACGTTTCAAAGCGACACAGGGAGAGGCGATCCTCGAACTGGGCAAGATCGACGACCACGACGAAACGTATCTCAACGGAGTGAAGATCGGCGAGACGTCCGGATGGACGGCCTTCCGGATCTACAAGGCGAAGCTCGAGGGCGAGAACACCCTGGCAATCCGGGTGCACAACCAGAACGGTCGCGGAGGAGTGTACGCGACGGCCCGGGATACGTCGGCGGAGGCGTGGCACGGCTTGATCGAGAACTACGAGATCTTCGCGCTCTTCAATTACTCGGACGCCCCGAAGTCCCATCGGATCCCCCTCCGGCCCAACTCCTGCGCCTATGAGACATGGAGCGGCGAGTTCAGGCGAGACGTCGATCGCCTCGAGGACGTCGTCGAACCGAAGCACGCGCGCGTGTGGGTCGTGCGGCCGATCGTCGATCGACCCCAGGTGATCGCCAACCCCGATCACATCACGGGATGGGGAACGCCCGCATCCTGGACGGCAGGCACGTTGACGGGATCGGGCGAGGCGCTGATCGACGCCGCCGGCGACACCCCCGATCGGCCCCTGGAAAGACGCGGCGAGCTCCTGTATGTGAGCGGGGAGCCTTGGACGATTCACTTCTCCAAGTGAAGAACGGATGAACCGCTGAACGGGTTATCTCCCCCGCAACTGCTTCAACAATCCCTCGGCCTCGGCCCGCCGGGCCCACTCGGGAGCCGCGAGCAGGAGCGTCCTTCCCAAATCAGCGATGGCTCCTTCGCGATCGTTCAGATCCCGGCGCGCCACAGCCCGACCGAAGAACCCGTCCGGCATCCGAGGGTCGATCCCGAGGGCCTCCTCGTAATCCAGAATCGCGCCGGCGTGATCGCCCTTCTGATGACGCATGACCCCGCGCGCATAATAGATGTCCGCCGGCTGCCGCGGATCGGCGGAGATGAGCGCGTCGTAGTCCGCGAAAGCCCCCTGGCTGTCCCCGACTTGCCGCCGCGCATGCGCCCGGGCGAGATAGTGCACGCCCTGCTCCGGATCCGCGGCAATGGCCTGACTGAAGTCCGACACGGCCCCCTCGAAATCCCCGGCGGCCATCCTCACCAAACCGCGACGACCGTATCCTTCCGCGGATCGGGGACGGGCGCTCGTCAACGCCTCCGAGAGCTTCGGATCCAGGCGCATCGCGGCCGCGAAATCCGCGATCGCCCCCTCCACGTCTCCCGTCGCCGCGCGCGCGTCCGCGCGACCGCCGTACGCGTCGCGCCTCCACGGACCGGCCCGGATCGCAGCCGTGTAGTCCCGAACGGCTGCCGCGCTGTCCCGACGAAAGACGTGGAGCGCGAGCCCCCGGAGGAACAGCGCCCAGGCGTAGTGCGGCCGCTTCTCGACGGCTTTCGACAGGCAATCGAGATTCAGATTGCGCGCCAACGCCTCCAGGCACCAGTACTCCTCCGCGCCCGTCCCCCCGCTGAAACGCTTGCGCCCCTCGGCGCAGCGGCTGACCACGTCGCTGTTCCGCTCCGCGGCCAGGAGCTTATAAACCTCGACCAAGTCGGCCTCGATGCTCGTGTGGCGGGAGGGGCTCCGCACGCGTTCGAGATACGAAAGAGCCTTCGATCGCCACATCTGCGCGCGTTCCTCCTCCCCGGCCGACGTGTCCTCGAACAGGAGTCCGCTCATGGAACGTTCCAGGTAGATCCGCGCCAAAGCCAGGCACAGCCGGCGGTCCTCGGGCGCGAAGGCCTCCGCCTTCAGGAAGAACTCCTCGGCCCGGCCACCGTCTCCTTCCAGAACCCATCCCGTCCCAAGCAAGATCCAGACGTCCGCGTCCTGGGGATACGCCGGATCGTCAACGATGGGCTCCATCTCTCGCAGCTTCGACTGCAGATCGGCAAGACGCGCGGCGATGTCCGCGTCCGGCAGATAAAGCGCGCTCTGTGCCTCGCGTATCGCCGACTCGTACGGCTTGATCGCGTCCAGCAGGCCCAATCTCCGCCTTTCAAGAACCTCCGCCGCGATCTTATGTCGGGCCTGCTCGCAGATCGATGCCAGGTGTTCGTCCCGCCGCATCTCCAGCGCGCGCTCGGCCTCGGCCACCGCCCGGGACCAGTCTTTCGCCTCGAACGCCTTCATCGCGGATTCGCGAGTCTGATGGAACGTGCGCAGGCGCAGCAGTTGGAAGACGATCAGCGCGCCGAGAATCGTCACGAAGATGCCGGCCGCGGCGGCCACGGTGACCAGCGCCCTTCCCCTCTTGAGTCGCTTGCCGACCCGCGAAATCACGCTCGGAGGCTTCGCCCGCACCGGCTCGCCCCGCAGCCAACGCCCCAGGTCGTCCGCCAGATCCCGCGCCCCCGAATAACGGCGATTCGAAAGCTTCTCCAGACACTTCAGGATCACCGCTTCCAGATCGGAGGAGAAGATGCTGCCCCGCCGGCGCAGCGGGGCGGGATCGCCGAGAAGGATTTTCTGGTAAACCTGTTGAACGGTCTTGCCGTCGAAGGGCAGCTCGCCCGAAACCATGAAATACAGCATCACCCCCAGCGACCAGATGTCCGCCGTCTGATCCACCTTCTCTCCCCGAATCTGCTCCGGCGCCATGTAGTGCGCCGTTCCCAGGACGGTGCCCGTGCGGGTGAGCGCCGTCGTCTCCTGTTCGAGATGCGCCAATCCGAAATCGGTCACCTTGGGCTCGCCCGCGGAATCGATCAGGATGTTCGCGGGCTTGAGATCCCGGTGAATCACGCCGTGCGAGTGGGCGTGCGCCACCGCATCAGCAACTTTTTGCAGCAAGGCCACCGCGGCACGCACCGGCATCCGTTCAGCCTCGACGCGTTGCTGGAGCGTGACCCCCTCGACGCATTCCAGAGCCAGGTAGGGCGGCAGGTGGTCCAGATCCGCTTCGTAGAGCGCGACGATGTTGGGGTGCGACAGCTTGGCCACCGCCTGCGCCTCGTGCGAGAAGCGCGCCAGCAGCATCGGCTCCAGGCGCTCCTCGGGAATCACCTTGAGGGCCGCGACCCGTTTCGTGGTCGGATCGTACCCCTTGAGCACGTGTCCCATTCCCCCTCGACCGAGGTAGCCCGTCACCTGGTAGCGCCCGACGACCGTCAGAAGCGTGGCGCTCGGGGGCTGCTTCGCCTTGGTCAGAAGCCCGGCGAGTTGGCTGGCCGTGACCCATCCGCGACGCACGAGGATCGCGCCCAAGTGCTGTTGCTCAGAACTCTGCTGCTTGAGCGCCTCTTCCAGCTGACTCTCGGTGATGAAGCCGTCCCGCACGGCGATCCGCCCGAGAATCCGGGCGTGGTCGGTGCTGTCGGAACCCGGGCGCGGTCCCTCGGTCGAGGAAGACATGATACATGGATTATACAACCCGCGAACGCCCGGCGGGTGAATCGGCGCCTGCGAGCGTTCACCTCGACAGATCGGTCGCTTCAGCGATCGCAACCGTTCAGCCGTTACCCAGTTCGCCCGTTCTTCCGTTCAAACGTCCCGATTGCTGCCCTCCGCTGCTGGCGAGCGTTTCGGGTGTCCTCCACGGAAGAACGCAAGAACGAGTGAACGGATGAACCGGTGAACGGGTGAACGCCCGCCCGCGATCCTCTCGCGCCACATCCGCGCGTTATACTCCCGATGATGATCCTGCTGGCCCTTCTGGCGCTCCTCCAGGAGGAGGCACCCCTGCGCGTTCAAACCGACGCCTTCGGCCGCGTCACGCTCCTGCGCGGAGACGAAGCCGTCGTCCAGGACCTCGAGTTGTTCGCCGGAGCCCGAAACTGGCCGGGGGGTCCGTGGCAGAATCCCGCCACGCTCGGTTACCCGGAAGCCCCCGGCCAGGAGGAAACGAACCTCCACCTCATGCGCCCACCCGTGCGCGAGGTCCGCAAAACGGAACGCGGCGTGAACATCCGATTCGGACGCGGCTTCGAAATGACCCTGGAGCCTTCGCCGGATCGCCCCTCCTGCGTCGTGCGCCTCGGCCTCAAGCCCGAACGAGAGATGGACCTGGAAGTGCTCAAGCTCGTCTGCAGGACCCAGACGAACGGCATCGCGCTCGTCAACGGCCAGCAATCGTGGTGCCCCAAGCTCCCCGTGAGCCCCGAAAGCGAACACATCGTCAGCCGAAGCATGCTCCTGTGGGGCACGGAAAGGGGCGCGCAACTCATAGGCTTCCTGCGACACCGGTTCGGCTTGAATACCCTGATCCTCAATCCCTCGGGACATCTCGAGATCATCTCGCGCTTCGGTCGCTTCGCCGTGAATCGGCCCCTGGAATTCGACCCGATCGAGATCGGCTGGAGCCACGACCCACACGCCCTGCAGCAGGAATACCTTCGACGCGTCCTGGCGCATCTCCCCGAACCCGCCCCGACCTTCCGCCCGGAAACCGCTCCGGTCTCCTGGTCGTCATGGCCGCACTTCAAGGATCGCGTGCAAGAGGATCACATCCTCCGCAACGCCGAGTTCATCGCGAAACACCTCCCCCACGTGCGGTTCATTCACCTCGACGACGGTTATCAGCGCGCGCTCGGCGATTGGGATACGAATTCCAAGTTCCCCCACGGACACCGGTGGCTGACGGATCGTATCCGCGCGCTCGGACTGAAGCCCTCCCTCTGGATCGCCCCGTTCCAGGTCTCCCAGAATTCCGAACTCTTCGCAAGCCACCCCGAATGGCTGCTCCGCGACGGCAACGAACCGCTCCCGATGGGGGAGCTTCCGGGCGCGGGGAAAGTGTACTATCTGGACCCCAGTCATCCCGAGGTTCGGGAGTGGCTTGAGAACCTCGCGCGACGCGTCGTGCAGGAATGGGGCTACGAGGCCCTGTCGCTGGACAGCATCTTCCGCGTCTTCGCCGCCCGCGGATTCCACGCCGCCGTCACTCCGGTCGAAGCGTACGTGCTCGGCGTAAAGGCCATCCGACAGGGCGCGGGCGACGCGATCCTCCTGGGCTGCGGCGCGCCCCTATACGAGTCCATCGGCCTCGTCGACGGCATGTACACCGGCCGCGAGAGAAGCGAGCTCGGCGCGATCTCCGGCGGCATCACCTCGCGCTACGCGTTTCACGGCCGGACATGGTGGGATTATCCGGAAGAACTCCTGGTCAATGCCTCTGCGTCTCCGGAGGACGCTCGCATGGCGATGTCCCTCCTGTGCGCTTTGGGCCTGCCCATCACGCTCGGAGACGATCTTCCTCAACTCGGACCCGACCGATTGAACCTGATCGCGCGGATGATGCCCCCGGCGCCGGCGAAACGGATTCGACCGCTCGACCTCTTCGATCGCACGCCTCGACACACGCCCCTGGTGCGCGTGGGACGGGATTCGATCGCGTTGGAAGGCCCCTGGAGATTCAAGAAGGGCGACGATCCCGCGTGGGCCCACCCCGATCTCGACGACTCGGGCTGGAGCGTCACGCGCGTGCCGCAATACTGGGACGGCGCGTACGACGGCTACGGCTGGTATCGAACCCGATTCCGAGCGAGCCCAGGCGAAGGCACGCTCGAGCTGGGGAAACTGGAGGACCGCGACGAAACGTATCTCAACGGGAAGAAGATCGGCACGACGTCGGACGCGGCCGCCTTCCGCGCGTACCCCGTCACGGTTCAGGAGGAGAACGTGCTGGCCATCCGCGTGTACGACTACGCGGGGCCGGGCGGCTTCGCCTCCGTCAGCCCCGACCAGGCGGTCGAGGCCTGGCAGATCCAGATCGGAGACTACGTTCTGATCGCGCTCTTCAACTACGGGAGCGCGCCCAAAACGCACGTCGTCCCGCTCGACGCCGGTTCATGCGCGTACGAGACGTGGAGCGGCGAATATCGGCGCGACGTCGACATGATCGAGGATACGCTCCCGCCGCACGGCGCGCGCGTCTGGGTCGTGCGAAAGACCTCGCGTCACCCGCAAGTCATCGCGAATCCTGGCCATGTCGCGGGATGGGGACCACGGGCCGACTGGGCGGACGATACCCTCTCCGGCTCCGGCGAAGCCGTCATCGACCCCGCGGGGCGCGCCCCGGATCGCCCGCTGGAACGCCGAGGCCCCCTGCTCTACGTCGACGGCGAGCGCTGGTCGGTCCGATTCACCTCAACGGCCGGATCCACTCCGAAATGAGGGCATGGCTCAACTGAGGGTAACAATCGCGGCAGGCTTACCGCGTATCAGAGCCTCTTCTCAGAGTCCTCTGCGTCCTCTGGTGTCCGTTTCTTCTCTGCGCACTCTGCTCCCCTCCGTTTCCTCGCACAAGCCCGAAATGAGCCTCAGTCCTTCGCGGCCGGCTTGATCGCATAGACCTTGCCGTCGAAGGACGCGAAATAGATCTCCCCGTCGCGGTCCTCGCCGAACGTCGTGATGTCGCGGCCGCGACCCAGCACCTTGTTCTCGATCACCCGCCGGCCGTCCCACCGCAGCGCCCAGACCCAGCCGGTCACGAAATCGCCATACACGTAGGCGCCCTGGAGCGCCGGGATCTTGGCGCCCCGATAGACATAGCCGCCGATGACCGAACGAGCGTCCCGATGGGAGAGCTCCAGAAGCGGCGGCTCGAACTGTCCGTCTCCCCCCTGTCTCTTGAAGACGTGATCGCCTTCCCGCGCGCTCCAGCCGTAGTTGCACCCGCGCTTGACGATGTCGATCTCCTCCCACACCTCCTGTCCGACGTCGCCGCCGATCAGCAGGCCGCCGGCGCGGTCGAAGGAGAACCGCCACATGTTGCGCAGCCCGTATGCCCAGATCTCCGGCAGCGCGTTCTTCTGGCCGACGAACGGGTTGTCCGGCGGAATCGCGTACGCGCGTCCCTCGTCGGAGCGATCCACGTCGATCCGCAACATCTTCGCCAGCCACGTGGTCTTGTTCTGGCCGTAGTCGTGGGGATCGTTGCTGGACCCTCCGTCCCCCAGCGAGATGTAGAGATAACCATCGGGCCCGAACTCGATCATCCCCCCGTTGTGATTGCCGTACGGCTGAGGGATCTGCATGAGCACCCGCTCGCTCGAGCCGCGGATGTTCCGCCGCTGCGCGTCCATGGTGAACCGCGAGAGGACGTTCCGGCGCGGCCGGCTCGCGGAGTACATGAGGTAGACATACCCGTTGTCCTTGAACTTCGGATGGAAGGCCAGGCCGAGCAGCCCTTCCTCGTCGTGCGTCCGGCGGACCCGCGCGGAGATGTCCAACGCCAAGTCCGTTTGTCCGACGCCGGCCTGGTTCTCGAACGAATAGATCATCCCGTCTCGTTCGACCACGAAGAGCCGGTCGGTGCCGTCCTTGGGGTGCGTGACGTACACGGGCGCCTTGAAGCGCAGGTTCGGGAAGGCCGCCTCGATCTGCACGTCCGGCAGCGGATCGGGATCGCCGTCGCTCTGTAGCGCGACGAAGCTCCAGGCCAGAAGCAGTACCGTCATCGGCGCTCAGTTATCGTACCCCTCCGAAGGCACATTGACAAATCTGCGTTTGCATAATATATGTATATTATCGTGTGCTCTCCGGTCACGCTCATCGTTCTTCGAGACCGCTCTCGCTCCGTTCGCCGACGATCGCGGAACTTCCAGCAGGAGCCTCCGCGATGAAACGCCGGATCCTGCTGGGAATGGCCCTCGCGGCGATGGCGCTGACGCTCGTCCAGCCCGCTCCCCGACAGTCCGCGCTCCCCCCATTGGCGCAGAGCACCCCCCTGCCGATACCCGACCTCGCCACGCCCCAGGGAATCTCGACCTATCCCTGGGACTCCGACGATCCTATCCCCCGTCGAAACGACTGGTGGACGCAAGCCATGAAGCGGATCCAGCGGGAAGAGTATCGCCCCTCGTGGCAGCCCTCCGATGGGGCGGGACACCCCTTCCCCGATGGCCCCCGCGCTCACTTCACCAACCGCTGCAATGCGTTCCGCGTCTATCTCGACTCGGCCGGCCCCGAATTCATCCCGCGCGAGACCGACCCCGGACACCCATGGAGCCTGCGCCTGCAAACCGCCGAACTCCGTCGCGGCGAGACGACGCTCCTTCCGGGCCGCGTCGAACCGCAGATCCAAAACGACCAAGTCGTCTACCCGCGACCGTGGGGGACGGAATGGTATGAGAACTCCACCGCGGGACTCGAACAACTCTTCATGATCTGGAATCGCCTCCCCGGCGAAAGCCCGCTCGAAATCCGCCTCCACGTCCACGGCCTGCGCGTCTCGAAGGCCTTCGAAGAATACGTCGTATTCGCCGCCGAATCCGGCGATGTTCTCAAGTACGGCAAACTCCTCGTCCGCGACGGCGCCGGAAAGAGCGTCCCTGGACGCATCCTGTGCGACGGCGAGGCCCTGACCCTGGCGATCGATGATCAACGAGCCCAATACCCCCTGTTCGTCGATCCCCTGGCCTCGACCCCCGCATGGACCGTGGAATCCAACCAGGCCGACGCCAATTTCGGATGGAACGCCTCCACCGCGGGCGACGTGAACGCGGACGGCTACAGCGACGTCATCGTCGGGGCCTACTACTACGACAACGGCCAATCCAACGAAGGCATGGCGTTCGTCTATCACGGCTCCGCCTCCGGACTCTCCGCCACGGCCAACTGGACGGCCGAGTCCGATCAGGCCAACGCAATCATGGGAATGGGCTCGGGGGGCGCCGGAGACGTGAACGGAGATGGCTACGACGATGTCATCGTAGGAGCCCGCGGATATACCCAAACCCAGTCGGAGGAAGGCAAGGTCTACGTCTTCCACGGATCAGCTTCAGGGCTCTCGACGACGGCCAACTGGACGGCCCTGAGCGGCTGGAACGGCGGTCGCATGGGCCATTCCGTCAACACCGCCGGAGACGTCAACGGAGACGGATACAGCGACGTGATCGCCGGAGGCGACTGGCCGCACACGGCATGGGTCTGGCACGGCAGCTCAAGCGGAATCGTGGCAGGCCCCGCAGCCTGGACGAAAACCGTGTCGGGCCAATTTGGATTCCGCGTCAACACCGCCGGAGACGTCAACGGCGACGGATATGACGAGATCATCGTCGGAGCGCACCAGTTCTCCAACGGCGGCGGCCAGAACAACGAAGGAGCCGCTTTCGTCTATCACGGGACCGCGGCAGGTGTGCAGACCAACGCCTCTTGGCAAATCGAACCGAACCTCTCAAACCGCTACTTGGGCCAGGCTGTGGGTACCGCCGGAGATGTCAACGGAGACGGCTACGGGGACGTGATCGTCGGAGCGCCCGGCGATCCCGGCGGCGCCGACATCGGCGGATGGGTCGACGTCTTTCATGGGTCCTCCTCCGGCTTGTCCGCCACGGCGAACTGGACGGCCAACGTGAACCAGGACGGAGCGTCGTGCGGCCGCGGCGCCGCGACCGCCGGAGACGTCAACGGCGACGGGTACAGCGACGTCATCTACGCCGCAAACGCTTACGACAACGGACAAGCCGATGAGGGCATCGTCCGCGTACACTACGGCTCCTCTACTGGCCTATCGGCGACACCGAACTGGTCCTACGAAGGAAACGTCGCCGGCGGACAATTCGGCCGTAACGCAGTGAACACCGCCGGCGACGTAAACGCCGATGGATTCGACGACGTGATCATCGGGGCCCACAACTGGTCCAACCCCGAGTCCGTCGAAGGCAAGGTGTGGGTATTCCTGGGCGCTCCGGGCGGCCTTTCCACGAGCGCAAGCTGGTCGCCTGACGGAGGCTCCACGACCGCCAATTTCGGCAAGTCCGTGGCCGGCGCCGGAGACGTCAACGGCGACGGCTATGCCGACGTCGTCGTAGGAGCCCCCGGCTTCGACAACGGCCAGGCCGACGAAGGCGCGGTCTTCGTCTTCCATGGCTCCACCACCGGCGTTTCCGCAGTTCCCAACTGGACCGCCGAAGGCAATCTGGCCACCGCCAATTTCGGCATACTGGGGATAAGCGCGGGCGACGTGAACCGCGACGGTTTCAGTGATCTCTACGTGGGCGCCAGCGGATGGGACAACGTCGAGTCGAACGAAGGCCGCGGATTCGTCTATCACGGCTCCGCCTCCGGCTTACCGAGTCCCGCGACGGCGAGCTGGTCGGTGGAAAGCAACTGGGCCGACGCCTACTACGGCGATGCCGCCGGTTGGGGCGACGTCAACGGCGACGGATACGCCGATCTCATCGTCGGCGCCACCGGGTACGGCAACGGCAGGGCCTTCGCCTATCATGGTTCGGCGTCGGGGTTGTCCACCACGGCGAACTGGTGGTGGGAAGGGACGGTCGCGAGCGAGTATTTCGGCGTCTCCGTCGGCAGCGGCGGCGACGTCAACCGCGACGGCTATAGCGACGTCATCGTCGGCTCTCTCCTTTATGCCAACCCGGAATCCGGCGAGGGCGCGGCCCGTGTCTTCCATGGATCTTCGAGCGGGCTCTCCGCGGCGCCCAACTGGACGAAGGAAGGCGATCAGGTGGACGCTTGGTTCGGCCGTTCCGTGGCGATGGCGGGGGACGTCAACGGCGACGGCTACAGCGACGTCATCGTCGGAGCGCCGCAGTACACCAACGGGCAGGCGCAGGAAGGCCAGGCCTTCGTCTATCACGGCGGAGCCGGTGGGCTATCTGCCACCGCCAACTGGACGGCGCAACGAGACAAGATCGGAGCCCAGCTGGGGACGTCGGTCGCCACCGCCGGAGACGTCAACGGCGACGGCTACAGCGACGTCATCATCGGAGCGCCCTACTTCACCAACGGCGAAACCAACGAGGGCATCGCGATGGTCTATCACGGGTCTTCCAGCGGGCTGTCCGCATCGGTCGGATGGCTCGCGGAGAGCAATCAACTGGACACGCCTCAGTTCGGCGCCTCGGTGGCCTGCGCGGGCGATGTCAACGGAGATGGGTACAGCGACGTCCTGGTCGGGGCGTACAACTATGACAATCCCGAAGTCGACGAGGGACGCGCGTTCCTCTATTACGGCAATGGAGGGGCAGGGATCCCTCTGAGGCCCCGCCAGGCACGCGCGGATGATACGGGCCTCGTGCAGTTGCTGAACACTCCGGAGAGCTTGACGAGCGCGCGGATCCGCTTCTTCGCCCGCAGCATCATGGGGCGCAGCAAGGTGAAACTGCAATGGGAGGTCAAGCCGCTCGGTACGAACTTCAACCTCACAAGCTTGGGCCTGAGCTCGTCGTGGACCGATGTGGGACTCTCGGGGACCGAGATCAACGAGCTCATCAGCGGATTGTCGACCGGCACGTCCTATCACTGGCGGGTGCGTCTGAAGTATTTCCCGTACATGATGTACAGCCGATGGCTCTCCTTCGGCCCGAATGGCTGGAACGAAGCGGATTTCCGGATTCCAGCCCCCAGCGGTCCGACAGTTACGAACGTCACTTCCACCGCCGCCAACGGCACGTACGGTGTCGGAGCCACCATCCCCGTCACCGTCACGTTCTCGTCGGTCGTGTACGTCACGGGAACGCCGCAATTGACCCTCGCTACCGGCGGACCCGGCACCGCGGTCAATTACTCCTCCGGCTCCGGAACCAACACCCTCACCTTCACCTACACCGTCGCTACAGGAGACAGTTCCCCAGACCTCGATTACTCCACCTCGGGCTCTCTCACCCTCAACGGCGGAACGATCCAGGACGCCGGCAGCAACAACGCCGTGCTCACGCTGCCCATACCCGGCGCGGCGAACTCCCTCGGCGCCAACAAGGCCATCGTCATCGAGGGCATCGTCCCGACCGTGACCAACGTCACATCCACCACCGCCGACGGCACCTACGGCATCGGCGCCACCCTCTCCATCACCGTCACTTTCTCCGAGGCCGTCACCGTCACCGGCACACCGCAATTGACTCTCGCCACCGGCGGCCCAGGCACCATCGTCAACTATTCCTCCGGTTCGGGCACCAACACCCTCACCTTCACCTACACCGTCGCCGCGGGAAACACCTCCCTCGATCTCGACTATGTCGCCACCAATTCCCTCACCCTTAACGGGGGTTCCATCCAAGACGCCACCGGCAACAACGCCACGCTCACGCTGCCCTCCCCCGGCGGGGCAGGCTCTCTCAGCGCCAATAAGGACTTCGCCATCGATGGTGGATCGCCCGTCTACACCCAATCCGCCTACCGATGGTTCAACAATGTCGACTCGGCCGGTTTCGGCGGTGGAGGCGTCGTCACGGGAGCCGCAGCGAGCTACGAAGCCTACGATATCGCCGCCGATTCCACCTACATGTACGTGGCTGGAAGTAACGCCGCCGACTGGCGGATCGAGAAGCGTCTCCTC
>JACPRB010000011.1 GCA_016190155.1 Planctomycetota bacterium
GACCATCATCGAGGGCACGAGCGGCAACACCGGCATGGGCTTGGCGCTCGTCGCCGCGGTGCGCGGGTACAAGATGATCTTCACGATCACCGACAAGCAGTCGCGCGAGAAGATCAATCTGTTGAAGGCGCTCGGCGCGGAGGTGATCGTGTGCCCGACGGGCGTCGCGCCCGACGACCCGCGCAGCTACTACTCCGTGACGAAGAAGCTCGCCCGCGAGATCCCCAACTCGTACTACCCCAACCAGTACGACAATCCGGACAACCCGATGGCGCACACCCTGACGACGGGTCCGGAGATCTGGGAGGACACGGAGGGCCGGATCACCCATTTCGTGGCGGGCATGGGCACCGGCGGCACGATCAGCGGCATCTCGAAGTTCCTCAAGGAGAAGAATCCGCGCGTCCGGGTCATCGGCGCCGATCCGATCGGGTCGCTGTACTACGAGTTCTTCCACACCGGGAAGATCGGGGAACCGAAGACCTATAAAGTGGAAGGGATCGGCGAGGACATCTTCCCGAGCTGCATGGATTTCAGCCTCGTCGACGATGTCGTGCAGGTGAACGACAAGGAGAGCTTCCTCCTGACGCGCAAGCTCCTGCGCCTGGAGGGCATCTTCGCGGGAGGCTCGACGGGATCGGCCCTGGCGGCGGCGCTGAAGGTGGCGCGCGAGCTGACGGAGCGCGATCTCGTCGTCGTGTTCGTGCCGGACACCGGCATGCGGTACCTCAGCAAGATCTACAACGACGAGTGGATGCGCGAAAACCAGTATCTGGAGAGCGAGCTCAAGCTGACCGCGGGGGAGATCGTTCGCAAGAAGAAAACCATGAAGAAGCTCCTCCGCGCGGAGCCGAGCGAGCCGGTGGTGGTGGCGCTGGAGCGGATGCAAGCGAACGACGTGTCACAGTTGCCGGTGTTCGAGGAGGACAGCCCGATCGGCGCGATCTACGAGGACACGATCGTGCAGATGCTGCTGGCGGGGAGGGACATCCGCGAAGTGGTCGTGCGCGAGGTGATGGGGAAGTCCTTTCCCGTGGTCGGCAAGGACGCGCGCATCGACGAGATCACTTCGATCATTCCCTCGCAGGCGCCGGCGGTCTTCGTGGATCTGGGAGGCAAGCAGTTCGACATCATCACGAAATACGATTTGGTTCACTCGATTTCGTCTTTGGCATGACGAGCATCGGAGGCGACGTGCGTTTCTCAACTCGGGCGATTCACGCGGGGCAGGTTCCGGACCCCGCCACCGGCGCGATCATGGTGCCGGTGTACTTGACGTCGACGTACGTTCAGGAGGCGCCGGGTCGGCACAAGGGGTTCGACTACGCCCGGACGAACCATCCGACGCGCCTGGCGCTGGAGCGCAATCTGGCTGCGCTGGAGGGCGCGCAGTACGGGCTGGCGTTCGCCAGCGGGATGGCGGCGGAGACGACGGTCATCGCGTCGCTGCGGGCGGGCGATCACGTGGTGTGCGGGCGCGACGTGTACGGCGGCACGTACCGGCTGTTCACGAAGGTGTTCGAGCGGTTCGGGGTGGAGTTCACGTTCATCAACATCCACCGGCTGGAGGAGCTGGAGCCGGCGATCCGCAAGAACACGAAGCTCGTATGGCTGGAATCGCCGTCGAATCCGCTGCTGACGGTGACGGATCTGGCGGAGGCGGCGCGGATCGCGCACGCGCGCGGGTGCAAGGTCGTCGTCGACAACACGTTCGCGACGCCGTATCTGCAGCAGCCGATCGCGTTGGGCGCGGACTTGGTGCTGCACTCGACGACGAAGTATTTGGGCGGGCACTCGGACGTGGTGGGCGGGGCGGTGGTGACGAACGACGCGGCGTTCTATGAGCAGCTCAAGTTCCTGCAGAACGCGATGGGGGCGGTGCCGGGGCCGCTCGATTGTTTCCTGGTGATGCGCGGGACGAAGACGCTGGCGGTGCGGATGCGGCAGCACTGCGAGAACGCGCGGCGGATCGCGCAGTGGTTGTCGGAGCACAAAGCGGTCAAGCAGGTGTTTTATCCCGGGTTGCCGTCGCATCCGGGTCACGCGACGGCGAAGAAGCAGATGCGGGACTTCGGGGGGATGATCTCGGTGGAGCTGCACGGGGGCGTGGATCGGAACATCGCGTTCTCGACGAAGACGAAGGTGTTCGCGCTGGCGGAGTCGCTCGGGGGGGTGGAGTCGCTGATCGGCCATCCGGTGACGATGACGCACGCGTCGATTCCGAAGGAGGAGCGGGCGAAGGGAGGGTTGCCGGACGCGCTGGTGCGGCTGTCGGTGGGGATTGAGGACGTGGAGGATTTGATCGAGGATTTGGAGCGGGCATTGGAGGCGGCATAAATGTGGCGATGCGCGGCATGCAACGAGGAGAACGAACCCCAGTTCGATCTGTGCTGGAAGTGTCAATCCGAGGGGCCCGCGCCTGAAGCGCGCGGGGCGGCGGCAGCGCCGCCTGCGCAGTCTGAGGTCATCCGGCAAACGGCGGCGCTCGGGACCCTGATCGGGCGCAGCGTTCTTGATTGTTTCCTCGCGATGATTCTTCCTTTTGTAGCCACTGTGCCGGCGCTTGGGGGGCGCCTTAACCGCGGCTTGTCGCTCTCTCTGGCGGTCCTTCTGTTGTACCCCAGCTTTCTTGGTGTGGCGTTGTGGCGCCGTCGGGTCATGCTCAGGAGGGGCGAGCGCGTCGCGCCGTTTTGGGAGGGTTCGATGATCAAGCACTTGATCGTCGGTCTTCTCGTGGGCGTGTGTGCGGCAGGCGTGAGGGTGGTCTACGCGCTAGTGATCGGAGTGCGCATGGAACCTCCGTCGACGTTCGCGTGGGGAACGGCGTGGGGGATGCTCATGATCGTCTTGGCGGTCGGTGCGGCACCGATGTGCGAGGAGGTATTCTTTCGAGGGACGATGCTGGGGGCCTTCTCCGAGTCCGGCCGCCGGACCTGGGGCATCGTCGTCTCCGCCGTGTTGTTTGCGGTCATGCACTTCGATCTGGCGATGGCGCCATATCTCCTCGCCGTCGGAGTCATCATGGCGTACGTCTTCCTCAGGACACGTTCCATCGTGGCGCCGGTGGTTGCGCACGCGACGGCCAATGCGGGGGTCTTGGCTGCTGCGACGTGGATTGCGGGCGTGTGAGGATCAGCGGATCTTCACGCCCTCCCATGGCGGCTGAATGCGAGGCTATTGACGCCTCTGTCGTCATTTATCATGATATACGATGAAAGACATGGCGAGCACGGAAACACCCGCGGGCCATCCGGCGATCGAGCGCCTTCCGGATCTGAAGGGGTGGATGCAGAAGAAGTCCAACTTCCTCTTCGGGCCGCGTCAGACCGGCAAGACGTTTCTGGTGCGGCGGGTGCTGCCGGAGTTCGGTCCCGCATTCGAAACGTGGCTGCTGCACGAGTTGGTCTCGTAGCGGGACTACGTGTCCGGGGAGCCGGTGACCTACTGGCGCTCGACCTCCGGCTTCGAAGTGGACTTCGTCCTGGGCGACCACACGGCCGTGGAGGTGAAGGCCAAGGAGGTCGTATCGCCGCAGGATCTGGCGTCGCTTCGGGCGCTGGCCGAGGAGAAGAAGCTGAAGCGATACATTGGCGTGAGTTTGGAGCCGCGCCGACGGAATGTCGGCGGAATCACGGTGTTGCCGTACCGCGAGTTCATCGACGCCCTTTGGAGCGGCGAGTTCTCGGGGTGAGGGCGAAGTGCCGTTCTCCGAGCATCGGAACGTTCAGCCCGGATGGATGCGGAACGCGTTGCGTCCCGACCATCGGTAGACGCGAAACCCGCGGCGGTCGAGGGTGAAGATGTCGGGCGTGGGGACTTCTTCCGCGAGGGCGACGAGCGTAGCGTCCGCGAAATCCATGGGAAGGTCTCCGTATTTCTCGATGAGCTCGCGCGCTCGACGGAGGGAACGAGGGGACTGTGGGACGAGCACGGCGCCTCCTCGGAGGAAGAAATCGAGCACCACGGAGGGGCCGCCGTGTACGTCGGCCAAAAGCGCCATCGCTTCGGTGAGGACGGGCTCCGTCGTCAGGAGTTGGCCGGAGAATCCCTCGATGAATCCGGCGCAGGAGGCGTGTTGCGCGTCTCCCGCGTGGAGGAGCGCGACGAGCGGGCCGGTATCCAAGAGGCATCTAACGTCGGCCACGGAGTGCCTTCAGAAGAGTCTCCCGATTTGTCGAGAGATCGGCAGGGCCCCCGGAAAGGATGCCGATGAGATCGCGGACGCGATCGTGTACGCGTCCGGACGGTTCGGCCAAGTAGGCTTCAAGGGCGAGGCGCACGATCTCGGAAGGCCGCCGGCGGGTCGCGCGCGCCCTGCGGCGCAGCCGTACGTCGAGTTCCCGAGGGATGCGCGCCACGATCTGTCGCGTGAGGTCTCTCATGCAATGCATTGTAATGCACATGCTGAGGCAGGTCAAATGTCTCCCGGATTCACGCGGAAGCACCGGCGGGCCCTGTGGAGCTCTACAAGAGGACCAACCCGAGGCCCACGGCGAACGCCAGCGCCGCGGCGCAGATGGCGACCGCGCGGGATCGCCGCGCCTTGCCGACATCCGCGAGCAGGGCGCCGACGGTCGCGTGCCGTCGCGCGGGATCGGCCTGCGCGGCTCGATCGCATACCTGGCGGAGGCGGCGGTCTTTCGAGTCGCCGAGGATCTCACGGAGGATCATGCCCAGGGCGTATACGTCCACGCGCGGCCCGATCCTGGCGCGCTCGCTTCGCAGCACTTCCGGCGGGACGTAGCCCGGTGTTCCCGCGATCAGCGCGGGCTCGGCGGCAGGGCGGCGGGTCGAGCGAGCCAGGCCCCAGTCCAGGACCGTGACGTCGCCCGCCGTTCCGATCATGACGTTCTCCGGCTTGAGGTCGCAATGGACGAAGCCCCGCGTGTGGGCGGTCTGCACGATCCGACAGAGTTGCTCGAACACGTCCAGGAGGAAGCTCAGCGGTTTCGTGCCGCCCGTGAGGATCGTCCGAAGGTCCGTGCCCTGGACGTACGCCATCGTGTAGTAGAGGCGTCCGTCGTCGGTCTCGCCGGCGTCAAAGAGGGGCGCGACGCCGGGGAGGCTGAGCCCGGCGGTGAGGTAGATTTCCCGGCGGAAGTCCTCGAGGTCGTCCGGCCATCGAGTCCCGTCGAGGATGAGCTTTATGGCGACGGAGCGCCTGAGCTTACGGTCGCGCGCGAGGAACACCTCGCCCACGCCGCCGCGTCCGAGGGGGCGGAGGAGTTCGTAGCGGTCGTCTACCGCGATAGGCGTCGAATCGGACAGATAGACGGCCCTCAGGCGTTCGCAAGCGGCGGGACTCAAGCTTTGCACGGTGGCTCCTCCTGTGGCCAACAGGATGAGCGCGTGAGGGCCGGGCTTGTTCGCGGGTTTACCCGCGACGGATGGGAAAGTCGACCGGGACGAGGCGATCGAGCTCGTCTTTTCGCTCTACGAAGATGTGGTTGACCGGGAGCTTGAGTTCGAGTTCCCGTCCGTTGGGCTTCGCGAGTGAGCGTCCTCGCCCCTCGTTCACCTTTGCTCGTAGAAGTGCCAATCGAAAGCGGGCTTCGGGCGCAGGGCCTTTTGGACGATGCCGCTGATCCACCACGCCCCGGCGGCGAGGATGAGCAGCACGGCCAGGACGTAGAAGAAGCTCACGCCGCCGCGTACGAGCGACTTTCCGCCGCACCGCCGGCAACACAAGCGGCCCGCGAAGTGTTCACGGATGAAGAAGAAGACGACGCCCGGGATGATGGCCATGACGAGCAGGACGAGCGTGAGCAAGATGCTGCCCAGGTCCCATCCCGAGCGGCGACCGCGGCCGATATAGCCGCACGAGAGACAGCGGATCTGGCCGCGCCCCGGAGCGGCCGGCGGTGCGGGCGCCTCCAGCCGCGCGTGACAGTGCCGGCAGAGGATCGCGTCCTCGCGGATCTCCTCGGCGCAGTACGGACAGGCCTTGAGGCGGGGGGCGGGCGGCGCGGCGACCGGCCGGCCTTCGATGGCGCGGCGAAGGTCGTCGGCGAAGCCGCGCGCGTCCGGATATCGGCGCGCGAGGTCCTTCGCCAGCGCTTTGCGCCAGATCGCCCGCAGATCCGCGGGCGCGTCGGGGAGATCCGGCGGGTCGTCCTTGAGGATCGCGTGATCCGTGGGGAAGGGGCGCGCGCCGGCGACGAGCTCATAGAGGATGACGCCGAGCGCCCACACGTCGCTGCGGGTGCCGACGCGTTCGTGATCGCCGCGAATCTGTTCGGGGGCCATGTAGAGGGGCGTGCCGAAGCGGGCGCCGCTGCCCGTGAGGGGCGTCTCGCTCGCCGCGCGGGCGAGGCCGAAGTCGGTGAGCAGCGGCCGGCCGGAGGCGTGCTCGACGAGGATGTTCTGCGGCTTGAGGTCGCGATGGACGACGCCGCGCTCGTGCGCGTAGGCGACGGCCTCCGCGATCGGCAGGAGGAGCCCGAGACGATCCTCCAGCGAGCGCCCGCGTGCCGCGTGATCGAGCGTGGCCCCTTCGATGAGCGGCATCGCGTAGAAATGGTCGCCAACCTCGAGGATGGGGACGATGTTCGGGTGATTGAGTTTCGCCGCGATGGCGGCCTCGCGCTGGAATCGGTCCTGCGCGGCGGGGCTGAGGTCCTGAAGCTCCTTGAGGGCGACGGGACGGTTGAGGCGTGGATCGATTGCGCGATGGACGATCCCCATGCCGCCCCGGCCGATCTCGCCGGTGATCGCGTAGCGACCGAGATGGCGGCAGTTCTGTCCGAAGAGCTCGTTCACGCCTTCGACTCCACCTCGCGCATCTCGGCATCGACTTCGTCGGGCGACAGGACGGTGTCGCGGACGACCTGACGGAGGTACGGCTCGGCCATGGCGCGGAGGTACCGCAGATCGTTTTGGACGTCGTCCTCGGCGCAACCGATCTGCCGCGCGACCTGCGCGCGCGTGGGCGGGTTGGGTTCCAGGCGCAGTCGCGGCAGGAGGTACATCTCCAGCACCTTGCGCTTGCGCTGATCGCGAGGGGCCGTCAGGTTCGCCAGGAGCTGTGTCGAGGCGTTTTCCGCCACTACGCGCGCCCACTCTCGATCGAAGGCGTCGTCGGGCGAGCCGTCGTGGACAGCGAGCCGGGCGAACGCGGCGTCGTCCAGGTCCTGCAGCGCGGTGAACGTGACGCGGCCTCCGCGCCGGGTTGATAGTCGCTTCCTCATGTAGTCCGCGGCGACATTGTTCGCGATCTGGCGCAGGAATGTGCGGAAGCGCGAGCGTCCGTCGAAGGCCGGCAGTCCCTCTCCTTGGCAGAGGCGGAGGAAGCACTCCTGGGTGATATCCTTCGCGGCGTCGTGGTCGAATCCTCTGCGGCGGACGTACGTGTAGATGGGGGACCAGTAGAGGCGGCTCAATCGCTCGAGGTGTTCGCGCCGGGCCTCAGGCGTTTCGGAGCGTGCGAGACGGCTCCATTCGCTCGCCGGGAAGTCGGCGAAGTGTCCGGAATGAGCCGCCGTCATCGTCGTCCCTCCGGCGGCCATTATACCAAGAGTTCATACGTTCATCAGTTCACCCGTTCACCTGTTCGGCGGATGCGTTCGAAGGAGTGGAGGAGCGTTTCGAGGTGCTCGCGGCGCCGTCAGAGGCGGTGGCGGAGGATTTCGAGGGAGTGTTCTCGCTCGCAGAGATGCCGGCGGGGCTCTCTGAGGTCGTGGCCCCGCTCACATAAGCGCCGGCGACGCTCTCCGAGATCGTGTTTCGGGGCGCAGAGGTTCCGGCGGAGCTCTCCGAGGTCGTGGCGGTGTTCGCAGAGGCGCCGGCGGGGCGTTCCGAGGTCGTGGCCCCGCGCGCGGAGATCGTTGTGGGGCGTTCCGAGGTCGGTTGCACGAATTTACGAGCGAATTTCTTACCCGGTGACCTCGCAGCTCACGACTGTTCGTATGAGAGCCGGCCGCGCTGTGCGGTCGGACGAGAGTCACCCTTGTTGGATTGGAGGTGGGTCATGGTCACGAAGCCGTCGAAGGAGGAGTTGGTGCGTCTGGGTCACCTGAGGAACACGCGCCGCGTCATCGATCAGATGCGGTACACGCTGGGGCTGGTCGCCGGGGATCCGGCCGTGAAGGCGGTCCTGGGGCCGGCCTTCTTGGCGCAGGCGCAGGGGGCGCTCGACGAGCTCGATGCGGGTCATCGGGACCGTTTGATGGCCAAAGCGAAGTCGAAGGAGGCGACGGAGGAGCAGGACGCGGTCGTCCTGGAAGGGATCCGGTATCGTCGCGCGCTGGTGGCGCGGATCATCTCCGCGCGCCATCGTGGGGTCGAGGTCCCGAGTGGGGCGACGCGGATGGGCACCCAACAGAAGAATCCGGGCGCGGTGGCGACCGACCTGGAGCGGGTGCTCGGTCTCATCCAGCCTTCGGCGAGCGCGTTGGCGGCGGTCGGGGTGCCGGCCGACCTCCTGAAGGAAGGCCAGGAGGTGATCCGCAAGCTGAAGGACGTGGCGCAGCGGCAGGAGATCGCCGTGCGCACGCAGCATCGCGACGCGGTGTCGCGGCAGCGGGAGTTGACGGGCGTGGCGTACTGGGCCTTGAAGGCGATCGTCAGCGCGGGCCAATCGGTGCACGTGCGTGAGCCTGGCAAGGCGAAGCAGTACACGTTCGGTGTGATGTATCCGCCGTCGTCTTCGGCGACGGGAGCGGGCGGCGCGGCGCCGGCTCCGGCCATCCCGAAGGCGGCGTGAGGGCACGAAGGGGCGCTCGTGGTTCGCGGGGACACGGGCGCCCCGCTTTTCTAAAACCCCAGCGCGGCAGCCGAACTCGTGGATCCTTCGTTTTCCGTCCGGAGAATACGATGAGGAAGCCAGGAAGCCAGGAGGAAGACCGAAGGATAGGACGACCGACTTCCTTTCCTGGTTTCCTGGCTTCCTCAGAGATACTCAGGCGACTGGCCTGGAGGTTCATGGAGAATCTTGAGTCTCTCGTAATAACCATGCTCAAACAGTTTGCATGGAGATCCTCC